>DATCZS010000042.1:0-2787 GCA_036525795.1 Acidimicrobiia bacterium | reverse complement strand
ATCTCACCCATCAGGTGAAAACAGACGGGGGGGAGGCGCCAGGTGCCTCCCCCCCGCCCTATGCTCGGCGACGCATTGCTCGCATACGTCACCCGCAGGATCCTTCTGGCCATCCCTGTTCTGATCGGGATCGTCGCCGTGGTGTTCCTCCTGATCCGGGCGATCCCCGGCGATCCGTGCACCGCCATGCTCGGAGAACGGGCCACCGAGGAGGCGTGCGAACGGTTCAACGAGGCGAACGGACTCAACGAGCCGATCGTGGTCCAGCTCGGGATCTACATGCGCAATGTCGCGACATTCGACCTCGGAGAGTCCGTGCGCTTCTCCCGTCCCGTGAACCAGCTCCTCATCGAGCGGCTCCCCCTCACCACCGAGCTCGCGCTGTCTGCGCTGACACTGGCCGTGCTCGTGGGAGTTCCGCTCGGGATCCTCGCCGCCCGGCGCCACAACACCGCGGTCGACACCGGAACGATGGCCCTCGCCAACGTGGGCGTGTCGATGCCGGTCTTCTGGCTCGGACTGATGCTCGCATACGTGTTTGCGCTCCTCCTGCGCGACACCGCCTTCGCCCTCCCACCGTCGGGACGCCTCAGCCCGGGTGTGTTCTCGGATCCGTACTACGAGGTGTGGGGGTGGACCCTCCAGGAAGGCAGCCTGTCGGCCAAGTTCCACGAGTACCTGGCAAACCACTACATCCTGAACAACCTCGTCACCGGCCAGTGGGAGGTGTTCTGGGACGCGGTGCGCCACATGATCCTCCCGGCCGTCGCACTGGCCACCATCCCGCTCTCGATCATCGCCCGTATCACCCGCAGCTCCCTGCTGGAGGTCATGAGCAGGGACTACATCCGCACGGCCCGTGCCAAGGGGGCCAGCGAGGTGAGCGTGGTGCGGGGACACGCCCTGCGCAACGCGATGCTCCCGGTGGTGACCATCATCGGACTCCAGCTCGGGGCGCTGCTCGGGGGGGCGGTGCTCACCGAGACCGTGTTCAACCTCGCCGGTGTCGGCCGGGCGCTGTTCGACGCGATCACAGGCCGTGACTACGCCATCGTCCAGGGATTCACCATCGTGGTGGCGGCCGGCTACGTGATGGTGAATCTCATCGTCGACCTGTCGTACGCCTATCTCGACCCGAGGATCCGCCTGGAATGACGATGATCAGCCGCCGTGAGGCCATCGAGAAGCTGCAGCAGCAGGCCCTCGACTCGAAACGCCTGTACGACAAGCCCCTGACCCAGTGGCGACTCGCACTGCGGCGGTTTCGGGGCAGGAAGTCGGGAATGATCGGACTCGGGATCATCTCGATGCTTGTACTCGTCGCGATCTTCGCCCCGATCATCGCCCCCTACGAACCGACCGAGATCCTGATCGGCGTCGAGGAGGTGGGGCGGTACGACCCGCCCTGCATCCACCTTCTGGGATGTGACGAGTCGACACCCCAGCACATCCTGGGAATCGACGGAAACGTGCGGGACGAGTTCTCCCGGATCATCTTCGGCTCCCGCGTGAGCCTGACCCTCGGGTTCTTCACCGTCACGCTGGCCCTGGTGGTGGGAGCGGCGATCGGAGCGGTCGCCGGCTTCCGCGGCGGCTGGTTCGACAACATCGTGATGCGGTTCATGGACGTGATCCTCGGATTCCCCTCTCTGCTCCTCGCCATCGCCATCGTGGCGGTGCTCGGGCCGGGCCTGCGGAACGCGCTGATCGCCATCGCCATCGTGACGATGCCCGGCTACGCCCGGGTCATGCGCGCCCAGGTGCTGGCCATCAAGGAGAGCGACTTCGTGTCGGCCTCGCGAGCCCTCGGCGCCTCGCCGTCCCAGCTCCTCATCCGCCGGGTGATCCCCAACGCCATGACGCCCCTCGTCGTCCTGGCGACACTGGGCGTGGCCACCGCCATCCTGGAGGCGGCCGGCCTCAGCTTTCTGGGGCTCGGAGCGCAGCCCCCTCAGGCCGAGTGGGGCTCGATGCTCGCCTCCGAGCGCAACCAGGTGTTCACCGCCCCCCACCTGGTGTTCTTTCCGGGGCTGGCGATCATGATCACCGTGCTCGGCTTCAACCTCATGGGCGACGGACTCCGCGACGCCCTCGACCCCACCCTGAACCGATGAGGGACCGCAGCACCAAGGCCGGCTCCGCAGTCGAATACGGCACCGGGCGGCAGGCAGGCGAGCGGCTCCTCGAGGTGCGGGGCCTCAAGACGCACTTCGACACGCGGGACGGAATGGTCAAAGCGGTCGACGAAGTGGACTTTCACGTCGATCGGGGCGAGGTGCTGGGGATCGTGGGCGAGTCCGGGTGCGGCAAGTCGGTCACGTCGCTGTCGATCATGGGGCTGATCGGCCATCCGGGCAAGGTGGTCGCCGGGGAGATCCTGTTCGGCGGCCGCGAGCTCACCAAGCTCAAGAAGAACGACCTCCGCAAGCTGCGGGGCGAGAACATCTCGATGATCTTCCAGCAGCCGACATCGGCCCTGAACCCCGTGTATCGGGCGGGAATGCAGATCAAGGAGATGTTCGAACTCCACCGGGACTGGTCGAAGGAGGTCGAGGAGGAGAAGGTCATCGAGATGCTGGCCAAGGTGGGCATCCCCGATCCCGAGCGGCGGGCGAAGGCCTATCCCCACGAGCTGTCGGGCGGCATGGCTCAGCGGATCATGATCGCCATGGCCCTCGCCTGCCAGCCCGAGCTTCTCATCGCAGACGAGCCCACCACAGCCCTCGACGTGACGATTCAGGCACAGATCCTCGATCTGATGCGCGACCTGCAGGAGTCCTCGAAGAC
>DATCZS010000041.1:0-29020 GCA_036525795.1 Acidimicrobiia bacterium | reverse complement strand
GCATGTGCTCCTCGGCCTCGATGCGCCCCAGCAACTCGTTGATCTCCTTGAGGGATGAGGCCGACTGGATGCGGATCTTCAGGTCGGTGAGGTCGAGCGTCAGCTCCTCGAAGCTGGGAAGGAACTCGTGCAGCGGCGGGTCGATCAGCCGGATCGTTACCGGGAGGCCGTCCATGGCCCGGAACAGACCGGCGAAGTCCTCTCGCTGGAACGGGAGCAGCTGGTCGAGCGCATCGGCGCGGTCGGCCGGGATCGTGGCCATGATCATCTTCTGCACGATCGGCAGCCGGGCCTGATCGAAGAACATGTGCTCGGTCCGGGTGAGGCCGATGCCTTCTGCGCCGTACGAACGCGCCAGGCGGGCGTCGTCGGGATGGTCGGCGTTCGTCCACACCCCGATGTCCCGCACCTCGTCTGCCCATTCGAGGAGCTGTCGCAGCCAGGCGTTCTCGAGGTCGGGCGTCTGGGTGTCCATCTTGCCGAGGAACACATCTCCGCTGGTGCCGTCGATCGAGATCCACTCTCCCTCGGAGACCACCTGGTCGCCGACGCGTAACACGCGCTGGTTCAGGTCGATCTGGATGGCCTCGGCCCCCACCACCGCCGGCTTGCCGAATTGCCGGGCGACGAGCGCGGCGTGGCTGGTCCGGCCGCCGCGGCTGGTGAGGATGCCATTGGCGGCGAGCATGCCGTGGACGTCGTCGGGTTTGGTCTCGGGGCGCACCATGATGACGTCGCGGCCTTCCTCCTTCGCCCATCGTTCGGTGAGGTCGGCGTCGAATGCCACCTGGCCCACGGCGGCGCCCGGTGAGACGTTGAGCCCGGTGGCGAGCAATCGTCCCTCGTCCTGTGCTGTCGTCTTCGACTCGACGACGAACGACGGGTGGAGGAAGAAGTCGATCTGCTCCGGGGTCACCCGCAGGAGGGCCTCCTCCGATGTGATGAGGCCTTCGTCGGTCATGTCGACGGCGATGCGCACTGCGGCCTGGGCGGTCCGTTTGCCGTCGCGGGTTTGGAGCAGCCAGAGCTTGCCGCGCTCGATCGTGAATTCCATGTCCTGCATCTCGCGGTAGTGCTCCTCCAGCCGGCGGGCGATGGAGGCGAACTCCCGGTACAGCTCGGGCATCTCCTCTTCGAGCTCGTCCATCCGCTTCGTGACGCGAATGCCGGCAACGACGTCTTCGCCCTGGGCGTTGGTCAGGTAGTCGCCCTCGAGGTGGTTCTCGCCGGTGGTGGCATTGCGGGACATGGCGACCCCGGTGGCGGAGTCGGACCCCATGTTGCCGAACACCATCGTCTGGATGTTCACACCGGTCCCCAGGTCGTGGGCGATGCCGGCGGCATTGCGGTAGTCGATTGCCCGCTTGCCGTTCCACGATCGGAACACGGCCTCGATCGCCAGGAGGAGCTGTTCCTTCGGATCATCCGGGAACGCCCGTCCGGCGTAGCGCTCGACGATGCCCCTGAACTCGGCGGTGATGGCCTTGAAGTCGTCTGCGGTGAGATCCGAGTCGCTGCCGACGTTGCGCGCAGTGCGGTACCGTTCGAGGACGTCCTCGAACGGCTCGTCGCGTACTCCGAGGACCACGGATCCGAACATCTGGACGAGCCGGCGGTATGAGTCGTATCCGAAGTGTGGATCGTCGGTCAATCGGATCAACCCTTCCACCACGGCGTCGTTGAGGCCGATGTTGAGAACGGTGTCCATCATCCCCGGCATCGAGAACTTGGCGCCCGACCGGCACGAGACCAGGAGCGGGTTGTCGGCATCGCCGAAGCGCTTGCCCGTCTCCTCCTCGACCGACCTGAGCGCCTCCGCCACCTGATCCAGCATCCCCTCCGGGAAGTCCTCCCCGGCCCGGAGGTAGCTGTTGCAGGCCTCGGTCGAGATCGTGAACCCGGGCGGCACCGGCACGCCGATGCGGGTCATGTCGCCCAGGTTTGCGCCCTTGCCGCCCAGCAGCCCTCTGACGGCGTCCCAGTCCCCACCGACGGCCTTCTCGGCTTCCTCGACCTCGTTGAACGCGTACACCCACTTGGTATCGGTGGACATGGGACCCTCATTTCGGCTGCAATTCCCGTCATTCTGGCCTTCGGCGGCAGCCCGGCTTAGGGCAAGGGGTCACAAGGGTGGGGTGCGACCGGGGTCGACGTCGACGATCGGGGTCGTTCGGCTCCGGCCGGCAGCCCCCGTCGCCGGACCGCGCCGGCGCTAGTGGATCGGTTCCCCGGGCAGCATCGCCAGCGACACGATCAGGTTCTCCCGTTCGTCGTCGTCGAGCGTCTCGAATGCGGGCGCCGTGGCGTGGTTGGTGGCATCTTCGATCTCCTGTCGCAGCCGCATGCCCGCCACGGTGAGAGCTCCGTCTTCGAACGCCAGACCGCGCTCGATGAGTCTCTCGACGGTCGCGGTGTCCGCCGCCGGCCTGCCATGCCACGACGCCGTCAACGCCAGGATCTCCGCACGCACGAGGCCGGCTGCCCGCCACGCCTCGGCGTGTGCCTGGGATCGGGCGTAGCGCAGCGAGGTCAGCTGGTGGTGGAGACGGAGGTGGCGGTCCCTCGGCGCGGGCAGATCCTGGTGTGCCCTGGCGAGGACGAACTGGCCGCCGAGCCTGCCGGCGGCCTTGCCGGCCAGATCGAGGGCAGCGGGAAGAAAATCGTTGGCCGACCACAGGCGGGTTGCGACTGCGGTCCGGCCTGCGAGCACCGCCTCGAGCAGCGGAACCAGGCGAGGCCGGGCACCCAGGAGTCCATCCGAGTCCTCGACGAGTCCCAGCCGGTGCCAGGTGGCGATGTCGCGCTCGACCCGCTCCCGTGGCTGATACGGAACCCGCCGGACCGCCAGTTCGGGGGTGAGTCGCCCGGCGAGCAGGAACTCGGCGTAGTGCTTGAGGAGCTCGTGGTCGCCGATCCCGAGTGCCGATGCCAGTTCGTCGAGTGTTCTGCCGGATTCGGAGCCCGAGATCGTGTTGACGGCCAGCACGAGACGGTCGATCTCCGGTGCGATTCGAGCAGCGAACTCCATCAACGGATACCGTACCGCCGGGGTTCACGGCGCGCACAGAAAGAGAGGTGGCCATGCGAGCCACAGTGAACGGGATCGAGGTCGCCTACGAGACCGCAGGCGCCGGTGCACCTGTCTTGCTGCTCACCGGGCTGTCCGGTGTCGGGAGAGCCTGGGGAGATCACCTCGATCGGTTCGCCAGGGACTTCGAGGTCATCGTTCCCGATCATCGGGGAACGGGCGGCTCCACCCGCGCGGCCGACGGGTACACGATCGAGACCCACGCCGCCGACATGGCCGGCCTGGTGCGGGACCTGGGCGTCGGCCCCGCTCACGTGGTCGGGTCCTCGACCGGAGGCGCCATCGGACAGGTGATGGCGCTCGACCATCCGGACGTCGTGAGGTCGCTCACGCTCGTCTCGTCCTGGGCCGGGCCCGACCCGTATTTCGATCGGGAGTTCACCGTCCGCCGCCGGGTGTTGACCGAACTCGGCCCGGCGGCATACACCGAGATCACGGCGCTCTTCCTGTTCGCCCCGTCGGTTGCAGCATCCCGCCCCGAGGTGATCGAAGCCTGGATCGCCAAGGCATCCGCAGGCCGTTCTGATCCAGACATCATGGCGAAGCGGATCGACATGATCATGAAACACGATCAGCGAGACCGCCTGGCGCAGGTGGCGGTTCCAACGTTGGTGCTGGTGGGAGACGAGGACATCTGCACGCCTCCGCATCAATCCCGCGAACTGGCTGAACTGATTCCCGGCGCCACCCTGACCAAGCTGACCGGCGGTCACCTGATCTACCTCGAACGTCCGGATGAGTTCCATCGGGCCGTGGCCGACTTCCTGCGGAAGCACTGAGGCGGGGACGAGAGGACCCGGCGCCGTGAGGAGCCGCCCGCCTACGGGCCTCGAGCCAAGGGGTACGTGAAGTGGGTTCGGTCGACCATCTCATCGGTGCGTGGCGGGCGCACCTGGACGCGTCCGGGGTCCGCCGACCCGACATCGAAGAGATGGAGGCTCATCTGCGGGACCGGATTGCCGACCTGGTGGCGGCCGGCCTCTCCGGGGAGGAGGCTCTGCTCGTTGCCCTGAGGCGGCTCGGCGCCGTCGACGGCCCAACCCGCCGGTTCGCCGGCGATCACGGCGATCTCCTGTGGGGCCAAGACCTCCAGGGTGGAGAGACGCCGGCCCCGCAGGCCGGCCGGCTGATCGAGGCGGTGGTGGCTGCAGGGCTTGCAGGCCTGGCGGTCCAGCTCGTGTGGCTGTTCGGGCTCCGCCCTGAAGACCCGGATTGGGGGATCTTCATGCGCCGCAACGGCGCGCTGGTGGTGTTGCCATTCCTGGTCTGGTTCCTGGGGCGCCGACACGGCTTCACGCTGCGATTCGCCGCGGCGGCCGCCGCGCCACTCGTGATCGCCGCGGTGGTGGTCAACTCCTATCCGTGGAGTGAGGGTTCGTCGACGGAGCTCCTGGCGGTGCTCCATCTGCCCGTGGCGATCTGGTTCGTGGTCGGCTATGCCCACTCCGGGGGCGGGTGGCGGTCGGCGGCTCGACGGATGGCCTTCGTCCGGTTCAGCGGGGAGTGGCTGATCTCCTACGTCCTCATCGCCCTGGGTGGTGGGGTGCTGCTCGCCCTCACCGGCCTCATCCTCACGCCCGTGAGCGGCGAGCTGGCCGAGGGTGTCGTCGAGTGGGTCGTGGTGTCCGGTGCGGCCGGCGCGGTGATCGTGGCGGCGTGGCTGGTGGAGGCGAAGAAGAGCGTCGTGGAGAACATCGCCCCCGTTCTCACCAGGATCTTCACTCCGCTGTTCGCCGTGATGCTCGTCGGCGCGGCGGTGGCGTACGTGATATCGGGGCCGGGGGACGGCTTCGACCGTGATCTGCTGGTGGTGCTCGATGCGCTCCTGGTGGTGATCCTTGGCCTCGTGGTCTACGGGATGTCCGCCTCGGACTCGGTGCGGCCCCCCGATTGGTTCGATCGAACCCAGCTCGTGGCGGTCGTGAGCGCCCTCGCACTCGACCTGATGGTGCTCGCCTCGCTCGTCGCCCGGGTGGCGGATCTGGGGTTCACCCCGAACCGGGTTGCGGCGCTCGGGCTCAACCTCGTGCTTCTGGTCGACCTCGCAGGCGCGGCCTGGCTCTCGATCCGGTTTCTGCGGGGGAGGCATGCCCGCGCTTCCCTCGAACACTGGCAGACGGCCTACCTGCCGGTCATCGGAATGTGGGCTCTGGTGGTGGCCGTGCTGCTGCCGCCTCTGTTCGGGTTTCGCTGAACGAGACATGACGGCCCGACCGGCGACGTGCGCCGTGTCATTCGCCCCTTGTCACCCGGCCGCTCATCCGCCATAAGAACGAAGCGAGCCGGAGGATGTCGCATGCCGTTCTCGACGATCCTCGTCGATGCGCCGGAGGGGGCGTCGGTCGATCTCGGGTTCCTCCAGAACCTGGGACATCCGGTCCTGCTGTGCCACGGCCCGGGCGATGGCGTCTGTCCGATCATCGAGACAGGCCACTGCACGATTGCCGAACAGGCACACGGGATCGTGTTCATGCTCGACCTCGACCGGCCGGAGCATCGCGAGATCCTGGCCAGGTACCGGGACCTGCTGAGGCCCGATCTCCCGATTGCGGTCGTGGTCTCGGACCCTTGGCAGGCGATCGCCTACTCCGAACTGCTCACGGGCTTTCGGGTGTGGGACCACTCGCCTGCGCCGGGAGATCTCGATGCCCTGGCGGCGGAGGTGGAGGCCGAGGATCTGACCTGACCGCCACCCGCGCGCGTGGGTCGGAGATCAGGCCGAGCGCAGCCGCGCCCGAATGACTCGCCACCGAACGAACAGCAGCGTGGTGAGGAGCGTCGTCGCCGCAGTGATGATGCGGTTGACGTCCAGTGCAGGCTCCCAATGGACCGTCCCCGCCTCGATGACGTAGGCGCCCGCCGGTCTCGCGATCACGCCGAACCCGGCGCCTTCCCCGGCCCCTGCGCCGCCCTCACCACCGTCTCCGCCACCCCCGCCGCCGCCGGCCCGAAGGGATACGACAGGGATGACCGTGACGCCGTCTCGTTCGACGGCCTCACCGAACACCCGCTCGGCGGCCAGCATCGGTCCCAGCCGGTCGATGAGGCGGTCGGCGACGCTGCTCCTGGCCTCGAGTGTTTGCATCTTGAGTCCTTTCGTCGTTCGACCGCCCCGCCTCAGTGTCCCGCGACCGGGCGGCGGCCGGCAGGGACCGTTGGATGATTCGGTCCGCGACTCACCCGACCGCCGGATGGCGCGGCGCCACCGGAGCCAGCCTGACGTAGGCCGAGCCGAGCGGCGGGCGAGGATCGTCCTCCCCGCGATTCGGCCACAACGACATGGCCCGTTCTGCCATCGCCGTGATCGAGAGCGAGGGATTGACCCCCAGGTTTGCTCCGACCGCGGCTCCGTCGACCACATGGAGGCCTGGTTCGCCGAACAGGCGGTGGTACGGGTCGACCACACCGGTGGCGGGGTCGGCTCCGACGCAGGCCCCGCCGATGAGGTGGGCAGTGGTGGGCGTATCGAACAGCACCTCGTTCAGGGCGCTCCCGGCGAGTCCGCCGATCTCCTCTGCGACGAGTCGGGCGGCGCGGTTGCCGTCCGGGATGTAGGTCGGCGGCGGGGTTCCGCCATCGAGGTCCGACACCACCCGCCTCCCTCGCAATCCGAGCCGGATCCGATTGTCGCGGCTCTGCATCACCAGCAGGATGACCGTGCGCTCCGCCCACCTCCGCACCGAGAGGGAGCGGATGAATGCAATCGGATGTCTGGCGATGGTGAGCAGGAACCGGAGCTGGCGCGGGATCCGACCCCCTCCGTCGACCATGACGGTCGCGAGCAGGCCGAGGGAGTTGCTTCCCTTTCCGTAGCGCACCGCCTCGATGTGGGTGTCCCCCCTGGTGTGGATGGAGGACGCGATGGCAACGCCCTTGGAGAAGTCGGGGGAGTCCCCGAGCCTGGTCGCTCCGATGATGGCCTCCGAATTGGTCCGCACCACGTGGCCCAGCCGGTCGGAGACCGAAGGCAGCCGACCGGACGCCTGCAGCCGGAGCAGCAGACGGGTGGTGCCGAGCGCCCCGGCGGCAAACACCACCTCGGTGGCAGTGAAGCGAGTCGTGCGCCGGCTTCGTCCGATTCCTGGGCGGGACGCAGTGACCGCGAAGCCCCCCTGGCGCCGCTCGACGTCGGTCACCTCGTGTTCGGGGAACACGGTCGCTCCGGCGGCTTCGGCGAGATACAGGTAGTTCCGGTCGATCGAGTTCTTGGCGCCGTGCGGGCACCCCGTCATGCACGAGCCGCATGCGAGGCACCCCGTGCGTCGTGGCCCGGCGCCGCCGAAATACGGGTCGTCCACTTCCACGCCGGGGGCGCCCTGAAACACTCCGACCGGGGTCGGCTGAAAGGTGTCTTCGACGCCCATCCGCCGGGCGATACGGAGCAGCACCTGGTCGGACGGATTGTCCGTTCGGGCAGACGTGACACCCAGCATCCGCTCGGCGGTGTCGTAGTGCGGCGCCAGTTCATCCTTCCAGTCGGTGATGTCGGCCCACTGCGGGTCGGAATAGAACGCCGCGTGAGGCCGGTACAGGGTGTTGGCGTAGACCAACGATCCACCACCCACGCCTGATCCGGAGATCACCAGTGCGTGTCGAAGGAGATTCATCCGCAGGATGCCGCGCATCCCGAGAGAGGGGGCCCAGAAATACCGTCGGAGGTTCCAGCTCGTCTTGGGGAAGTCGTCGGATCCGAATCGCCTGCCCGCCTCGAGCACGGCGACCCGGTAGCCCTTCTCGGTGAGCCGGAGCGCTGTCACCCCGCCGCCGAATCCGCTCCCCACCACGATGACGTCGAAATGGCCACCATCGGTCACGAAGAGGACACTACCGGTGGTTCGTGTGCCGGCGCCGACCGGCCTCGGATCGCGCCGCCGGATCGACGTCAGCCCAGCGATCGGGGTGGGGGGTTCTGGGAGGGAGGTGGCGACTGTACGTCGACCGCGGCGGGGGCGACCTCATCGCGGGCGAGGCGGTTCCCGTAGACGTAGATCGGCATGCCGACGGAGAGGCGCGTCGTGAGGAAGTCCATGTCGTGCAGTTCGACGCGCACGCATCCATGCGACGCCGGATAGGGCGGAACGCTGTACGACCCATGGATGGCGTAGCCGCCCCGGAAGTAGTACGGCCGGTAGAGCCCGCCGAGGTACGAGATGCGCCAGCCGTCGATGTGGCGGTAGAAGCGGTAGCTCCCCTCCGGGGTGGTGGCCCGGACCGCCCTCCCTCCCCGGCCGCGATAGCTCTCACCATTCCCGGAAGACACGGGGAGGACCGCCTGCACCTGCTGATCCTCGATCAGGAACAACACCTGCTTGTCGAGGTCCACCTCGACGCGGTCGGGTGCACCGTCGTCTGGTGGGAGGGCGATGGGCTGGGCGATCAGATCCCAGTCGTCCATGTCGAAGTGACCGGTTCGCTCCAGTCCGTGGACCTTCTGGAACGCGTAGACCGCCCCCTGGGTGGGCCCGCCGAACCGGCCGTCGGCGTCGCCGGGGCGGAACCCCGCCTCGGTCAGGGCCGCCTGAAGTCGTTCCACCCATGGCCCGGTGTCGCCTCGTTCGAGCCGGCTCGGGGTCGGCCACCCTTCTCCGGGACCGAAGAGATCGGGGTCGTCGATGTCGATTCCCCAGGCGAGGGCGGGGAGCGCCGGTCCGAGGAGGGCTGCAACCATCAACCCCGCTCCCACCCGTCTCGCCGTCTTCAGTCGTTGCATGTGATCTCCCACGCGCTCGATCCGCGCGCCGTGCGGCTGATGGAGGCATCGGCCACCCTCATGACGGGGTTGAGTCGAATGGGTATCCGGGCTTGGGCGGATCCGGACAGTGCGGGTCGACTCCCGGTGCCGCCGTCCCGCAGTCGTAGCACAGGATCGGCGTCTCGGAGATCGGGGCGGCGGCGAGGTCGAGCGGGGAGATCCGTGGGTTTGTCTCGCGTGCGACGTCGTCGGAGACGGCGTACGCCACGAACACCGCCCAGCGATGTGCCTTCAGGTGCATCCCGAGAGTATGGACCATGGCCGGTCTCTCCGGTGGCCACACGCGCGTGATCGGGCGGAGGGGAACCGAGCGGGTGGCCGAAGGGGGGTGACGGCGCCGTCGGACTCGCCGAGGCATCCGGCCGACCGGTGGTGGCGCTGGTCGACTCGCCGCGACGTCGCTGCCGGCTCGTGTCGATTGCGCCTCCTCTCGGACCACACCATGGTCGGTGCGGCGGTGCGGCCGGTCCAGTGACGACCGGCCTGTTTTGGCCCTTTCGGAGCCCGGGTAGCCTTGGAGGATGCCTGACGATCCGGCCCGTTCGGCCGAGCGCCCGTGGGGTGACGCCCCCAGCCCCTACCTCCAGATCGGGGGAGCCACCGGTGTTCGGGACCTCGTCGATGCGTTCTACGACCTGATCGAATCCGAGAGCCCGGTCTTGCGGGCGATGCTGCCAGACGACACCTCCGAGTCGCGAGACAAGCTCTTCGAGTTCCTGTCCGGCTGGATGGGAGGGCCGCCCCTCTATTGGGAGCGCAGGGGCCATCCGGCGTTGCGGATGCGGCACTCCCCGTTCGACATCGGCCCGTACGAGGCCGAGGAGTGGACCCGCTGCATGTCTGCCGCCGCGGAAGGTCTCGCGCTTCCCGGGCAACTCTCCCGGTTCCTCGTCGGAGAGCTCGGGAGGGCGGCCCTCCAGCTCCGCAACCGTTGAGTCGGCGCCGGCCCAACCGGACGGCCCGAGGCTCTGCCTATGGTTGGCGGTGGGCCGGCGATTGCCGCGCGATGGCGACGATGATCAACGTGCCCACTTTCGGGGCACCGAACCGTCGCGAGGAGCACCATGCGCAGGATCGCCACGTTCATCGTCGACCACCCCCAGCGGATCCTGGGTCTGACAGGGCTCATCTCGGTGCTGGCGGTGGTCTCTCTGTTTCGGATTCAGTTCAACGCCGACGTGGCCTCCTTCATCACCGAAGGAAACGAGCGGGGTGAGGCTTTCGCCGCACTCCAGGAGAAGTACCAGACCTCGGATCCGGTGAATGTCGTGCTGTCTCTCCCCGAAGGGGAGACGTTCGGCGATCGCGCCCGGCTCATCGATCTCGCAGCCTTTCGCGACGATCTCGCCAAGGTCGATGGGGTTGCGTCAGTTGTCGCGCTCGTCCCCCCGACCAATCCGCTCGATGGCTCTGCGATCACACCGGCGTTCGTGGCGGCGGCGCCGGAGGCGCTGTTGAATTCGGTCGCTGCCGGACCGCTGTCCGAGTTGCTGTTGAGCGAGAACGGCCGGCATACGATGCTGCTGGTGGTCCCGGGGGATGATGGCATCGCAGTCGCGCGCGCCGTGGGCGAGATGACGCCGCCTCAGGGGACGGAGGTGACCGTGGCAGGCAACCCCGCTGTGTACGCGGCGGTGGTCGACATCTTGTCCCTGTTCCTTCTTCTCATCCCGCCCACCGTGCTCGTGCTCCTCGTCGCCACCTTCTACGCCAATGTCGGCGAGCGCCGCCTCACGGTGCTGGCGGTGGTCCCGGCGTTGCTCGGATCGCTGTGGACGTTCGGGGTCATCGCGGCTTCGGGGCGCGAGATCGACGTCGTCACGGTGATCGTCCCCATCTTCGTGCTCGTCATGGGGTCGGCAGACGGTCTGCATTTCGTCACGCACTTCCAGGACGTGTCGCGTGAGACAAGCAATCCCCTCGAGAGGGTGGTTTCGACGCTTCGCGAGGTGGGGACACCGATGATCCTCACGACCATCTCCACGGCAGCGGGGTTCATGTCTCTCCTCGTCACCGACATCCGACCGGTTCGTCAGCTCGGACTGTTTGCCGCGGTCGGCATCACCTTCGCCGGTGCGATCTCGTTCTTCTCCCTGCCGGCGATCATGACGAGGATCGGCGTATCGTCCGCACACGAGGTGCCTGCTCTCGGATCCGGGCTCACCCGGGCCCTCCGGTGGCTGGTGGTGCGCCGGTGGCCGGCTCCGGCACTGGTGGCCGTGGTGGCGGTGTTCGCGGCCGTCTTCATCCCCCGCCTGCAGGTCGATTCCGACCCGCTCTTCATGTTCGCCGGGGATCACGAGGTGCGACAGGCGTTCGAGCGGACGGAGGAGTTGTTCGGTGGGGCCACTCCGCTGGCCGGCGAGTTCGCTTTCGATCCCTCCGATCCGCAGAGGTCCCTGCAGGCCGCGACCGCCGCCTCGTCGGAACTCGAGGCGCTTCCCGGGGTTCGAGCGGTGTTCTCGGCGATCGACCTGGCATCCGCGCTCCCGCCCGATACTGTCGCCTCCGCGCTCTCCGGCTCGGGCAACCTGCCCATCGGTGATCTCGTCTCAGAAGACGGCCTCCGGTTCCTCCTGTTGCCGGAGCAGTTCTCGACGGAGGATCTCCGGGGATGGCTCGACTTCGCCGATCAGAACGAAACCGTGCGGATCATCACTGGCCTCCCGGTGTTGTGGGACGAAATGGCCCGTCTCATCCTGCGGGCCCAGGTGGGTTCGGTGATCGCCGCGTTGGTCCTCGTCGCTCTGATGCTCTTCGTCACCTACCGGCGAATCCGGCCGACGCTGGTGGCGCTGGTTCCGTTGGTGCTCACCATCGCCGCCCTGCTCGGCTTCATCGCCGCGTCTGGCATCCAGCTGAACCTGATCACCGCCGTGGCGTCCTCGATCGTGATCGGGGTGGGCATCGACTACGCAATTCACTTCGTTGCCGCCATCGACAACGCCCGGTCCGGGGGACCCGGCTACGTCCTCAGGGCCATCGACCGGGCGGGGCGCCCCATCCTGGCCAACGCCCTTGGAATCGCCGTCGCCCTCAGCGCCCTCCTCCTGTCTCCTCTTCGCCCTCATCACCACATCTCGGGGATCATGTGGGTGTCGATGACGGTGGCGGCCCTCGGCGCCCTGCTCGTGATTCCGTCCTTGCTGTCCCGGGAGGGAGTCGAGTCGGCTACTGGCTGACCCCGGGACCGAGCGACGGCATCCAACTGATGCGGAGGGCCCGCAGCATGGTGTCGGCGACGTCGTTGAAGAACGACCCCTCGGGGGCGTACCGACCGAAAACGATGGTCGCGAGCGCGCCGAGAAGCACCACGGCGAGGAGTCGGACGACGAGTCGCACGGTCCCACGCTACCCGGTCGGACCTGCCCGTCATCGGACGAGCCGGCGGGCTGTTGCAGAGGATCGTTCGACCTCGGCGTGACAGGCGAGTGAGCCTGAGCCCTGATTCACTCGTTGGAGGTGCCGGCCCCGGCTGCGACAGGTGAGGCGGGCTCGACCTCGGACGTACCTGCACCTGGCTTCGAGCGGCGCCCGAACCATCTCCAGAGCGCCCACGCTCCGACCAGGATGGGAAGGAATGGGACCAGTGCGCCGGCCGCAAGCACCAGGACCGCGGCCACGTCGAGCAGCAGGTCGAAGCTGGCCTCGAGTCCTTCGGTGAAGGTAGGGATGCCGCCCGGGTCGGCGGCCTCGATCAGCATGGACGCGGTGTTCGATACCGATCGGCCGGCGATCTCGGTGCCTTCCCCGTCCACGGGAGTCGCAGTCACGGTGGTCTGGGTCCGCACCGTCCGGTCGGCGGTGACCTCGGCTGCAACGACGATCGACTCGCCCGGAACGATGGTCTCCTCCGGATCGCCGAAGACGACGATCAGATCGTCGAGTTCGAGGTCGAGAAGCCGATCGCGCAGCGTGAGTCCTGTGAGATCGGTGTCTCCGACGTTGATGATCTCGAAACAGACCGTCACCGCACCACCCTTGTCGACGGTGAGTCCGGTCGAACCGGGGCACGATGCGCCCGAGTCTTCGTGTCCGGGGTAGGCAGAGACGTCGACGCGTACACCCGGCCGGGTGGCGGCCTCGGTCAGCGTCAGGGTGATGGTGGCGAGCGCCACCTGGTCTTCGAGCGTGCGCAACTGACCGCGCAGCGTCTCGAGTTGCGTCTCCCTCTCCAGCAGCTGGTTCTCGAGCTGGGCGATCGTCTCGATGTCGGTCGCCTCTTCCAGGAAGCCGCGCAGCCGTTCGACGCTCGCCTCGGCGGTGTTGATCCGGCTGCGCAGGTCGACCACGCGCTCGGTGACGTCGTCTGCGGTGACGTTCTGGTCGCGCAGGTCGCCGATGGAGCCGAGTCGCTCGAGTGCATCGGGGAAGTCCTCAGGAAACACCTTGAACACCAGGACGGTCTGGGGGTGGGGACTCGCCGTCGTCCGCTGCCCGTACAGGAACCCTCCGAGTCCCGAGATGATCCGGGTCGCCTCGTCGCCGGCGGCTGCGACATCCTGCACGGCCACGGTCATGTCGGCGGTGAAGATGATGTCGCGGCCGAGATCGGACACCTGGAACACGATCGCCTCGGTTCCGCCGTCGCCCACGAGCGAGCGCCGCCTGTCCTCGAGGTCGGCAGGGGCTCCGATCGGGGGTTCGCTCTCACCCGACGCACCGCCCAAGGCGGGCGCGGTGGTGGCCTGGACGCCGCCCGGTTCGGTCGAGATGGCGTCGGCCATTTGGAGGCCGTCCTCCCGTGCGAGAGTGCACGCCGACAGGCCGAGGGCGATGAGCGCGACCCAGACGATGGGCCTCTTCGAACGGATGCCGATGCGTGTGATCATGATGAACTCCCCTCGACGGCTTCGAGGGTGAGACGCCGGTGGCTCCGAATCGGTTCCAATTCCCGGACACGACCCCCGGTTTTGCCGACGGCCCCTGCGACGACGCGATACCGTGCCCCGGCAGATCACGTCTGGGAGGTCGAAGTGGAAATGACGTCGCGACGCCGGCTGGTGCTGGGGGTTCAGCACGCGCTGGCCATGTTCGGGGCAACCGTGCTGGTGCCGATCCTCACCGGGCTCAGCCCCACGGTTGCGCTGGTGGCTGCGGGAGTGGGAACACTCCTCTTCCACCTGGTGACAAAGCGGATCGTCCCCGTGTTCCTCGGCTCGTCGTTCGCATTCATCGCGGCGATCAACGCGGCCAGCGCCGAGGGGTACGACTTCGGGGCGATCGGCGGCGGGATCCTGGTGGCCGGCGTCGTCTACGTGGCTATCTCCTTCCTCGTGCGGGTCATCGGCAGCGACCGGATCCGGCGTCTGCTTCCGCCGATCGTGGCGGGGCCCGTCATCGCCATCATCGGGATCACGCTGGCGCCGGTGGCCATCGACCAGGCCCAGGGCAACTGGTGGCTCGCCCTGGCCACCCTCGGGGCCACAGTGGTCGTCGCCATCTTCACCAAGGGTCTGTTCAAGATGCTCCCCATCCTGAGCGGCGCCGTCTTCGGCTACGTCGCGGCGGCGATCGCCGGTGAGGTCGACTTCAGCGGCGTGTCGTCGGCAGACTGGTTCGGGTTTCCCGAGTTCGTCACCCCGACCTTCACCACGGGTGCCATCGCCCTCATCGCACCGGTGGCCCTCGTGACGATGATCGAGCACGTGGGAGACATCCTCACCAACGGGCGGGTCGTGGGGAAGGACTTCTTCGAAGAGCCGGGGCTCGATCGGACGCTGCTCGGCGATGGCCTGGCCACCATGTTCGCCGGGCTGGTCGGCGGACCGGCCAACACCACCTACTCGGAGAACACCGGCGTGCTGGCGGTGACCAGGGTGTACGACCCGGCCATCCTTCGGATCGGTGCCGCGTTCGCCATCTTGCTCGGTCTCATCCCGAAGGTGGGAGCGATCCTTCTGAGTGTGCCTGTTCCCGTTCTCGGCGGCCTGTCGATCGTGCTGTTCGGGATGATCGCTGCCATCGGGCTGCGCACGCTGGCCGAATCAGGGTCGGACTTCACCCAGAGCCGCAATCTGATCGTGGTCGCCCTCATCATGGTGTTCGGACTGGGGATCTCGAACGTGGGAGGGATCACGATCGGCCGGGTCAGCGTGTCGGGTCTGGCACTGGCGGCCGTGATCGGTGTGGTCGCCAACCTCGTGTTGCCCGACGAGACATCCGAGCCTGAGCCCGTTCTGTCCTGAACGCTGCGCCTCGTCAGGCGGAGCTGGCCACGAACAGGTGGATGGTGCGTTCGCCGGCTCGCTCCCGGTATGCGGCGTACCCGGGGTACATCTGGATGGCCGTCGACCAGATGCGCTGCTGCTGGTCGACGTCTGCCGTTCGAGCGACGACGTCGACGGTGGTGTCTCGGTAGGTGATCGAGGCCCTGGGCTGGGCAAGGAGGTTGTGGACCCAGCCGGGCTGGCGGCTGTGGCCGAAGTTCGACCCGATCAGACCGAGCGAACCCTCCGTCGGGATTCCGACGAGCGGTGATGTCCGCATCGCTCCGGTCCGTGCCCCCGTCGTGGTGAGAAACACCACGGGCAGCCCGGTCAGGATGGTCGTCAGGGTGGTGCGGCGGCTCGACAGGCGGGACGTCAAGAGGTCGATCGGCTCGGCGACGTTGCGGTTGAACGGTGTGAGACCGCTTCCGGCCAGGATGCGCATGATCGACGTCCGCGCCAGCCCCGGAGTCGTCTGCCGGTAGTCCAGCTGTTCGAGGAGGGGTGGTGGCACGGCCGGTAGGGTAGGCGAGGAGAGGCCGGCGAGAACCCTCACGGTCCCAGATGCTGTGACCGCCGCCCCTGTTGAAGTCGCCGGATCCACGAGATGATGACCGGGAAACGGAGGTGTGATGTTCACCGAGACTCAGGCCGCGCTCTCCCGGCTCGGGCTGCGTCGGTCTGCCCTCGCCCTCGAGGTTCTGGCGTGGACGACGCTTGCCCTCCTGGGAGCCATGGTGTTGCTGGTCGTGGCCTCGATGCCGCAGGAGCGGGGGACCACCGCCCAGATCGTCGGCCTGGCGTCCGACTCCCTCCTCTACCGCCTGGCGTTCGTGGCAGCCGCTCTCGTCAACCCGGTGTTCCTGGCCGCCCTCGCCCTCTTCTCGTGGCTGGAGCACCGTCGCCGGTCCCTGCGACCCGTCGAACTGGTGGGCTGGGCCTTCCTGGTGGCGTATCTGCCGCTGGTGCTGGTTGCCTACGTGTCGCAGTTCACCGTGTTCCCGATGCTGGCGGGATCTGATCCGGCGATGGCCGAGATGTGGTACTTCTATTCCGATACGTCGCTCCCGTTCCTGATCGACGTCGTCGGATACGCCATGTTCGGGATCGGCGCGGTCCTGATTTCTACGGTGCTGGTGCGTCGCCACGGCATCGTCGGCTGGGTGGGTCGGGTCCTCCTGCTGGCGGGTGCCTTCAGCATCGCCGGCCTGGTGGGCATGGCAGCCGGGCTCGAAGTGGTCGCGTACGGAACATCGATGGGCGGGATGCTCATCGCGCCGCTGGCGATCCTGCTGGCGGTCGACGGCCGGGTCGCCCGGTCGCAATGACGGTGATCGGACAGACGCCGCGATGATCCGCACCGGAGAGGCGCGCCCGGGTTCGACAGGGACCGCCGGGTGAGCGCGCCCATCATCTCCATCCGGGGTCTCACCCATCGATTCGACCAGGTGGTCGCGCTCCGCGACCTCTCGGCCGACGTGGCCCCCGGCGTCACGGGATTGGTGGGGGCCAACGGCGCCGGGAAGACAACCCTTCTCCGGATCCTCCTCGGCCTCCTTCACCCCACCAACGGCAGCGCCCAGGTGATGGGTCACGACGTCTCGACCGATCCGATCTCGGTCCGGTCCCTCGTCGGCTACATGCCCGAGGGGTCGTGCCTACCGCACGATCAGACCGCGGCGGATTTCGTTGCGTTCTCCGCAGAGCTCGCAGGCGTTCCGGCCAAAGACGCCAGGAGAAGAGCCTCCGAGACGCTGTTTCTCGTGGGTCTGGAAGAAGAGCGCTTCCGGTACGTGGGTGACTTCTCCACCGGGATGCAGCAGCGGGTGAAGCTGGCGCAGGCCATCGTCCACGGGCCGCGCCTGGTGCTGCTCGACGAGCCCGCCTCGGGCCTCGATCCGGCGGGCCGCGAGCAGATGCTGGCGTTGATCAGGCGCCTCGGCGGGTTCGGGATCAACGTCGTGGTGTCCTCCCATGTCCTCTCCGACATCGAGCAGACATGCGATGCCGTCATCATGATCGATGCCGGACGCCTGATCCGATCGGGAGCGCTCGACACGCGCTCGGCCGAAGGAACTGTCTTGGTGGAAGTGCTCGACGACCCGGCGGCGATGATGCGCGAGCTCTCCGGCCTGGGGTTCGACGTCGGAGCCGACGGCTACCGGGTGACGGTCTCCGCGAAAGGGGATGACGTCTTCGACGCCATCCGCGACGCCGCGGTCGCATCCTCGACCGGCATCCTGCGGCTGGGGCGGGTGTCGGTCTCTCTCGAGGACGAGTTCCTTCGCCAAGCGGGGCGAGACCATGACTGATGCCGTCATCTACGACCGCGGCTACCGGGCGTACGAGGGAGAGCTGCGGGGTCGCTCCGGCACCCGCCGGGCAATCGTCAGGGACGGGATCCGCCGGATACTGGGTCTGAGGCGAAAGGCCCGGCGCAAGGTACTTCCCTGGGGGTTGCTCTCCATCGGGCTGTTGATGGCGGCGGTCCTGGTGGGCCAGCTGTTCCTGTTCGGCTCCCTGGCCGGGGCCATCGCCGAAGGGTTGCCCTCGTACGCCGAGTTGTTCGATCTGTACTCGCGCATCTCGCTGCTCTTCCTGGCGGTGAGCATCCCCGAGTTGCTGGGGCCCGACCGGGGCCAGGGAGTGCTGTCGGTGTATTTCTCCCGTCCCATGACGGTGGCCGACTACCTCACGGGCAAGGCCTTGGCCTTCCTGCTGATGGCGAGCTCGATCTACCTCGTTCCGCAGATGGCCTATCACCTCGGGGCGGCGGCGCTGCACGATGGCGGGTTTCTCGCCTACCTGGGTGCCAACCTCGACATTCTCTGGAAGGTGACCGCCGCCACGCTCGGATTCGTGCTCGTACACGGGGGCGTGCTCGCCGTCGTATCCGCCTACGTCGATCGGACGGCCTTCGGCGCCGCCACGTTCCTCGGGGTGGTCATCGCCGGCGGCAATCTGGCTGGGGTGCTTTCCCGCGCCTCGTTCCCCGGCGCCAGGTATGCCTCGCTGCTGGCACTCGACGACCATCCCAGGTACCTGCGGGACTGGATCTTCGACCGGGACCTCGGGGCCTACTGGCCGGAGAGGGCCGGGTTCGACCCGTGGGTGTCGCTGGCCGTCATTGTCGTCGTCGCTCTCGGAGGCGGGGTGTGGGTGTACCGGCGCTACCGGAGGCTGGCATGACGGTCAAGGCGGTGGGCGTGTCGAAGTGGTTCGGCCAGAAGGTGGCGCTCTCGGACGTGAGCGTCGAGTTCGGGCCGGGTGTCACCGGTCTGCTGGGGCCAAACGGAGCAGGGAAGACGACCCTGCTCCGCGTCCTCACCGGCCTTCAGGTGCCGAGTCAGGGGTCGGTGGAGGTGCTGGGGCTGGACCCGCGCCGGCGCCGGTCGGTGTATTCGAGGCTGGCGATGGTCCCGGAGGACGAGTCCGTCTACCCGGACCTCACCGCCCGTCGCTTCCTCGAGCTGCGCGCGTCGCTCACCGGCGTCAAGGATGTCCGCCGGGCGGTGGACGATGCGATTCACACCGTCGGCCTGGCCGACGCGGCGGACAGAAGGCTCGCGGGGTTCTCGAAGGGCATGCGCCAGAGGGCGAAGGTGGCGTCGGCGCTCGTGTCCGGGCCAGAGGTGCTCATCCTCGACGAGCCGCTCAACGGCGCCGACCCGGTCCAGCGCGCCCAGTTGATCGCCCTGTTCCGGCGACTGGGCGAGGAAGGCCGCACCGTCATCGTGTCTTCTCACGTGCTGGTCGAGGTGGAACGGATGACCCACCGCGTGGTGGCGATGGTCGACGGTCGGCTGGCGGCGGTGGGCGAACTCGAAGCACTCAGATCCGCCATGACCGACAAGCCGCGGCAGGTGCTGGTGGTCTCCGACCGTCCCAGGGAGCTGGCGGCGGCGGTGATGGCCGTGGACGGTGTCGAGGGGGTCCGGATGGCGGGGGAGTCCGTCGACGTGATGACCGCCGATCCGATCCGGCTGGCGCGCGCCCTTCCCCGGCTGGCCCAGGCGAGCGGGATCCGCCTCCTCGAGATCGCCCCCGTGGACGAGTCCCTGGAGAGCGTGTTCCGGTACCTGGTGGGAGCGCCGACATGAACCTCACCCTGACCAGGCATCTACTCGGCCGCATGCTTCGCGGCAAGAGGCTGCTCGGGGCGGTCGCCCTTGCCTCGGTGGCCGGGGTGACGGCGTGGGTGGCGATGGCCGGGGATGCCGGGCCTGCGGCCCTCGAGGAGTATCAGGTGCTGGTGTCCACCGTTCCCGCCGCCACCCTTTCCATCGCGTTGCTGATCCTGGGGACGGCGGCGCTGCGCGACGAGCGAGACGGGGGAACCCTCCCGTTCGTGTTCCTCACCCCGGTTTCGGCGGCCACGTTCGCCGTGTCCGCGTGGGTGGCGGCGGCGGTCGGGTCGACGCTGGTCGCGATCGCCGGGTGGGTGCCGGGGTGGATCGGGACTTCCCTCATCACCGGCTCATGGAGTGCTGCGGTTCCCGCACTCTCGCTGTATGTGGGGGCCGCACTCGGATACAGCGCCATCTTCGTGCCGCTCGGATACCTGTTCGGGCGGTCGCTGCTGGTGGGCCTCGGCTACGTGTTCGTGTGGGAGGGCATCCTGGCGAATGTCGTGCCGGGGCTCGGGGCGTCGAGCGTGTGGAAGCTGTGCCTCTCGATCTACGCCGACCTCGACGAGCTGCCCTCTGACGCCCTCGAGGCGCTGGGAGCGGTCGAGGCGGGGAAATGGGGCGGTGCCGCCGCCATCGGGGGTCTGGCGATCGTCGGGGCGGTGGTTCTCACCTGGGCGGTGAGAACCAGGGATGCCGTGTAGCGAGTCGTCCCTCTTGTCATCCGGTCGGCGTCTCCCGCGCCTTGCGGTCACTCGAGGCTGGTGACCGGCCGATACCATCGGCGGCATGAACGTCCTTCCCTTTGGGGCTCAATCGATGACCGCCTCGCTCCGTCAGGTTCTCGTGAAGCGGCCCGGAGACGCGTTCGCCTCCGCGTTCGAGGATCCGGCTCACGGATTCCGCCGGCCGGTGGACATCGAGAAGGCACGAGTGGAGCACGACGGCCTGGTTCACCTGCTGACCGCGCTGGGGGCGACCGTTCACGACCTTGCGGTCGAGACCGCCAGTCCCGACCTCGTCTACGCCTACGACCCGGCGCTGGTGACGGATCGAGGGGCGATCCTCCTGAGGTCGGGCAAGCCGACCCGCCAGGGGGAGGAAGACGCGCAGGGGGCATGGTTCGAGGGGCACGGCATTCCCATCGTCGGCCGGATCGAGGATCCGGGGACCGTCGACGGAGGCGATGTGTTCTGGCTGCGCCCCGACGTGGCGTGCATCGGACATTCCCTGCGCACCAACCGCGCCGGGATCGACCAGCTGACGGCGATGCTGGAGGGCGAGGCGCACGTGTTCGACGTTCCGTACGACGCCGGACCGGCCGAGTGCCTGCATCTGCTCAGCGTCATCTCCCCGGTCGCAGACGACCTTGCGGTGGTGGAGCGGAGGCGGCTGCCCTCGGGGTTGTTCGAGTTGCTCGGAGACCTCGCCGTCGACCTGGTGGACGTCCCCGACTCAGAAGTCGACTCGTTGGGATGCAACGTTCTGGCGGTTCGGCCGGGAGTGGTGGTGATGCTCGAAGGCAACGACGTCACGCGCCGGCGCCTCGAGCAGCGGGGGGTTGAGGTGCACACCTTCGCCGGTGCCGAGATCTGCTGGAACGGATCCGGCGGCCCCACCTGTCTGACCAGGCCGGTGCACCGGGCATGACCGGCATGCGCGCAGATCGCGACCGGGTGGTGGCCGAGTTGGCGGCGTTGGTGGCGGTTCCGTCTGTCACCGGCCACGAGCGCACCATCCAGGACGAGGTGGCCCACCGGATGGCGGGCGACGGGCTCGACGTGAGGCGTGTCGAGCCGCCGGCCGAAGAGCTCATGGCCGACCCGGACTTCCCCGGAGTGGAGGTGGAGCACGGGTCCTTTCCGGTGGTGGCCGGCCATCTCGGCTCGAGCCGGCCCGGACCGCGCATCCTGGTCGTGGGTCACTCGGATGTCGTTCCCCCAGGGGAACCGGCGTCGTGGACCACTCCGGCGTTCCAGCCGGACGTGAGAGATGGGCGCCTGTACGGAAGGGGTGCCTGTGACATGAAGGGAGGGCTGGTCTCGATCCTGGAGGCCATGCGGCTCCTTCGGGAATCGGGCGCCGTGCGACGGGGCGAGGTGGTGGCGGTGTCGGTGCCCGCCGAGGAGGACGGGGGAGCCGGCTCGCTGGCGGCGATCCGGGCCGGGTACACCGGCGACTTCTGTGTGATCACCGAACCCACCGATCTCGAGGTGGTGGTGGCCCACGCAGGGGCGATCACCTTCACTCTCGATGTTCCTGGCAAGGCGGCGCACGCCTCGATGCGTCGGGAGGGCGTGTCGGCGCTCTCGAAGCTGGAGTACCTGATCGCGGCGCTCGAAGAGGACGAACGTCTGCGCAACGAGGCAGAGGTCGACCCGAGGATGCGTGCGATCGGGCTTCCGTATCCGACGATCATCGGGCAGGTCGAAGGGGGGAACTGGGCGTCCACCGTGATGGACCGGGTGGTTGCCCATGGCCGCTACGGAGTGACGCTCGGCCAGGACGGTGTCGGGGCGGCCGCAGATCTCCGGCGGGCGGTGACCGCCGCCTGGGAGGCCGATGAGTGGCTCTCCCGGCATCCGGTGGGGCTCGAGGTGTGGGGGGCGCGATTCGACTCGTCCGGAGTTCCGGAGGGCCACCCTCTTGCGGTCGGCCTGGCCGACTCGCACCGGCGGGTCACGGCGGAGCCGACCGCGCTGGTCGGAGTTCCATACGGTGCCGACATGCGGCTCTTCATCAATCAGGGGCATACCCCGACGGTCATGTACGGACCGGGCGACGTTCGCGTGGCGCATGCCGCCGACGAATTCGTGCCGATCGATCAGGTCACGACCTGCGCCGAGGTCCTCGCCACCTGGATCGCGGGCGAGCTGGGCTGACGGTCGATCAGATGTTGCGGATCGCCGAGATGGCGACGCCGATGAGAATCGGCGGCCCGGCCAGCACGAAGGCGGTGCGCAGGAACCCTTCCCTCATCAGATAGCGGGCGACCGCCGCCACCGTTCCCACCGCCACGAGGTAGACGGCGCCGAGCAGGAGTGCCGCGACTCTGGCCAGATCCGCCCACCCGTCCGCACCACCGGAATCGAGGTAGCCGGCGACCGAGAAGATCACGGCCAGCATGGCGTGGACCGCGAGGATGATCACCTGCAGCCGGCTGAGCGGAACTCTGTTGGGGGTGGTGTCGAGCACTTCGGGTCTCCGGCACGTCGGGCGTCGGTGCGAGGGCGTCAGCGTACGCCGCGTTCGGGGCAGATGTGCAAACACCCGCCGGAGGTTGGGCGCCCGGCTCCGCGGACGCACAGGCTCGCCCGCACCCGGTCGACCCCCCGACCCGCTGGCCGGGGTTGGGCAGCGGATCCCGGCCAATAGCCCTGGCACCGCGCAGGGCGCCGGCGAAGAATGGAATCGGGGTGTGCGACACGAACGAGGAGGTCCGTCGTGGCCGACGTGAGGTTCACACTCGACGTGTTGAGGACCGGGCGGGCGGACACCGCAGAGATCGAGCGTCGGCGGCGGATGCGGCTCGCCTCGATCATCCGGCACGCCCGAGATCGCTCCCCTCTCTATCGCCGCCACTACCGGGGGCTCCCTCCGGGCGAGCCCTCCCTCGCCGATCTCCCGCCCGTTGCCAAGCCCGAGCTCATGGCCGAATTCGACGCCTGGGTGACCGACCCTGCCGTGACCCGGGCCGGGGTCGAGGCGTTCGTCGCTGATCCGACCAGGATCGGCGATTCGTTCCTCGGCAGGTACTTCGTCTGTTCCACCTCGGGGACGACCGGGCACCCGGGACTGTTCGTGCACGACCAGACGTCGGTGGCGGTGTTTCGGGCCCTCACCGCGCGGGCCGATCTGAGCTGGCTGGCCGCACGCGACTGGATGGCTCTGGCCGGTCGCGGCTTCAGATGGGCGGGCGTCGTCGGGACGGGCAGTCACTTTGGGGGTGCGGGCTGGGTCGAGTTCCAGCGCAACAGGAATGTCGCACTACGAAGGGCATACAGGGTGTTCTCCGCCCAGGACCCGCTGGACGACCTGGTCGAGGGACTCGCCGGGTTCGATCCGGCCATCCTCACCGGGTATCCGAGTTCGATGGCGCTCATCGCAGAGGCACAGGCCGAGGGGAAGTGCAGGCTGAGACCGCTCCTGGTGGCCACGGCAGGCGAGTCGATCAACGCCGCCGAGACCGACCGCCTCTCCGCCGTCTTCGGGGTCCCCTGTCACGAGATCTACGGCGCGTCGGAGTTCCTGCAACTGGCCTTCGACTGCCCGCACGGGTGGCTGCACGTGAACGCCGATTGGGTGATCCTCGAACCGGTGGACGACCGATACCGGCCGACGCCGCTCGGCGAGCCGTCTCACACCGTGCTGGTCACGAACCTGGCCAACCGGGTTCAGCCGATCATCCGCTATGACCTGGGCGATTCGGTGATCGCCAGGCCCGGCCCGTGCCCGTGCGCCGGTTCCCTGCCGGCCATTCGGGTCACGGGGCGGCGCGACGACGTTCTGCATTTCACCGCCGGAGACGGCGAGGCGGTGCGTCTGCCACCCCTGGCGATCGGCGCGGTCGTCGAACGCACGGCGTCGGTCCATCGCAGCCAGCTCGTCCAGACCGATCGCTCCACGCTCCGCGTTCGCCTCGAGGCCCGACCGGGCGAGGATCCGGAACGCATGTGGGCGGGGGTGCTCGCCGATCTCGACCGCTACCTGGTCGCGCAGGGCGTCACCGGAGTGTCGCTCGTCCGGGCCGGGGAGCCACCCCGGACCGATGAGAAGAGCGGGAAGTTTCGACAGGTCATCGGGGCTCGGCTCGATCGCACCCAGGCGGTTTCAGCCCGGTGACGGATCGATGATCGGGCGCCGGCGCGGCGGCTCCCCGAACATGAGAAGGGGAGGCCAGGGCCTCCCCTTCTCATGTCGGTCGATCGACCGGGATCAGCTCAGCTGCAGCCCAGGGAGTTCCCGCAGTTCAGGCACTTGTAGCAACTGCCGTTGCGCACGGTGATGTGGCCGCAGATGTCGCACAGTGGTGCGTCGCCCATCATGTCGCCGAGGGCGGCATTCATGCTCGCCGTCCCGGCATCCTTCGGCCGGGTCGCGCCGGCCGCCGAGACCGGAATCCGCTCACGCCTCGCCGCCGGGGCTGCCTCGCCCGATCCGCCAGACACGATCGGAACCGCCTGGGCGGCGTCGACGAACGCAGCCGCCCTCTGGACGAGTTCCACGTCGGCTTCGGCGGCGGCGTCGGTGAGGTCGAGCTGGACGCCCGCCTCTATCGCCAGCCCGGTCGCCGGCTCCGGCAACTCCCCGTCACGAACCGGGGGCACCTGGGCCAGCTCGTCGCGGTGCAGGTATTCGACGCCCAGCGCCCGGAACACGTAGTCCACGATCGAGTTGGCCATCTTGATGTTGGGATGGCCCTCCACCATGCCTCTCGGCTCGAAGGTCTGGAACGTGAAGGTGTTGACGAACTCCTCGAGCGGAACGCCGTACTGCAATCCCTTCGACACCGCGATGGCGAAGCACGAGAGGATGCCCTTCAGGGTGGCGCCTTCCTTGGCCAGGTCGATGAAGATCTCACCGAGCGTGCCGTCGTCGTACTCGCCGGTCCGGAGGAACACCTTGTGGCCACCGATGCGGGCCTCCTGGTTGAACCCGTGCCGGCGGGCGGGCAGCAGGAACCGCGGGGGGCGCATGCCTGCGGCGTACGCCTGCGTCGGGCTCATCCCGGCGGGGATGTGGCCCCACGCGATCTGCTTCTCGGCTTCCACCGCGGCGGTGATCTCGGCGGCCTCCTCCTCGTTGCCGTCCCCCTCGTCCGACATCGACGACAGCGGCTGGCTCGCCTTGGAGCCGTCCCTGTAGAGCGCCATCGCCTTCAAGCCCAGCGTGGAGCTGAGCATGTACGCGCCCTCGATGTCGGACGGCGTCACCTCGTGGGGCATGTTGATGGTCTTCGAGATCGCTCCCGAGATGAACGGCTGGGCTGCCGCCATCATCTTGATGTGCCCGTCGTGGTGGATGTAGCGGGTGCCGTACTTGCCGTTCCTGTTGGCGGTGTCGAACACCGTCAGATGCTCGTCGGAGAGCTCCGGCGCCCCTTCGATCGTCTGGCGTCCACAGATGTGGTCGTTGGCCTCGGCGATCTCGGTCGGCGTGAACCCGAGCGCCTTGAGCAGGTCGAAATCCCAACTCGTGTACTCGTCGACCTCGAAGCCGAGCCGCTGCAGGGCGGCTTCTCCCACGACGAACACGTTGAAGGCATGCCGCAGTTCGAACACGGCCGGGAGCTGGATCTCGAGCTTGTCGATCTCCTCGGCGGTGAACCCCTTCTCGGTCAACGTCTCCCGGTTGATGCGGGGAGCGTCTTGGAAGCTGGACGTACCGACGATGTAGGTCACGATCCCCTTGATCTGCTCGTCGGTGTAGCCGAGCGCCGCCAGCGCCGGAGCGACCGACTGATTGACGATCTTGAAGTACCCCCCGCCCGCCAGCTTCTTGAACTTCACCAGCGAGAAGTCGGGCTCGACTCCGGTGGTGTCGCAGTCCATCAGGAGGCCGATGGTGCCGGTGGGAGCGAGCACCGTGGCCTGGGCGTTGCGGTAGCCGTACTGCTCGCCGAGGGTCAGCGCCAGATCCCACGACGCCCGCGCCGCCAGCAGCATGTCCCGCGGTGTCAGGTTCTCGTCGATGCCCATCACCGACGTCGAGATCCCTTCGTAGTCGTTGGCCTCTGCGTCGTAGGCCGCCCGGCGATGGTTGCGGATCACCCGGAGCATGTGCTCTCGATTGTCTGCGAACTTGGCGAAGGGTCCGAGCGCAGACGCCATCTCTGCCGACGTCGCATAGGAGTATCCGGTGAGGACCGCCGTGAGGGCGCCTGCGATCGCCCGACCCTCGTCTGAGTCATAGGCGATTCCCCTGCGCATCAGCAGGGAGCCGAGGTTGGCGTATCCCAGACCGAGGGTGCGGTAGTCGTAGCTGCCCTGGGCGATCTCCTCGCTCGGGAAGTGGGCCATGGTCACCGAGATCTCCAGCACGATGGTCCACAGGCGGATGGCGTGCTGATAGGCCTCCAGGTCGAACCCGCCTCCCGGCGTCTCGAACTTCACCAGGTTGAGCGACGCCAGGTTGCAGGCGGTGTCGTCGAGGAACATGTACTCCGAGCAAGGGTTCGATGCCTTGATCCGTCCGCCGGCCGGGCAGGTGTGCCACTCGTTGATGGTGGTGTCGAACTGCAGGCCGGGGTCGGCGCACGCCCAGGCCGCCTGGGCGATCTTGTGCCAGAGCTGGCGCGCCTTGATCGTCTCGCGGACGGACCCGTCGGTGCGGTTGACCAACTCCCAGTCGGCGTCTGCAACGACCGCGTCGATGAAGTCCTGGGTGACCCGCACCGAGTTGTTCGAGTTCTGGCCCGAGACGGTGGCGTATGCCTCGCCGTTGAAGTCGGCCGGGAATCCGCCGTGCTGGATCAGGATGCGGGCTTTGTCCTCCTCGGCCTTCTTCCACTCGACGAACGACTCGATGTCCGGGTGGTCGACGTCGAGGATCACCATCTTCGCCGCCCGTCGGGTGGTGCCACCCGACTTGATGGCACCGGCGGCGCGGTCGCCGATCTTGAGGAAGCTCATCACGCCGGACGACTTGCCGCCGCCGGACAGGTGCTCGTTCTCGCCGCGGATCGAGGAGAAGTTCGAGCCCGCACCGGACCCGAACTTGAAGATCCGGGCCTCACGGGTCCACAGGTCCATGATGCCGCCCGGGTTCACCAGATCGTCTTTCACGCTGAGGATGAAGCAGGCATGGGGAGCGGGCCGCGAGTACGAGTCGGGGGAGTCGGTGATCTCCTCGGTCTCGGGGTCGACGAACGAGAACCCCTGCGCCGGGCCGGTGAGGCCGTATGCGTGATGGAGCCCGGTGTTGAACCACTGCGGCGAGTTGGGGGCGGCCATCTGGGTGGCGAGCATGAACTTGAGCTCGTCTTCGAAGGCCTGGGCGTCCGCCGAAGACGCGAAGTAGCCGTGGTTCTCACCCCACCACCGCCAGGTGCCGGCGAGACGGTCGAACACCTGCTTGGCCGAACGCTCCGGTCCGGTGACCGGCCGGCCCTCCTCGTCGAGGATCGGACTTCCGTCCTCGTCGACCTGGGGAATGCCCGCCTTGCGGAAGTACTTCGACACCATGATGTCGGAAGCAACCTGACTCCACCCGGCGGGGATCTCCGCATCGAGCATCTCGAACACCACCGATCCATCCGGATTGGTGATGCGCGAATCCCGCGTGGACCATTCGATCTGGTCGTACGCGGCCTCGTCGCCGGTGGTGAATCGCCGCTCGATGCGCAGGCCCTGCCCCATCGTGTGTTCCCTCTCTCCTCGACCTCTTCCAGACGCCGAATCGGGCGCCTGGACCTTCTCGTCCCACTTCACCCACAAGATGTTGTGGTCCTCTGCTCATCGGACACCACATCTAGGGGAGCGGGGTCCACAACTGTAATTCCACGTGTGTAACTACGTCAATGAGTTTCGAGGCCCAATTAAGACGAGTTTTCGCGATCACGCCTCGAAGCGACCGTGGAGCCGCCCGGCGGGGAAGTCGTCGGACGTGTGCGGCCGCACAGTCTGACGGGGGAAGTGACGGGAACCTACCGGGGAGGTGCGGGCTCGCGAAAACCGAACGGCAGAAAGGATTTCGCGGTCGAGTTCCGACGGCGTCCAATCCGCTTCAGTTGGATGGCCCCGAATGCCGATGCACCTCGTGCGTTCCTCTCGGACGTAGGGCGGAGTCGGGGGATCGGAGGCCTCCCTACCCAGGTCTCCGGTTCCCACCGCCCGATTCCGGTGCCCGGCCCCGCCTGCCAACACCGCGATGGGCATCGGCGTTCGGGCCCCAGGCGGAGGTCATCGGCGGCGCCGTCCTGGCCGACGTGTGCTCTCCCAGCCGGCGCTGCGGCCGCTCCAGACGGCGACCCGCGCCCTCGCTCCGGATGCCCGGTCCGCCCGTGCCGGACCCCGCTAGGGTCCCTCGCATGCCTGCGCCCGACTTCACACTCATCGATCAGGCCGGGAATCCCTGGACCCTCTCGGCCCATCGAGATGCTGCGACCCTGCTGGTGTTCTTGCGGGGAGACTGGTGACCGTACTGCAACGGCCAGCTGGTCAGCCTGGCCTCGCGTCACCCCGAGTTTCTCGCCGCCGGCACCAGGTTGGCGGGGATCGACATCGACGGCCCCGGTCAGCACGCCGCCATGGTCGACAAGCTCGACCTGCCCTTCCCGCTTCTCTCCGATCCCGACCGGTCCAAGGCGATCGAACCGTATGGACTGGCCGATCCGAAAGACCAGAGGATGCTGGCCCGACCCGCGATGGTGTTGGTCGACCCTGGGGGTGAAGAGCGGTTCCGGTTCGTCTCGCGCGACTTCGCCGAGCGGCTCCCCGAAGATGATGTGCTGGCGGCGGCCCAGGCGCTCGAGCTCGGACCGACCCACCAGCCCGCCCCGACCCCGGGAACCCCCGAGCCGGGCCCCTGGGCGATGCCGATCGACAGCCTGCCCGTGTATCTGAGGGGGGCGCGCTTCGCCGCACTCGCCATGGGATTGCGGCATGGCCATCACGACGAGTCGATCAAAGACGACTCGAAGGCCTACGTCGCGGAGATGGACCGGTATTGGGAGGCCGTCCAGGCCCTCAGAACACGGCGCTCCGGGGCCTGACCTCGACTTCGCCCACGGCGAACGACTCATGGCCGCCATCGGTCTCGATGGTGTCGCGGCCTGCGCCGAAACGGCAGCCGGAGATCGCCTCCGGGCCGTCGAGACCGTTGGGCGCCGGGCCCGCAAGCGACA
>DATCZS010000040.1:0-3124 GCA_036525795.1 Acidimicrobiia bacterium | reverse complement strand
TCCCTCGGCGGCCTGTTCGGTGAACCGTTCGACCTCGCTCCCGATCACCCCGGGCGCCACCACCACCGGGAAGCCGCCGAGGTCGGCCATCCGCTCTCCCACGGGTGCCATCCGGAATGCGGGATCCACGCCCTTGGGACGGCCCAGGTGGCTGCACACCGTCACGTGGGCCCCGGCGTCACGCAGCCGCTGGACGGTGGGCAGTGCGGCGCGGATGCGGAAGTCGTCTGTGACCTTGCCGTCGTCGAGGGGCACGTTGAGGTCGGCCCGCACCAGCACGCGAACCCCGCCGAGATCGACGTCGTCGAGGGTCAGATAGGGCCTGCTCATCGGATCTCCGGATCGGATTGGTCGGGCGGTCGAGCGCCAGGTCGAAGGCTACACACCTGGCCCGCAGCCCCGGAACGAGGGGACGGAGGTGTCAGAGTCCCCGCAGCGCCTGTCCCAGACGCATCACGTCGTGGGCCGGCCAGTCGGAGTCGCGGTCGACCACATCGGCAGTGACCAGATTCCAGCCCAGGATGGCTGCGTTGACCTCGTCAAGCTCGACCCCCTGGAGCCCTTCGGGGACGGCGAGCGGACCCTGGTGGGCGAGCACGGTCCCCGACCGGATCAGCCCACCGTGGGTGTGAACGGCCTCGACATGACCCGGTCCGGCCAGATGAAGCGTCTCGCCGTCCTGGGTGACCAGGTTGAGCACGAAGACGATGCGGCCCTGCGCCCGGTTGATGGCATCGGCGATCCCGGGCACCGCCACCGCTGCCAGGACGGAGGTGAACAGGCTGCCGGGTCCGAGGATGATCTGGTCGGCCTGGGTGATGGCCTCCACCGCCGCCGGGCTGGCCTCGGCGGCCGCCGGCTCGAGAAACAGCTCCTCGATCCCTCCCCGGGCCCGGGCCACCGCCACCTGACCTTCCACCATCCGCCCGCCCACCCTGGCCGAGAGATACATCCGGTGCGGACTGGCCGGGATCACCCGGCCCAGGCTCCCCAGCAGTTCCCCGGCCCGCTCCACCGCATTGGGGAAGTCGCCGGTGAGGTGGAACAGCGCCGCCAGGATCAGGTTGCCGAGCGAGTGCCCGGCGACGTCGCGGGGGGTGAGATCGGCCGGGTCGTCGGATCCTCCTTCGAACCGGTAGGTGAACAGCTCGCTCCAGATGGACGGTTCGGGCGACATGGCCAGAAGGCAGCGCCGGATGTCACCAGGGGGCGGCACGTCGACGGCGTGCGTCAACCGGCCAGACGACCCGCCGTCGTCCGCCACCGCCACGATGGCGGTGATCGACGAGGCGTACGACTGGGCTGCCTGGAGGCACGCCGCCAGCCCGTGCCCTCCCCCGATCGCCACCACCCTGGGCCCCGCCGGGTCGAGCCTGAGCGGTTCCATCAGCTCCAGGGCGGCGGTGCCCTCGCCCCAGCGGTCGGTCACCGGTCCACGTCCCGGTGCCGGATGACGGCGTCGATCCCCGTGTCTCGCAGCCAGCGACCCAGGGTCTCGGCGATTGCCACCGAACGGTGGTGGCCTCCGGTGCACCCGACTCCGATCGACAGGTACGACTTGCCTTCCGCCGCGTACCGGGGGATGAGGAACTCGAGCAGTTCTTCGATCCTGTCGACGAAGTCCCCGGCGTCTTCGAACGACAGCACATACTCGGAGACCTCTTCATCGGTCCCCCGTTTGGGACGCAGCTCGGGAATCCAGTGCGGGTTGGGGAGGAAACGGACGTCGAACAGGAGGTCGGCCCCGCGGGGGATGCCGTGCTTGTACCCGAATGAGGTCACAGACACCCTCATCGGCCGGTCGGGGGTGCCGGAGGCGAACTCGTCGGTGAGCCGGTCACGCAGCTCGTGGACGTTGAGGTCGGTGGTGTCGATCACCGTGTCGGACAGTTCGCGCGCTTCGGCCATCAGCGCCCTCTCGGCGGTGATCGAATCCAGAATGCTGCCCCGCTTCATCGGATGGGGCCGGCGGTTCTCCTCGTAGCGGCGGATGATCGCCCCGTTCTCGGCGTCGAGGAACAACACCAGGGCCCGGACGCCCTTCTGTTCGAGGTCGAGCAGCGCGTCCTTGAGCGCGCCGGTGGGCATGCCACCCCTCGAGTCGACCACCACAGCCAGGCGGCCGCCTCCTTCGAGGATGCGGTGGTGCTCGATCACCGACGGGATCAGGTGAGGCGGCAGGTTGTCGACCACGGTGTATCCGAGGTCCTCGAGCACCTTGGCGGTGGTCGAGCGCCCGGCACCCGACATGCCGGTGACGACCAGAACCCTCGGATGCACTGCCGCTGCGGTCGTCTGCTCGCTGCTCACCTGACCAACAGTAGATGGCGGGGTCAGCGATGGAGCGCCTCGTACAGCCGTTCGGCCACCCCCGCCGGCACCACTTCGGCCAGCTCATCCCGGCTGGCTTCCCGCATCTTCTTGAGGCTGCCGAACCGCCTGGTGAGCGCCTTCTTCCGACCCGGACCCACTCCTTCGACCTCGTCGAGGAGCGAGTCGACCATCGACTTGGATCGCAGCGTGCGGTGGTAGGTGACGGCGAAGCGGTGGGCCTCGTCCCGCACCTGCTGGAGCAGATACAGCGCCTCCTCGTTGCGGGGGATGCGGACCGGTTCGGGCTGGCCTGGCAGGTACACCTCTTCCATCCGTTTGGCCAGTCCGATCACGGGGATATCGATGCCCAGTTCGTCCATCACCTTCACCGCCCGTCCCAGCTGGCCCACTCCCCCGTCGATCACCACCAGCGACGGCGGATAGCTGAACTTGCCCTGCTCGGCGGATCGTTCCCGCTCCCGCAGGTAGGCCTGAAAACGCCGCCGGATGGTCTCCTCCATCGAGGCGAAGTCGTCCTGGCCGTCGACGCCGCGCACGCGGAAGCGGCGGTAGCCGGCGCGGTCGGGGATGCCGGCGCGGAAGCGCACCCGGCTGGCGACGACGTGCGTGCCCTGGAGGTTCGACACGTCGAAGCAGTCGATGACCGGCGGCGTCTCGGCCTTCGGCAGGTCGACGAGGCGGCGGAGCTTCTCGAGCGCCTCGCGGTCCGCGCCGGCCGAGGCCAGCTTGCGCGCGAGCTCGGTGCGGGCGTTCTCGCCGGCGAGGTCGAGCATGCGCTTCTTCTCGCCGC
>DATCZS010000039.1:0-8373 GCA_036525795.1 Acidimicrobiia bacterium | reverse complement strand
GGCATCACCAACATCGAGTTCGAGAGAGCCGGACGATTCATCGATCGTCGCGACTTCGTCATGGTCGGCTACCGCGGTGTCGATGGCTCCGTCCAGCTCGACTGCCCCGAGGTGGATTCCGCCGCCTCCCACTCTGCCCGCTGGCTTGGAGAAGAGGCGAATCGGTCGGCTGCGGCCGCCTACCGGGCGTGCGCGGAACGCCTCACCGCCGAGGGGGTCGATCTCGCCGGCTACGGCCTGGTGCAGCGGATCAATGACCTCGAGAGCGCTCGGGTGGCCCTCGGATACGACCGAATCGACCTCCTCGCCGAGAGCGCCGGCACCCGCACTGCGATGATCTACGGATGGCGCCACCCGGAGGTGATCCACCGGTCAGTGATGATCGGCGTGAACCCTCCCGGCAACTACATGTGGGACGACGAGACAACCAACGAGCAGGTCCGCCGCTATGCAGACCTCTGTTCGCAGGACGCCGGGTGCCGCGCCCGGACACGCGACCTCTTCGCGACGATGGAACGACTGTCCAGCGACATGCCGGACCGCTGGGCGTTCCTGCCGATCGACGACGGAGCCGCCCGGGTGTTTTCCTTCTTCGGGATCATGGAGTCCACAACGAAGGCGGGATTGCTGAGTGGCGGAGGGGCCCCGTTCACCTTCGATGCGTGGCTCGCCGCCGAGGAAGGCGACGCCAGCGGACTGTGGCTGCTGTCGGCTGTCCCGAGGTTCATGGGAGAGTTCCCCTGGCTGTGGGGCGAACGCGCCGCCACTGCTCGGGTCGACGCCGAAGCCGCCCGCACCTACTTCTCGTCGGACCCGCCGGCCGGCGGACTCGACCTGGGCTATGCGGCGTCGGCGTCGACGTGGAGCGGGGGTCTGCTCGCCGAATCCTGGCCGGCCGTGGTGGGAGAAGACCTGTACCGGGAAGTGCGACCCTCGGATGTGGAGACGCTTCTGATCGGCGGCGCTCTGGATGGCTCCACCCCGCCACAGATCGCCACCGAGGAGTTCCTCCCGTTCCTGCCGAACGGCCATCAGGTGGTGCTTCCCGGATTCGGACACACTGCGAGCTTCTACGCGGAGCAGCCGGAGGCGGGCACACAACTGATCAACACCTTCTTCGACAGCGGTGTGGTGGACGATTCGGCCTACACCGCACAGAAGGTCGACTTCGAGCCAGAGACCACCTTCACATCCGCCGCCAAACTCCTGGTCGGGATCATGGCTGGAGTGGCACTGCTCGCCGTCGCCGGACTGGCGTTGATGGCCCGTCGGGTACGGAGGAACGACCGGTTCGGCTCCAAGACGAGACCGGTCCTCAGATCGCTGACACCCCTGCCGTTCGGGCTCGGTGGATGGTTCTTCGGCGCCCTCCTCGTCCTGGCGACACTCGAGGGCGTCCCGCTCACCGCGGCGCCGCTGGTCACCATATCGGTGGGCGTCCCGATCGGAGTGGGGATCTTCCTCGCCTGGGTCGACCGCCGCTGGTCAATGGAGACGAAGACCGTGGGCCTGGCTGTGGCAACGGCGGGCTCAGTGCTCGGAGCGTGGCTGGGATGGTTCATGGCCGGAGGGATTGTGTCGGTGATGTCTTCGCTCGTCGCAGCTGCCGCACTCGGAAACCTGGCGGTCATCGGACTCGACATCGTGTGGGACTCCCGGCTCAGGTCGCGTGCGGCGATCGGCGGGGACCGACCACAGGAAGTGGGGGAGTCCAGACCTGTGCTGAATAGGACGGGAGCGGGGTGAGTCGAAATCGCGTCTGACACGGTTCCGTCGAAAGAGCCTGCGGTCACGGACTTGGGGAGCCGCCACGAGCCGAGGTCGGCTGTGACCGACGCCAGGTTCAGGTTGGCCCGCCTTCGGCGTGCCCGTCGCTCGCAGTGGGCAGGATGATCGTGAACGTGCTGCCCGCTCCTTCACCTGGGGAGACGGCGGTGACGTCACCGCCGTGAAGGCGGGCGAGGCTGCGGGCAATGGTGAGGCCGACTCCGGTTCCGCCTGGCGCAGACCGATCGGCACGGTAGAAACGCTCGAAGACGCGCTCGAGGTCTTCGCGACTCAGACCAAGGCCGGTGTCCGTCACCGTGACCCCTGCCGCCCCCGGTCCGGCGGTCCACGAAACGGTCACGGACCCTCCTTTCGGCGTATACGTGAGTGCGTTGCCGACGATGTTGGTCAGGATCTGGGCTACCCGATCGGGGTCGACGTCGACGAGGACCGGCGGTCCCGGCCGGAGGGAGATCATCACTCCTTCGTCGACGAACTGAGGCTCGAGTCGCCGCACCGTCGACTCGAGCAGCGCTCCGAGTTCGGTCGGTCGGCGTTCGAGGGGAAGGACGCCTTCCTCGGCCCGGGACACGAGGTTCAGGTCGGTGGCGAGCCGGTTGAGCCGCGCTGCCTCGTTCGCCATCGACATGAGAACCTCCGGAGACGGCGCCAAGACACCGTCGAGCATCGCCTCGAGGTAGCCCTGAAGGGTGGCGATCGGATGCCGGAGCTCGTGCGACACCTCACCGAGCAGCCGAGCCCGACGTTCCTCGGTGTGTTCGAGTGTTGCAGCGAGGTGGTTGACGTCGCGGGCAAGCGCCGCGAGTTCGAGTTCGAGAGGCTCGTCGACCCGCTCGGAGTAGTGACCCTCTGCGAGTCGTCTCGAGGCTGTCCTCACTCGATCTATGGGGGCTGCCATGCGACGAGCGGCGATCACAGACGCAGCAACGGCGACTGCCACGCTGATCGTCACCGAAACGAATAGCGCCTGGTCGACGGCCGCGTCGAAGCTGTCCCGTAGACCACCGTTCATCACTCCAGACATGCCCGGCATGCCCATGTCGGCCATGTGGGTTTCGAAGGAGGTCGGTGCGGCCACACGAGCCACCAGAACCACCGAGACTGCGCCTACCGCTACCACCGCAAGATGCGAGATTGCCAGGCGTATGCGGACCGACCTGAAGCGACTCATCGAGGAACTCCCAGGAACTTGTATCCGACGCCGCGCACGGTGCCGATGAACCGAGGTTCGGCGGCATCGTCTGTCAGCGCCTTTCGAATATTGGCGATGTGGACGTCGACGACACGGTCGGTCCCGAAATAGTCGAACCCCCATACCCGTTCGAGGAGCTGGTGTCGGCTGAACACCCGGCCAGGACTGGCCGCCAACACCGCCAGCAAGTCGAATTCGAGGGCTGAGAGATCGGTCACGACCCGGTCGTCTCTACGAATGGTTCTGCTGTTCTGGTCGATCTCCAGGCCCTCGAAGGACAGCGTCGTGTCCTCCCGAGGCCCGGAGCGCCGGCGCCGAAGCACCGCTCGGATGCGAGCGACGAGCTCACGGGGCGAGAACGGTTTGGTCAGGTAGTCGTCTGCCCCCATCGTCAGGCCCATCACCCGGTCGAGTTCTTCCGACCGAGCCGTGAGCATGATCACATAGACGTCAGAGGTCGCCCGGATGCGCGTCAAGACCTCGAATCCGTCAAGCTTCGGCATCCCGACGTCGAGCACCACCACATCGGGTTTGGAGGCCTGAAACCGATCGAGCGCCACCTCACCATCGGAGGCGGTCACGACGAGGAATCCCTCGGCACCGAGATAGCGGGACAGCATCGCGCGCAACTCGACGTCATCGTCGGCAAGCAGAATGGATGGTCGGTCCATGGCCGGAGCTTGCCACGTCGGTGACCGTCGAGCTGGATCCTGACAACGGAAATGCTCCCGTCAGGACGTGTCGCCCCGCCAGACTGCCCTACCGGCGTTCGGTGGAACCTTGCATCCAGGACCCTCCCATCATGCCCGGTCCGTGATCGAACTCGCCTGAGAACATGTGTGACCCCATTTCGTTCCAGTTCTCTGCCATGAACGACGCCATCTCGTCCCGGTGCTGGGGGTCGTTCCAGTGGTTCGCCATCCACTCCGCGTTCGCGCCACACGGTGGCTCGGGCTCGGTCGAATCGTTGGTTCCCACAGCGCCGGCGGTCACCGGGACCGCCAACAAGGCACCGGCTGCCGCCGCGGCAATGGTGGTTCTGATGCTCATCTGGTCCTCCTCTGGGACTCGGTGTCTGAGCTCAGTGTGAGGCGGATCCGTCACGGCTTCGCTCCGTCTCTGTCAAGGTTGTGTGACGCGTTCAGACGCGTTCAGTTGCAGGGTGCAACAGACGTCACACCGAGCCGACGGTGGTGGCCGCCCCGAACGCGGGATCGATGGGGACTTCGTGCTGCCACTGGTCTCAGTCGTGCAAGTGACCGCTTCTCAGCCCCGGGGGCCAACACGAGGGGGGAGCACAGGTGAGGCCGCCTAGAGGCCGGTCACGGCCCGCTGGATGAAGGCCATTGCGCCGGTGGCGAAGAACAGCACGATCGAGGCGACCATCCAGGGCGTTCCGGCCCGGGACGCAACCCCGATCATCCCTCCCAGCCCTGCGAAGTAGAGAGTCACGAACGCGACGACCATCCACCTGGTGTGACGCCAGTCGACACCGAGCGCGTAGTCGAGCAGAAACACGACGATGACGGATGCCAGCATCAAGCCGACCTGAAGGGGGTAGAGGAGAGGCCGGTCCTCGCCGCCCGCTCGGTAGAGGAGGTAGCCGAGCGGGAGGGCGGTCAGAAGGAAGGGGACTCCGATCCAATGACCCGGCGGCAGGTCGAACATCATGCGAGCCGAGAAGACGACGATGCTCGACACGAAGACGACGAGAGCGACCACCGCCCCCAGCAGATCGAGCCGATCGACCATGTCGAGTCCCCGCAGTCGGTCAGCCCGAGTCTGTCGCACGCGTGCTCGCCCGGCAAGAGAGGAAGGTCACAAGCCACCTTGCCCGGTCGACGGCCTGCGCCGCCGGTGTCGGCTGCGTGCCCAAAGTGAGCCGCGCTCTCCGCGAGTGGCGGGGATCGCGGACTCCGGTGGGCCGACACTGGCCCCGCACTCGCCGGGTCCCGGGGTGTCGCCCCCCCGGGTCAGGCCGGTTTCGTTGCCTTCTCGACCGACAGCGCCGCCTGGTACTGCTCGCAGAGGCACTTGGGCACCGTGCACGGATGATCTTTCCGGTGTTCGACCTTCGGGTGACCGCACAGCAGGCACCGCCTGCGAGATCCGTCTCGTCGGCTCTTGTTTTTCACCGCCATAGTGGACTCCGCTCTGCCGTGTTCATTGTCCTCGTCCGGTGTGTCTACCGGTCCCGCGGAACCGGGTTGTGGTCGGAGCTCTCCGACCTTGTCGACTGACCCCCGGGTGTGGCCTTTCCTCGGGGACCGTGTCCCGACGGTTCGGGTGATCACGGTTTCGTCCGTCCACGCCGTGACGCCCGCCGGCCGATTCGGTCGAACCGGTCGCGGCGGGCCTGTGACGACGGGGTCGTCGGCGAAAGAGGCTACCGACGGGGAGCCCGCGGCTTGGCCTCGTTGACGGTGAGACGCCGGCCGTTCCACTCGTGACCGTCCAACTTCTCGATGGCCTTGGCGGCCTGTGTGCCGTCCGAGATCTCGACGAAGCCGAAGCCGCGGGAACGGCCGGTCTCGCGGTCGCTGACCACGGATGCCGAGTCGAGTGTTCCGTAGTCGGCAAACAGTGTGCGCAGATCACTTTCGCGCGCGTCGAATGGGAGATTCCCAACGTAGATGTTCATGAAGATCCCTCTCCTTGTGGGAGGCGGTGTTCGCCTCCCTGGTGTGGTTGTTTCGGAACCGACTCTGACGCAGTCCAGTCCGAAGAAGGAGAGAGTGAGCCGCCGCCGAAGCAGCTGAGGGTCATCATACCAAGAGCTGAGCGCTACCCATCATCGGCCGTCGTGGTCTCGGTTGTGAGCCCCTCGTCGGCCGCCGGCCGGCGGTATCTCTCGCGCCGTCGGCGGTACGCGAAGTGGGCGCCCTATGCTCGCCCCATCGATCCAGCACGAACCTCATGGTGAACCGGACATCTCTGCGTGGCGTGGGCGGGAGGTCGGCCGCTCGCGTGGTGGCCGTCTCGGTCTTGCTGATGTTCTTCACGCTGCCTCACACTCTCGAGGACTTCGCGGTGGGCGAGCCGGAAGAAGCGGGCGTGCCGGCCGCGGTGTTGGCGCTCGTCATCTCCGTGGTATTCGCAGTGCAGGCACTCGGCATCTACTGGCTGGGAGCCGGCAGGCGGCGTGGTCTGGTTGCTCATGCCCTGGTCGGTGTGTTCTGGCCGGTGGCCGCCGGGATCGCTCAGCTGCCGGTGCTCTTGAGCGGTGAGCCATATCGGGACGGTGCGATATCGGTCGTCTACGTGGTTGGCATCATCGTGGTCGGAGCTGCTCTGGCGGTGTCGTCGCTGTGGTTGCTGAGAGCGGGTGCCAAAACCGACGCGGAGACAGGGCGCTGACACTTCCCGGGTGACCCCGGGGGAGGCCGCGAGTCTTGCGGTCATGCCGTCACGTCGTGAGGTCGCACTTGCCAGGCGTCGGCCGAGAAGAACGCCCAGCGCGCTCGCACCCGGCCGATCCGCCGAGGCGTTCCCTATGCTGCTCGGGGTTGTGCGCTCAATAGATCAGCCATCGGGGACGGTCACGTTGCTCTTCACCGACATCGAGGGGAGCACAAGACTGTGGGAACGCCACCCGAAGGCGATGCAGGCTGCCCTCGAGACACACGACCGGCTCCTCAACCAGGCAATGGAAGCTCACAGCGGCTACGTCTTCTACACCGGCGGTGATGCGTTCGGATCTGCATTTGCGGGTCCGAACGACGCGCTGGAGGCGGCCATCGAGATCCAGCGCCGACTTCGGGCAACGGCCTGGCCGGAGGAAACCGGCGAGCTGCGGGTGCGGATGGCGCTCCACACCGGAGACCCGGAGACTCGAGACGGCGACTACTTCGGACCGCCCGTCAACCGGGTAGCCCGCCTGCTGTCGGCTGGGCACGGGGGCCAGGTCATCCTGTCGATGGCAACCCACCAACTCGTCCGCCATGGTCTGCCCCATGGGGTCGGCCTGACAGACCTGGGCCAGCACCGTCTGAAAGACCTCTCGTTGCCCGAAACGGTGTTCCAGGTCACGGGCCCGGAACTGCGGTCCGATTTCCCGCCGCTGGTGACACTCGACACCCTCCGCACCAACCTGCCCTCCCAGGCGACAGCCTTCATCGGGCGCCGGCAGGAGGTGTTGACCCTGGCCGAGTTGCTGGAGCGAGACGACGTGCGGCTGGTGACCCTGACCGGCCCGGGGGGGATCGGAAAGACACGTCTCTCCCTGCAGGTCGCTGCCGACCTGCTGGACGGTTTCGACGACGGGGTGTTCTTCGTGGAACTGGCACCCATCGCCTCGTCCGACCGGGTGGCTTCCACCATCGCCTCCACCCTCGGGGTGACCGAGGCAGCTGACGAACCGCTGCTCGAGACCCTCCTCCGCTCGCTCCAGCGCAAACGGATGCTGGTTGTCATCGACAACTTCGAGCATGTCGTCGATGCTGCGCCCGTCGTCGGTGAGATGCTGGCCGGTGTCCCCGGACTCAAAGTGATGACCAGCTCCAGGGAACCGCTCCGTCTCTACGGAGAGCACGAATACCCGGTACCGGCGTTGGGCCTTCCGGAAGACGACGGCCAGGCGTCACCAGCCACCGTCGCCCAGTCCGAGGCGGTATCGCTCTTCGTGCAACGGGCGCGAGCGATGCGACCCGACTTCGAGGTCGACGAGGGAAACGTCCGGCCGATTGCCGAGATCTGCCGGCGGCTCCAGGGACTCCCGCTTGCGATCGAGTTGGCTGCCGCCCGGGTGAGGCTGTTCGAACCCCGGACTCTGCTCGAGAGACTCGCGGACAGCCTGAAGACTCTCACCGGCGGCGCCCGCAACGTGCCTCACCGCCACCAGACCATACGCAACACCATCGAATGGAGCTATGGCCTGCTGGACTCCGAAGAGCAAGCCTTGTTCGACCGGCTGGGCGTGTTCCACGGCGGTAGGACCATCGAGGCGGCCGAGATCATCTGCGGGCCCGGGCTGGGCATCGACGTGGTCGACGGACTGGAGTCTTTGGTCGCCAAGAGCCTGCTGCGAACCGAGCCGGGGGTCGGCGGCGAACCGCGGTTCGTGATGCTGGAAACGATCCACGCCTTCGCCTCGGAACGACTGGGGGCGACGGCCCGGGCCGAGGAACTGCACAGTCGCCATGCCCGCTACTTCGCCGAGCTGGCGGAAGAGGCGAGTTCGAGGCTGAGCGGACACGACCAGGGAGTGTGGCTGTCCCGGCTGTCCGCCGACTACGAGAACCTGGTCACGGCGATGGAATGGGCGTTCGGGGGAGGCGACCTGGACACCGGCCTCCGGCTGGTCGCCGCGCTGGGTGGCTATTGGCGGTGGAAGGCGAACCACGTGCAAGCGCGCCTCTGGCTGGATCGTGCGCTCGTCTTCGTCGACCGCGCCC
>DATCZS010000038.1:0-17371 GCA_036525795.1 Acidimicrobiia bacterium | reverse complement strand
CCGCTCCGCCTGGGCGTACGCCAGGAGATGGGCGGCCGGCTCGTAGACGCCCACTGCCACCGCCAGGTCTGCGATCTCCTCTGCGATCACCGCGACGCTCGAGGCGTTCTCGCTCGAGAACCGGCCCCGCACCTCCTGCAGCAGGGCGAATGACGCCGCCAGGTCGCCGGCGTGGCGCGTCAGCGCCGCTCCGACCGAGGCGGACTCGCCGGCGAGCGGGCCGAGGTCGCGTTCGAGGGCGAGCCCGCGCATGGCGCTGGCCACCGCTTCTTCGACACGGCCGGCCTGATCGAGGGACAGGGCCGTGACGACGTGGCTGAAGCTGACTGCTGCGCGGTCGCCGAGACGGTCGAAGATCTCGGCGGCCTCGGTGTGCAGCCGGATGGAGTCCTCGAAGTCGTTCACATAGCGCCGGATGATTCCCAGCGTGGAGAGGGTCCACGCCAGCCCGAACTGACTGCCGGAGGACCGGAAATGCCTCTTCGCCTGCTCCAGCCAGCCTTCCGAGGTCAGGACGTCTGCCTGCATGCGATAGATCCAGGCCGGCATCAGGGTGGTCCAGCCCATTCCCCACTCGTCGCCGACCTCCTCGAACGCCAGGAAGCCCTGGCGGTGGTGGTGCAGGGCATTGTCGTAGCGGTTCGCCTGTCCATGAGCGTTGGCGACCACCATCGAAGCCAGGCCGCGAAGGGCGGGCGAGCCGATCTCGGTGGCGATCGCCAGCGCCCGCTCGGCGTCCGCCAACCCCTTGTCAGAGGCCGTCTGGAATCCCCACAGCCAGCCGCGCCCGGCCAGGAACTTGATCTGGACCTCCGGTGGCACGGTGTCGAGGTGATCCACGATGGCGTGCATCGCCTCGAGCCCCTGCTTGGCGTGATTGTGCTGCCCCCAGTACCACCAGAGCCCGGCGGCCATCCGGGCCGCCAGCGCATGGTTGTCGCTCTCGATCGCCCAGGTGATCGCCGCATCGAAGTTGTCCTGGTCCCGTTCGAGCCGGTCGAGCCACTCCACCTGGTTGGGACCTCTCGTCTGCCCGAACGCCTCGTCGGCGACACCGGCGAAGTAATCGGCGTGACGAAGACGCCACCGGTCTCCGGCCCCGGCATCGGTGAGCTTTCCGAGTGCGAACTGGCGCAGTGTCTCGAGCAGCCCGAAACGGCCCGACACGGAGCCACCCTGGACCATCGACTTGTCGACCAGCGACGCCAGCAGATCGAAGACGTCGAGCAGGTCGACGTCCTCGTCGGTCACGATCGCCTCGGCCGCCTCGAGCGAGAACCCGCCCCGGAAGACCGCCAGCCGCTCGAAGAGGCGCTTCTCGGCATCGGTGAGCAACTGATAGGACCAGTCGACGGTGGCCAGAAGCGTCTGCTGGCGCGGCAGGGCCGTCCGGCTGCCACCGGTGAGGAGACGGAACGTGTCTCCCAGGCGCTGGGAGATCTGTTCGGCGGTGAGCATCCGCGCCCGGGCCGCAGCCAATTCGATGGCAAGCGGCATGCCGTCGAGCCGGCGGCAGATCTCGGCCACCGCCGGAGCGGTCTGCGAATCGAGCGAGAACCGGGCGTTCACCGCACCGGCGCGCTCTGCGAAGAGCTCCATGGCGTCGGGATACGCGCCCTCCCATTCCTCGGTCACGAACGAGGAAGGGAGCCTGAGCGAGGGAACCTGGATCAGATACTCGCCCCTGATTCCCAGACCTTCTCGCGACGTCGTGAGGATCTTCAGGTTGGGACAGGCCCGCAGCACCCGCTCGGCGAACTCGGCGGACGGCGCGATCAGGTGTTCACAGTTGTCCAGTACGAGCAGCGCCGTGCGGGGCGCCAGGTAGTCGAGCACGATCTCGAGCGAGGACCGTTCTTCTGAACCGCCCCCGAGGTCGCTCTGGGCGGAGCGGGCCAGGCCCATCTCCTCGACGACCCACCGGGGGAAACGCTCTGGCTCGGCCAGTCCCGCCATCTCCGCCACCCAGACGCCGTCGGGGAACTCGTCGAACACCTCGGCGGCGGTCTGAAGCGCCAGCCGGGTCTTGCCCGATCCGCCCACGCCGGTGAGGGTGACCAGACGACTGTCCCTGAGTCGCTTCACGGTCTCGGCGAGTTCGTCGTGGCGGCCGATGAACGAGCTGAGTTCGACGGGAAGGTTGTTGAGGTGGGCGTCGAGCGTCCGCAGGCTGGGGAACTCCACCATGAGGTTGGCGTGCGTCACCTGGTGCAGGTGCTCGGGGCTTCCCAGGTCCTTGAGCCGGTACTCGCCCAGTGGCCGCACTCCGACTCCCGCCGGAAGCCTGCCCGACAGGAGGTCCCGCACCGACTGGCTGAGGAGGACCTGGCCTCCATGGCCCGCAGAGAGGATGCGCGACGTGCGGTTGAGGGTGGGCCCGAAGTAGTCGCCGTCGCGTTCGTGGGCCACTCCTGCGTGCAGCGCCATCCGCACCCTGACCTCTCCCACCTCCCATGGCTCGGCGGCGATGGCCTTCTGCGCCTCGATGGCAGCGATGACGCCGGCGAGCGGATCGCTGAAGGCAGCCGAGAAGGCATCGCCGGCGGTGGTGAACACATAGCCGTCGTTGTCGTTGATGAGGTCTCTCAGGATCTCGTCGTGTCGCGCCAGCACACCGCGCATGCGTTCGGGGTCCCGCTCCCACAGGCGGGTGCTGCCCTCGATGTCGGTGAACAGGAACGTGACCGTCCCCGACGGCTGGCTCGGCATCCACGGGAGGGTAGTTGCCGGGGCGTGGAAGATGCCCCGAAGTCAGGCAGTGGGGCGTATGGCCACTCACACGAGTCGGGTGGACAGCAGGTCCTTCATGTAGAGGTTGGCGGCCCACGGGTCTGCCACCGGCTCGTCGGTGAACGGAATCATCGGCACATAGGGGAACGGGCCGAACTCCGGGGTGATGGCGAGGCTCGCGACTCCGGTGTGGCGGCAGCCGTCGACGATTCGCTGCCACAGCTCGAGGTGACGGTCGAGCTGGGACCGCCAGCGGGGATCGGCCGGATCCCCCACCTGGGGGCCTTCCTCGAAGCCCACCCGGGCGTGGATGTGGCGGGTCCGGGCGAGGGCGAGTTCCACGTTCTGGTCCTGGTCGGAGAGATCCGACTCGTGGACGACGAACCAGTGGGAGAGGTCGGCGGTGAGGAACAGGCCGGGAACCGCCTCGAGGTAGCGGCGGGTCTCGATGGCGGAGTAGGTGGGTCGGAAGCGATGGGTCTCGTGGACGATGGGAACGCCGACGTCGGCGCTCACCTCGACCGCGTGGCGGTAGAGGGCGACGTTGTCCTCGAACGAGAAGATGTCGCGGCCGGTGTGACTGTTGATGAGGTCGGGCTCGTAGGAGAGGGCGCGTTCGACAGAGGCGTCGAAGCTCGCCCGATGGTCGGCGGGCGAGGCCCCCTCGGTGATGATGTCGATGATGCGGCGGGAGAGGCCGTGCGTTGCGTGGAGTTCGAGGACCCTGGCCGGATCCTCGGTGAGGAGCGGGAGGAACATCTCGGTGCCGTCGAACCCGTCGGCGGCCACCCGTGACAGGAAGGCGCCAATCGGATCGTCGTGGGCGGCGAGGTCGAATTCCCAGAACGACTTGGTGAACAGGATCTCCATCGGTTCAGCCCAGACGTTTCCGGGAGCGGGCGGCCTCGTGGACGCACACCGTCACCTTGGCGATGCCACACGGCTCTTCGTCGAAGAGGCGGTGCGAGGAACGATCGCACACCGCATCCGGGCAGGAGATGAGCCGGTCGTCGGAGCCTCTGCCGCCTCCTCGCACCCGCGTCCCTCCCATAGTCGTGATGAAACCAAGCCGTGCGGAGACGATATCGGTGCTCGCCCCGGCGCGTCGGTCTCACCTGGGTCCAATGGGCGGTCGACCGGGCTCGCCGTTTGGTCGAGCGCCGTGCCCGGTCCGGGCGTCTTCGCCGGTCGTTCGGTAGCCTGACAGCCCGGCGAGCGAGGAACGCATGCAGGTCTGCTCGACCAGTCATCTCTTCCATTACTTCTTCACAGAGGATCCCGACCAGGCGGCGGCGATCGTCGAACAGGGCATCCGGCCTCTGAGCGATTTCCCCGAGAGCCCGCGCTGGCGCCAGTTCGAAGCTGAGATGCCGGGCTTCTACGAGAAGCTCTACGACATGATGGCCCAGCCCATCCTGGGCATGCCCTACGAGAACTCGGGGGTGTTCGTGACACCGATCGACTTCCGGCTGGTGCCGGGGACATACCTGCACGACAAGCCGCGCTTCCGCCTCCCCGTGGATCGGTTCGACCCTCGCCGGTCGGTTCTCACGTACGTCGTGGACGAGCAGCGGACGGCCGTGCCGCTCAGCTCCGAGCACCTGGCGCGCACGGCGGAGATCTGGAACGCCGACCTGGTGCGCCAGTGGTTCGCCCGGGACACCACGAAGGTGTTCTTCTACGTGCCGCAGGTGGCGGCGTACCAGGGGCGAGTCGAGGTGGAACCGGGCGACTACGAGCCCCACACCCTCGAGGAGGCGAAGTGAAGGTCGGATTCGTGGTGGCACTGTCAGACAGCCGGAGGGGCGGTCCGGGGTCGGCGGAGCGGTACTCGACGATCCGGGAGCGGGCGCTGCGGGCGGAGGCGGCCGGGTACGACTCGGTATGGGTGTGGGACCACCTGCTGTACCGGCCAGATGACCTCGACTGGACGGTGGGGATCTGGGAGGGATGGACGATCCTCACCGCTCTGGCCGAGGCGACCAGCCGGGTGGAGCTGGGCACGCTGGTCCTGTGCAACTCGTTCCGGAATCCGGCGGTGCTGGCCAAGATGGCCCACACCCTCGACGAGGTGAGCGGGGGTCGGCTGATCCTGGGCATCGGCGCAGGGTGGAACAAGCCGGAGTACGACGCCTTCGGACTCCCTTTCGACAGGCGGGTGGCCCGATTCGACGAAGCACTCCAGATCCTGCGACCGCTGCTGCGGGACGGCAAGGTGGACTTCGAAGGGGAGTTCTACTCGGCCCGCGACTGCGTGATCAGCCCCCGCAGCCCCCGCCCGGGCGGGCCCCCGCTGATGGTGGGAGCGTTCGGACCGAAGACCATGCGGCTCGCCGCCCGCTACGCCGACCAGTGGAACACCTGCTACTGGGCCACCCCGGAGGATGCGGCCGAACAGCTGGCGAATTTCGACGAGGCGGTGGCCGAGGTGGCACCGGAGAGGGTTCCCGAGAAGACGATCCTGACCTCGGTCGTACACCGGGACCTGGTGCCACCCGAGGCGACCTTCGAGTCGGTGATCGATGGCGCACCCGAGGCGATCGCCGACGCCCTGTCTGCCCACGCGGCAGCCGGCATCGGCCACGTGCAGCTCCACGTGGTGCCGTACACCGACGAGGCGATCGCCCGCACCGAGGTGGGCCTGAAACTCTGGCGGGAGCGTTCCGCCGGGTGAGGGCTGAGCCCCCGCCGGCTCAGGGGGCCCGGGCCCGGGTCAGGTAGCTGTGACCGAGCGGGCTGGTCCACTCGTGGTCGCCGGAGGCGAGCCGGCGAGAGCGCCAACCACCCCGATGGCGGAGCACATGGTCATGCCGGCACACCGGGCGGAGGTTGTCTGGCGCGGTCGGCCCGCCCTCGGCCCACGGGGTGGCGTGGTCGAGGTCGCACTGCGCCGAGGGGATGCGGCACCCGGGGAACACGCAGGTCGGATACATCGCCTGGACGAGGCGGCGGTCGGGTTTGGTGGGCCGGCGGCGGGTGATGCCGGCATGAACCGGCCGACCCTCGGGGTCGGTGACGACGAAACGCCACTGGTCGCCGTGCGACGCCGCCGCCACCTGGCGGGCGATGTCGGCGATGACCGGTCCGAACCCGGCGAGGTCGCCCGGGGCGTCGGCCAGACGGGCGAGGGTGGCGAGGTCGACGGTCATCACCATCGCTCCCCGGCCTGATCCGGATCGAGGACGCCGAGCGGGCGGATCGAGCAGATCGAGCACCACGTCGGCGCGCAGCTGATCCATCGTCCGCGTCTCCTGGGGACTGCGAAGAGTGCGGGCGGCGGCGTCGATCCGGTTGCGTATGCGGCCGGCCCGGTCGGGCGGGAGGTCGAGGAGGTGGAGGTGGGCGGTGCCCTCGTCGCTCGACTCGAGGACCACCCGCCGCTCCTCGACGGCGTGCTCGTAGCGGTGCTTGGCCTCGTCCGGATCGGCCTCCACCGCCAGGCGCTTCAGGTGGGCGGTCAGCTGGCCGGTGGTGAGATCGGAGGCCCGCTCCAAGGCCAGGCGGGCAACCTCTCGAGCCTGAGATTCGGGCAGGTGAGCCGTGCGGTGACAGATGAGGTTGGCCCGCCGCCGGTCGATTCGACCCGAGGCGAGCGCCTCCCACACCGCCGGCAACCGGAGCTGATAGTCGCGGGCGATCGCGAGTTCGGCGTCGGCGGCCCGACGGGTGAGACGGAGCGCCGCCCGGATCTCCGACGAGGCGGCGTCTTCCAGCAGGGCCACGTCGGTCTCCCCCTCTTCCACAAGGGTTTCGGTGACGGCATCGGCCACGGATGCCATCGAGGCGTACAGCTGTGCCTGGTAGTGAGAGGCCATGCGCTGGTGGGCGGCCATGACGACCACTCGATCGTGCCCCGAGAGGCTGCCGACATCGATCGCCGACAGCGCCGCCGCCAGCATGATGCCGGGCTCGAGATCGGCCAGACCGCCCGGGAGATCGGGCTCGGGACCGAGTTCACACATCTGTTGGGTCAGTTCCCACGCCAGGCGGTCTTCTCGCTCGAACTCCCCTTCCACCGGCAGGAAGCTGTCGTTACGTTGGTCGAACACATGTTCGATATACGCGATCGCGGGGCCGCAGTCAACCCCCTTGTCCGAGGCTCACCGGGCATCTCCCACGCCTCGGAATCCACAGACGGCGGCGGGCAATACAGACTCGGTCAACCCCCTTGTCCGAGGCTCACCGGGCACCTCTCGTGCCCCGGAATCCAGCGGCGGCGGGCAATACAGACTCGGTCAACCCCCTTGTCGGAGGCTCACCGGGCATCTCGATTCCAGCGATGGCAACGGGGCGAAACGGCTGCGATCAGCCGTTCTGTGTGCGTTGGTGGTTGGCCTCCAGGACCCGCTCCATCACCTCGACGATGCCCTTCGCCTCCTCGTCGGAGATGTGCTGGGACCACATCTCCTCGAGACGGCCGTCGATGACCGCTTTCGCTTCCGCCCGGGCCTTGCGTCCGGAGTCGGTGATCTCGACGAGGGTGGCGCGCCGATCCTCGGGGTCGGGCCGCCGGGTGACATGACCCAGTTCCTCGAGACGGTCGATCACCTTGGTGGTGCCGCCCCGCGACAGGACGAGCTTGTCGGCGATCTCGCTCATCCGCATGGGGTGGATGGACAGATTGAGCAGCGCCTCGTTGTCGGCGAGCAGGAGCCCGGTCTCCAACTGAAGCGCCTCCTCGAGGTCGGCCTTGAGGATCAGCGAGATGTGGAGCGTGGATGTCGCCGCCTGCCGCCACAGCGGTTCGTCGAGGTGTCCCATGGGATTCATTCTTGCATATCGGTACGCCAGACGATAGTCTACTAGAAAAGTATTCTGGCAAAGCAAAGGATTCACCGTGCGGGAGTTCATGCGAGCGGAAGGGACGAAGACCTTCTCGGTGGTCTGGTTCGGCCAGCTCGTCTCGCTGCTGGGGTCGTCCATGACCGGGTTCGGCCTGGCGATCTGGGTGTTCCAGGAGACCGGGTCGGCCACCCAGCTCGCACTGATCGTGATGGCCTCGCGCATCCCCATGCTGTTGGTCTCCCCCTTCGTCGGTGCGCTGGTCGACCGCTGGGACCGCCGCACGGCGATGCTCATCTCCGACACCGGCGCCGCCGTCGGAACCCTCGTCACCATGCTGCTCGTCGTCACCGGATCGCTCGAGATCTGGCACCTCTACCTCACGCTCTCGTTCAGCGGGGCCTTCGCCGCGTTCCAGTTCCCGGCGTACTCGGCTGCGGTGACCCAGCTGATCCCCAAAGAGCACTACGCCCGGGCCTCGGGGATGGTGCAGCTGGCCGGGAGCGTCGGGGGAATCCTCGCCCCGGTGGCAGCAGCGGCGATCGTCGTGTCGGCCGGGCTCGGCCCGCTGTTCGTGGCAGATGTGGCCAGCTATCTGGTGGCGGTCACCACGCTGCTGGCGGTTCGGTTCCCCAAAGCGGAGAAGAGCGAGCGTCGAGGGCGGGGCGTCATGGCCCTGCTGCGCGAGGCGCGGGAGGGGCTGACGTTCATCACCGCCCGCAGGGGTCTGCTGATCCTCGTGCTCTCCTTCCTGATGGTGAACTTCGCCTTCGCCTTCCAGGGCGTGCTCACGATTCCGCTGCTGCTCAACCTGACCGACGGGCAGACCGCCGGGCTCATCGTCTCGGCCGGAGCCGCCGGGGTGGCGGTCGGCAGCCTGGCCCTCGCCGCCTGGGGAGGACCCAGGAACAAGATCATCGGGGTCTACGTGCCGATCATGGCGATGGGGGTCGGCCTGGTGATGATGGGCCTGCGACCGTCCGTGTGGCTGGTCACCGCCGGACTGCTGCTGATGCTCGGGACCCACCCGATCGCCGGCGGGAGCAGCCAGGCGATCTGGCAGGCCAAGGTTCCCCCGAACCTCCAGGGGCGGGTGTTCGCCATCCGCCAGATCTCGGCGATCTCGGCGTCACCGATCGCCTTCCTCTCCGCCGGCCTGCTCGCCGACCGGGTCTTCGAGCCGATGTTCGCCGATGGCGGATCTCCCCTCACTGCCGTCTTCGGCAGCGGAGCGGGCCGGGGAATCGGGTTTCTGTTCGCATGTACCGGACTCGTGGCGATCGCCATCACGATCTGGGCACTCCGGCACCCGCGGATCCGCAACCTCGACACCGAGGTTCCCGACGCCGATCTCCTGGAGACGAGGGCAGAGGCAGCCTGACAGCGCCTACGGTGCGCCTTCCTCGTGACGGTAGGCCCAGATGTCGGACACGTAGCCCTGGAAGCGGCGGTCTGCGTCGTAGGCGTCTCCACCCAGGATCCAGGCCGACGCAGACGAGTCGTCATAGAACGCGCCGCCGGAAAGCAGGTACCCCGGGTTGGGAGCGGACCGGGAGAGCGTCCAGTTCCCGGTTCCGGAGTCGAACCGCCACAGCTCTTCTCCGCCCAGCGCCGTCCACGGCAGCGGCGGCCACGACGTCCACTCGCCCGCCCCGCCGAACACAAACGAGGAGCCAACACTCGGGTCGTACCACGCGGCGTGGCCGGATCGGGGCGGCGGCGAAAGCGACGACTCGATCTCGGTCCACGTGTTGGCGTCGGCGTCGTACGTCCACGTGTCCCCGAGCACCTCACCGCCCAGCTCGGTGTGGCCGCCGAACATGACGACCCGGTCGGCATCGGAGTCGTAGACGAATGACGGATCGATGCGTGGCGGCGGTGAGATGGCAGGGGTGACCTGGGTCCAGGTGGAAGACTCGACATCGAACACCCACGTGTCGCCCAACCCGACGTGGTTCCCCTCGTCGGTGCGTCCCCAGTGGGCCCCGCCGAACAGCAGCACCAGGTTCGACCCCGAGTCGAATGCCGTGCCCATCCCGTAGCGTCCGGCGAAGGCCTCTTCGGTCGCGCCCACCTGGGACCAGTCGTCCGACGCCACCGAGTAGATCAGCGTTGCGCCGTCGTCGATGCGGGTCGCCAGTACCTGGCCGCGCTCGGGGAGATACACAAGCGCACCAATCGAAGCGGGCGGCGGGGCGTCGGCAGGCAGACTCGGGTCGGCCGCGCCCGGCATGGACGTGATCTCGCTCCACTCCGAGGTGTCGAGGTCGAAGGCCCATGACGTGGAAGTCATCCCGCCGTTGAACAGGAGCAGCCGCCGTTCTCCGGACAGGAACACCGGATCGCCTTCGTGCGCGAGCGTTCCAACCTGGGTCCAGCTCCCGCCGGTGGCCGCCGAGTCCCACACAGACGCCTCGATGCCGAAGGGCGCGTCCCATTCACCGGTCGCCGGAATCAGCCGCTCGGACCCCGGAGCGGGAGGACATCCGACCACCACGTACGCCCGACACTCGACGTCGGTCAGGTCTCGTTCGACCCGGCCCCTGGCAATCTCGAGCAGCTCCTCGAGGTCGAGCGTCCAGACCTTGGACACGCCGTTCACGTCGGTCGATGCCAGCCTGGTTCCGTCCGGGCCGAAGGCGACGTCGACCACCATCCCGTCGTGCCCGGCGAGCACACGCGTCTCCTCCCCGGTCGCCGGGTTCCACAGACGAATCGTTCCGTCCGCCTCCCCGGTCGCCACCCGGCTTCCGTCAGGCGAGAACGCCACCGACACTGCATAGGGCGGAGCGCCTTCCAGCCGGGTGAGCACCCGGCCCGTGAAGGGCTCGGTGAGCTCGGGCCGCCCGATCCCGGCGCTGGCGACCAGCCGGCCGTCCGGACTGAACGCCACATCGCCCCGACCGGCGCGGGGGACGTGACCCAGCTCGGTCCGGATCTCATTGTCGTCAAGGTCCCACAGCTCCATGGCAGGCCACCCCCACTCCGAATACGGGAGGAACTGGGTGAGCAGGTGGGTGGAGTCCGAATGGAACGCCACCGACGAATACTCGGAGGCGGGAGAGAGCCCCGACAGGTCGGTGTCGATCTCCCAGCCGGCGGTGTCCCACACCGCTCCCAAGCCGGTGGCGACCAGGGCCAGGCGGCTGCCGTCGGGGCTGAATGCCAGCGACTGGGGGGTGACGTCCGCACTCGGGGCGACAAGTTCTTCGATCATCCGCCCGGTGGCGGCGTCGAAGGCGGCCGCCCATCCGAAGCCGTCCCGGGTTCCCCCCAGCGCAACCGTGGACCCGTCGGGAGAGGCGGCGACGGCGTCGACGCGGGAGTCGGCGGCCGGGGCGGCGAAGGCGACCAGCTCGGTGGCGTCGTCGAGACTCCACACCCCGGCCCCGGAGGTGCCGGCGAAGACGACCCGGTCCGCAGATGGGAGGAACGCCAACTGCGAATCCCGCCCGGCGACCGAGACCAGTTCACCTCTCCCGGCGATCGAGACGTCCCACGTGCGCGCCTGCCAGTCCCTGGGCCAGGTGTACACGAGGTCGAAGTCAAACTGCTGGCGCCCGGAGGTGCTGGTGAGCCGACGGCCGTCGGGGGAGAACGTCACGTCCCACACGGTTCCCTGCTGGGCGGGAAGCTCGAGCATCGGGGCAGAGCTCACACCGGTGGCGTCCCAGACGAAGATGCGGCCGTCGTTTCCGCCGCTCGCCAGCCAGAGGCCGTCGGGGCTGAGGTCGAGGGCGGCGACCTCGGCGGCGTGGCCGGCGAATGTGGCGATCGTGCCGCCCGAGGCGAGGTCGATCAGGTGGACGAGATTGCCGTCTGCGACCAATAGGCGATCGTCCATCAACTCTGCATCGCCAGATGTGCCCTCGATCAGCCCTGTCAGCAGCGCCTCCCCCGAGGCGACATCCCACACCGTTCGACCAGACGTGACCAGCCGCCCGTCGCCACTGAGGGCAACGCCGCGAGCGCACGCCACCGAACAGTCCATCTCGAAGGAGGCGACCCGCTCCCGACCCACCAGATCCCACACCCAGATGGCGCCTTGATACGGATCGACCGAGGCGAGCACCGTTCCGTCGTCGCTGACCGCCAGGTCGGTCACCCACATCTGGTGGCCCTCCAGGCGGAAGAGCGGCTGGAGCGTCTGTCGATCGAGCACCGTGATCACGCCCGGCGAGTAGTGGCCCACGACCAGCAGTTCGTCGTCCTCGCCGGCGATGGCCAGCTTGGCGATGTTGGAGGCCGACATCGTCTCGCCGACCGGGACGCCGATGTCCACGTCGATGGGGGAGATCGAGCGCCGGGTGTCGACGTCGATCACCTCACCCGAGATGCGCCCGCCGGTGTAGAAGACGTCTCCGCCCGGGTCGTAGACCACGGTGCGATCCCACTGTTCGACAGGCATCGTGAACACCGCACGGCTGGTGTTGACCGCGGCGTGCAGGGCTTCTGCGGCCTCGCGCAGCACCTCGTCGCCGGTGGCCTCGACCGCCTCGATCGCCAGCAGCAGCGAGAGTTCGGGGTCGTCGTCGAGGTTGACCATCGCCGCCGCCGCCAGCCCTCGGGCCCGGGCGATCAACTCCTGGGAGGCCGCCCGGTCCCGCTCACTCTCGGCTTCGACCTCGGAGGCCGTGGCCAGCCGGGCCTGCTCGTCTGCGCGCTCCGCCTGCTCGACCGCCGCCGCCGCCTGTTCCTCCGCCAGCCTCTGCTGATCGATCGCCCGGCTCCGCTGCACCAGCGCAGCCACACCGAAGGCGACGGCGATCACGGCGATGATCGCCAGCGCGGCCGTGATCAGTCTGCGGGTACGGCGCCGGGTCGACAGCTGTTCCTCTTCACGCTGAAGGCTCGACTCGATGAACTCCTGTTCTCTGTCGGTGATCGGCAGATCGGTGGAGCGGGCCCACGCCTCGAACTGTCTGAGCCGTCCCCCGGTAGGCAGGTAGTCGGGGTGGCGGTCGGCCGCCTCCCACTCCCCGGCGGCGCGCCGGACACGGCGCTGCATGACCAGCATCGCCCGGCGGTCGTCGATCCAGGAGCGGAGCCTCTGCCACCGGTCGAGGAGGGCTTCGTGGGCGATCTCGACGGTGGGCGAGCGCGACTCCGGATGGTGGTCGGTGGTGAGGAGCCGCAGCTCTTCGAACCGGCCCAGGACCTCGTCGACGACACCCCGGTCGACGCCCAGGGCGTACAGGTCGCGCAAGAGAGCACGACGGCGGGTGACACGACCGTCCTCATCGACGGAGACGAGACCCAGGAACAACGTCCGACAGGTGTCGCGCCGCTCTTCGTCCAGGCCGGAATACACGTCCTCGGGCCATCCGGCGAGAGCCTCACCCAGACCGCCGGCCCTGAGGTAGTCCTCGGCCCCAAGTCTGGCTCCGGTCCGCCGGTCGAACAGCTGGGTGAGCGTGTACTCCATGAGCGGCAACCCGCCGGGCTCTCCCATGACGTCGCCGACGATGTCGGCGACCAGCTCGGGGTCGACGTCGACGCCGACACGCCGAGCCGGTTCGGTGATCGCCTGGGCCAGCTCGTCGGGCGACGGCGCCATGATGCCGATCATGGATTCACGGATGAGCCGGCCGAAGCGCCGGTGTTCGAGAGCCGACCCCAAATGGTCGGCGCGCAGTGTGAGGACCAGCCGAACCCTCGACGTCTCGCTGACCAGCGATGCGAGCAGGTCGAGGAATCTCTCTCGCTCGCCGTCGGAGTCGACCAGGGTGAACAGTTCCTCGAACTGATCGATCACGATCAGCAGCTCGCCATCGGGGACGATCCGACCGAGCGCCCGGCCGAGCAGCTCGCCAGATCCGCCGAGATCGGGGAGGTGGTCGATGGCCACCGCCTGCAGCGCCTCGGTGAGGGCACCGAAGGGGCTCGACCCGGGATACATCGACGTCGTCAGCCACCGCTCCGCGCCGGGGACGGCTCCCGCCCGCAGTGCCGGCAGCAGACCGGCGTTGACGACGCTGGTCTTACCGGAGCCCGAGGCGCCGACCACCGCGGTCAGCCGGTGGTCTCCGACGAAGACCAGGAGCTCCTCGACGAGAGTCCGGCGACCGAAGAAGTCGGCCGCATCCGAGACGGTGAACGGGCGCAGGCCCTTGTAGGGATTGCGGGCGTCGACCTCGGCCGGGGCGGCCATCCCCATGGCCGTGTGGAAGTCCCGAAGGAAGGCAGCGGCGTCGGGCTGGCGCCTCGCAGGCTCGGGATCCGTCGCCCGGCGCAGGACGGTGTCGACCGCCGACCGCAGCCCCGACCGGGAGGCGCGAACCTGGAGAGGACCGGGTACCGGGTCGGATCCCGTGAGGAGCCGCACCGCCAGCCGCGCCAGCCCGTAGACGTCGGAGGCTCGATCGGCTCGACGCCCGCCGAACTGTTCCGGGGACGAATAGGCGGTGGGCGGGGTATTGGTGCCACCCGAGAGGTTGGCGGCGAGGCCGAAGTCCGCCAGATACGCGTTCCCCTCGGTGTCGAAGAGCACGTTGCCCGGATGGAGATCGGCATGCACCACCCCGAGCCGGTGGGCGTGGGCGAGGGCTGCGGCGAGTTGCTCCAGGGTGGAGACGGCGCGTCCGGTGTCCCAGTCGGCGGTGTCGAGAGACGCGAGATTGCCGCCGGCCATGAGGGGCATCACCAGGTAGGCGCCGTCCGGGTCGCGCCAGAAGTCGTAGACGGGGACGATGTGCGGGTGGTCGAGCGCCGCCAGTATCTGTGCCTGGGCCTGGAAGCCGAGCACCGACCCAGGCCGGTTCGAGTGCTCGGGCCGGACGATCTTGAGTGCCACCTCGCGTTCGACCGACACCTGAGTGGCCCTCCACACCACGCCGAATGCGCCCTCCCCGACCGGCTCACTCAGCTCGTAGCCGCGCAGCGACGCCGGACGCTGCAGCCCCTCGGGGACGTCGAGGTCGGGGTCTTGACGCAGAACGGACTCCTCGAGCCGGCGCAGATCGGGGGAAGGGTCGATCCCCAGCTCTTCGGCCAGATGAAGTCGCAGCCGCTCGTAGGTCCGGAGGGCGTCCCCCTGCCGGTCGCACCGGTAGAGAGCGACCATCAACAAGGCCCACAGACGCTCCCGGAGCGGGTGCTCGCCGACGAGCCGCTCGAGCTCGGGGACGACGTCGGCATGCCTGCCCGATGCGAGATCGGCGGCGATGCGGTCTTCCAGGCAGGCCAGTCGCTGCTCGGTGAGACGACGCGCTTCCAACCCCAGTCCGGGCGCATCGAACACCTCCGCGGCGATGGGACCGCGCCACAGGTCGAGGGCATCGCGCAACCTGGCGGCTGCCCTGACCGGGTCGAACTCCACAAGGCGGCGAGCCTCCATTGCGCCTTGCTCGAACCGCAGCGCATCCACCTCCTCTGTCCCGACCGCCAGCGAGTACCCGCCCGGATGGGTGACGATCAGCCCGGGGTCGCCCCGGTCACGGTCGGCGTCGAGGGTGTCGCGCAGCTTGGACACGTGGTAGTGGAGGGTCTTCAGGCCTCCGGACGGTGGGTGGTCGGGCCACAGCTCGTCGATCAGACGGTCGGCCGAGACCACGCTCCCGGCAGCCAGGGCGAGTTCGGTGAGAAGAAGACGCTGCTTGGGCGCGCTCACCTCGACCCGACGGCCGTCCTCCAGCACTTCCAGAGGACCGAGAACCCGAATCTCCATGGCTCGCCCTCCCGGGGGTCACCGTCGACCGGGGAGACCAGGTCCCACCAGGGCCGAACGACCCTCAGGCCCGGCAAGCCGCTCCCCACCCAACCGGGACCTAACCGGGCATCCGTACGTTGGCTGTCAATGCGAAGGCAGGCTCCGTATGCAGCTCCTCACCGACCACCGGGCCGTGATGGCATTGCGTGACCATCGGTATCGACGACCGAGGCCGGGCGCAACCCCCGGGAGATCTTCGGAACCTCGTCGGCGCCGTCGAAGGAACCTGCCGGGTCCGACCCAGGATGTACGCGGGGTCGGGACTGTCCCGGCGGTCCGGGACGAGGAGCCTCTCGTTCTGGTCGGAGGAAGGGAGACGAGATGAAGACGAAGCGAGGGCTGGTCATCTGGGCGACAGCGCTGGGTCTGGTGATGGCCGGTGTGGCGCCGGCCGCCGCCAGGAAGGACAACAACCCGGGAGAAGGGCCACAGCCTGTCGAGGTCGAGGCCTGCGAAGACGCCGGTGCCGACGCGACGGACGGGACGATCACGATCACGGTCCCGGGCGGTGGCTCGATTCAGTTCGAGTGCCTGTGGAGCCCAGCGGAGCCAGCGGCTGAGACTGAGGGCCCCTGGTACGGGAGGGTCGGGATCTCGACTGACAAGGCGCTCGGCTCTCTGGTGGTGGGCGTCCTCGACTCGTTGCCCGGTGACATCTGTCGGCTGAACCACGATGGAGAATCGAATGGCATCTGGCAACTGCGCAAGCCAGATGGATACTCGTTCGAGTTCTTCGCCCCCCTGTCCCACGAGGGCGACTCATACTGGGATCCGGGCAACTACTGGGATACGGGCAACAGTGAGGGATGGTGCGAGCGGTTCGACGATGGGGGTGGCCGCGAGGACCTCAACGGTGATCCGCTGCATCTCTGGGTGGGCTTCGGCAGCAAGCCGTTGACGACGGTGACGATCACCCTGTCGGTCGTGCAGTCGGACCAAACCGGCACCTAACCGGGCAGCCGTACGTTGACAGGCAGTACGCGAGGGAGGACATCGTGGGTTCGAAACGAGGCAGGTTCGTGTGGGCGGTCGTGGTGCTCACGGCGGTGGCGACGGCGACGCCGGTGGCGGCCAAGGGCAAGCCGGGTGGCGGAGGAGCACCGGTCTTCGACGAGGGCAAGACCTGTGCCGAGTCGGCCGATCAGTTCGCGACTGACACCTGGGCCGAGGGAGATGCGAAGACAGTGACGTTGACGCCGGACGAATCGGTCGTGTGCGTCGACGTAGGGCCTTGGGACGGAACCGCATACAGCTACACGTTCGAGATCACCGCTGCCTCGGAGAACCTGCGCGGCGCGAGTGCGCTGGTGAAGGACAGCCACCCCGGCGACATGTGTATGCACTACACGGAGATCGATCCCTCGCAAGGCTTGACGACGGAGCCCATCGCGGCAGTCATCGACGCCTGCGGTGACGCATACACCGATTCCGATCCTGCCTTGGCGTTCGGGGTGTTTGCCGATTTCCGCGGCAAGCAGGGCTCGGTCACGGTGGTGATCACCCGGGACTGAGGCTCGATCCTCGAGCGACTTCCCGATCGTGCGAAGCGCCGGAGGGCAGGTCGTCAGGGGCGCTCCGCCGACCGACTTACCGGGGACGGGGGCGGGTCAGTTCAGGCCGGCTGCTCCAGCCTGCGGGGCGGTCACGGAACCTCGACCGCGCACGGCAGTCCCGACAGACTCGCCAGCTTGCGGTCGGTGGTCACGAGCGGCGCGTCGAGCACCGAGGCCAGCGCCAGGTAGGTGGCGTCGTAGGCCGAGACGGTCTGTCGCAGCGACCAGATGCTGTCGATGAGCGGCGTATGCGGGTGCCTCCGAATGTCGGCCCGGGCGAGCACGTTGCGCACTCCGGCCGCCCTGGCGTCATTTAGGCGCTTCGAGGCGACCAATCTGCGGAGCGCACTGAGGACCTCGACGTCCAGCAGATGCGGGGCATGGAGATCCTCACCGTCGATCCGATCGATGACAGCCCGACGACCGTCGACGGCATCGAGGAAGGCCGAGGCGTCGATCACGATCACCGGAGACGCCCCGACCGCACCGCGGCTGCCGCCTCTCCGGCTCGCAAGACGGGCTCGTGCCCCAGTTCCTCGACCAGCTCCGACAGCGGCCGATGCGCCACGACACGGACGAGCTCGGCGTTGAGGAAGTC
>DATCZS010000037.1:0-3703 GCA_036525795.1 Acidimicrobiia bacterium | reverse complement strand
ATTGGCACTCTGTGTGTGTGTGGTTGTGCCGCACAATCAGTTCCAAGGTTCGCCGACCCTCGGGAGAGAACATCGCCGGAACGGACGGACTCTGAGAAGGCGTCAACGTCCGGCCGGATGAGCAGGAGTGATCAGGCGGTGCGTCGTTCGATCCCAGTAGCGTCCCCGGGAACAGCCAGCGGCACGAGGGCATTCGGTCTGTCGCATGCTCCGTTCTCGCGACCCGCTGCCATCTGCGGGTTGGTCTGGCGCCGGCCTCCCGGTAGCTTGCCGTGATGACCGACTTCACGCAGCTGCCTTCGGACCTACCCGTGCCAGTCGATGACGGCGCGGCCGGCCACCTGCAAGGCCTATCCCTGCCGGATATCGAGCTTGATGTGGCAGGTGGGGGCCGTCGCGCGCTTGCCGGTGATTCGTCGCATCGCTGGTCAGTGATCTACGTCTATCCACGAACCGGCGGTCCGGGGATTGAACTGCCAGATGATTGGGACATGATTCCCGGAGCCCGTGGTTGTACACCGCAGAGCTGCGCGTTTCGCGATCATCACGAAGAGTTGGTTCATCTGGACGCTTCTGTAGTCGGCATCAGTGCGCAGCCCATCAATGAGCAGGAGTCGTTCGCGAGTCGGATGCACATTCCGTTCCCGCTTCTCAATGACTGTGATCTTCGGCTCGGTGAACCGGAGTTGTCTCTCCCGACATTCATGGTCGGCGGGATGACGCTCTACCGTCGCATCACGCTCATTGCCGAACGCTCGGTTGTGCGCCGTGTCTTCTACCCCGTGTTCCCTCCCAACGAGAATGCCTCCGACGTGGTGGAGTGGTTGAAGACAAACCAGTAGTGACGGCGGACACGGTCCAATCTGCGCGAGCTGAGAGATCGGCCGGCGTCACAACTCTGATGCCAACGGAGTAGGTCTACCCGCCCGCGAACGGCTCTGCCAAGGACCGGCGGCCACCGGGTCGGCTGAGGTTTGAGCACTCGGATGCATCAGCGTGGAGGGAGATAGACGTCCTGCCAAGACGTGCCTGCATCGTCGCTTCGTGCGATGGCTCCTCCCTTCGAGGTCACCCACCACACGTCGTCGGAATCGATGTGAAAGGTCTCGACGTTGCCCGGGCCATGGGCGACGACGTCCCACGATGACCCGTCGGGAGCGACCGACCAGGTCTCTCCGGTTTCCTCCATTGCGAACAGCTCCGTGCCCCACTCCACCTCCACGTACCGCACGGGTGCATCGATGAGGTTCCACGTAAACCCGGCATCGACCGACAACCAGAGGTCACCGTCGAAGTCGACCGAGACGATACGCTGTTGGTCGGCCGGGTCGACAGCGAGGTCGCGAGACTCGACAGCTCCCAACTGCTCGAGTTGCCCGCTGTCATGCAGCAGCCAGATCCGGCCCGTTGATTCTGCAGCAAGCACGCCACGATCCACCGGCTCGAGTGCATGGAAGTCGGCCTCGCCGAGCAACCCGATCACACTCCATGTCTCCCCGCCGTCGACGCTCTCGGTCAGACCGAGATGCGGCGGCTTGTCGGCCACTCGGTACTCCTCGAGGCGCAGGTCCGGATGGCCGCCAATGATGAGCCTGCCGTCGGCCGTGCGCGTCATCGACATCAGGTCATGCCGCTCCGTGCCCACGAGCACGGCCCGGTCGATCGACTCGATTCGATACAGTCCCGTGTGACTTGCGACGAGCGGCCCGCCGTCGACATCCGTCACCAGATCGTGGATGTGGACGAGGTCCCCCGCACCGGCCACGACGGGCTCCGTCGCACATCCTGCGGCCAGAAGCGAGGCGAGCACCATCGCGACCAACTGCAACATGGCATGAGGGGTCGAGCGATCGCCACCATGTGCAGACTCGGATAGAAGCCTCGCTCGGGGTGTGTCGATGTCATTCGATGCCGTCACGCCGACGCGCACTGTAGTTGCGAACGTCACAGCAACCGCCAACTCCTTGTAGACGCTCAGCGTCTGGGTCGTTCCGCAGGAGACCCCACCCGGCGCCATCGGGTCGTGCCGACGTCCCGACGGGCCGCTGCTGTCTGCGCCTCAGGCGAATTCGAGGGTCATGTTCACGTGTCGCGCCAGGGTGTCGCCAACCGGGGACGACTTCTCACACCGTTCAGTCAGGTAGGCGATCTGTTCCGCCGTGGCGTTCGGGGCGTCGAGGATGACCCTGTAGGCGATCTGGTCGTATCCGGATCCGGGCGTGTTCTCCACCCCGATGTAGGACTGGACATTGAAATGGCCCGACGCTTCCACTCGAAGGCTGTTCACTTCGAGTCCGATCATCGTTGCGTGCATCGCCAGGAGGTCCACGTCACACGCGGCGAGGGCGGCGAGAACGAACTGCATCGGATTCAGTTCGTCGTCTCCACCAATGAAGGTGGTCTTCTCTCCGAACTCGATCCGTGACCGAGACCCACCGACCCACTCCGCAGTCACCGTGGGCCATCGGTCTGCCTTGGTCGAATCCTGTGTGACCGTCTCTTTGAAACCAAGGAACTCGCCCTGGTCCATCCCATTGATGATGGGCATCAGCTCACCTCCTTCCCGGAGAAACCTACCCTCCGGATCCGGGGGGTTCCATGAAGCCTCGGCCCGTTCGGTCGGCCTCGGTGACCCACATCGGATCGTGCCTGCCTTCTCCATCGATCGACATCCTGTGGCGGTAGGCAATCCAAAACCGGTCCGGTACAAGCCTCGGCCGGATGGGCGCGCGCGTACGATTCGAGTAGAGGCGAGTGCCTGGTCAGGTCAGATCTGCCGGCCCTCATGCAAGTGCGGCTCCGTGCCTCGCGACCGCCAGAGCCCGATCCGCCCACTCGAAGAGATGTCAATCGGCGTGTGGGCGGCACGGTGCGCGGAGGACTCACGAACCGGTCGCGACGCTGATCCGCCGGTCCCGAAGCGCAGACCGTTGGGTGAACGCACCGGAGGATCTGACATGGACGTAGCACTCGCAATGCCGGTAGCGGCGGATCCGGAAAGCAGGTGGATCCTGCGGGCCGGTGCCGTCTCGGGGTTCGCGGTGGTCGTGGGCTATCTGGCCACCTTCCCCCTTTACGCCTGGGTAGGAGAACCGCCGGCGGCGGGCGTCGAGGCTCAACTTGAGTACTTCGGCTTGCACGCCGGCGGATGGTGGGCCATCACCTGGCTGATGGTCTCCACCGACCTCCTGCTCCTGCCGCTGTTCCTGGCTCTCTACCGTGCCCTGAAGGGACTGGGACGGGACCTGATGCTGCTGGCGTCGGTCTGCATCGGGTTGTTCGTCGCGTTGGACCTGGCCGTCACCTGGACCGCCCACTCCGTCCTGATCGCCGGTGGAACGGAGTACGCCGCAGCAAGTTCCGACGCCGCGCGAGCGGCATTGGTGGCCAGCGCCTCCTATCCGGCGGCCATCCTCGACTCTCCGTTGGCCGGCGCCAGTGCGATCGTCCTCCCGTCGCTCGGGATCCTTCTCGCCGGTCTGGTGATGCTTCGAGGAGTCTTCGGCAGGTTCACGGTCTACGTGGCACTGGCAACGGGCGCGACGGCCCTGGCGTTCATGGGGTCCTACGCCGTCGAAGGCCTTTCGTGGTTCAGGATCGCCAACGCCGTGCTGGCGACTGTCTGGTACGCGCTGGCGGGGGTCCGGCTCTCCCGACTCGGTCGGTTCTGACCGGCCCCACACGTCGGCGGCCCCATTCGCGA
>DATCZS010000036.1:0-3851 GCA_036525795.1 Acidimicrobiia bacterium | reverse complement strand
TGCTCAGGCTGACGGTCCATCCGGATTGGAGCTCCTCGGATCCATCCAGGAAGCCGCCTCCGTTCAGATCGATGTAGACCCCGACCGAGACGTCGGCGAGCTGCACCAGACCCACCTCGCCCGCCAGCAGGTTGCCCTGGCGGGTGGCGTCGGCTCCGAACCAGTCGAGCGTCGTGGCCCGCCAGTCGTCGGGCACGGTCGCCACGACCGTGTAGGCGCCCGGGACCACCGAGAACGACACCGCGCCGTTGGCGGCGGTGGTCGCCGGGAGGCCGATGGCGGCACCCGGGGTTCCAAAGAGCGGGTCCGTCTTCAACTCCACGATCTCGTGCAACTGGAAGGCCACGTTCTCGATGACGGGTTCGCCGTTCGCCGAGCGGCCGAGCGGCAGCTCGCCGGCGTCCCACACCCCGTCGCCATCGGCGTCGTCGTACGCCTTGGCCTGGATCTCCACCAGCTCCAAGGGCATCACCGGCGAGTAGTCGGTTGCGAACGGGTTGTCTACCGCCGCCAGCGCGGAGGGCACGAACGCTCCGGACGGCGGCAGCGTCGGCTGCCCGTAGACCCGGGCGATGCCCCACAGCCCGCCGGACTGGTGATGGGCACTGAGGCCACAGTTGTAGCGGTGATCGCCGATCGACCCGGTGGCCCCACCCGCCTGGAGGTGGATGTTGAGGGCGGTGCCGACGCTGATCCCGCCGACCAGGCCGATGATCTCGGTGTCGGCCGGGTTCTCGTACGGCTCCCGGAACCAGGCGTGGCCGGACATGGTCCACGAGTGGTTCCTCGGCTTGTCGGAACCCTGCAGGATCCGCACCCGCACCGAGTCTCCCTGGTAGGCCCGGAAGATGGGCGTCGCCGGGTCACCGTGCACCGCAGAGCTGAACACGTCGCGGTGGTCTTTACCGGGGAGGGCGTCGTGCGGCTCATCCGGTGCCTGACCGAACCGGTGGTGGAAGGAGGCGTTCCGGTAGTTGAAGCCCTTCTCGCCACGATCCTCGGCGTCCGAAAGCACGCCGCCGTCCAACTGGTCCGGCAGGTTCTGACCAAATTTATCCCACAAGTTCAGGCCGTCCTGGAAGAACACCGTCCAGTTCCGGTAGTCGGCCTGGCCCGGGATGCGGACGTCGACCTGCTCACCCGAGGCCAGCCGCGCCGTCTCGTTCATGAGCCGGTCGTGCTCGGCGTTTTCGCCGTCGGCCAGAGCCTGCAAGGCGTCGGCCTTGGCGGCCAGGGCGCCGTCGTAGATCGAGGCCCCCGTGAGCGGGTCGTGCACGGTCGCGTTCGCAGGGTGCACCACCAGGCCGGCGAACAGGCCGTGGTGGCGATGCCCGCGCACGTCGCCGTAGTCGGTCAGGTTGATGGCGCCCAACTCGCCGGGGGTGACGTCGTCCGCCCACCAGCGGTAGAGGATCGACTCGCCCGGGCCGACCGTCTGGTCGCGGTTGAACCAGATCACCGCGCCGTCCGAGCCGCGTACGTCGTAGCGCAGCAACGAGGCGTGCAGCGAGACCCGCAGGCCGGCGGGTGTCCCGCCGTCGGAGTTCGAGTTCTCCAGCGTCAACGGCGGGTCGAACCCGTGCTTTTCCCCATTGGTGAGGTTCTCACCGATCGTGGCGGCGCCGAACGGCGCGTGCTGGACTGCGAACTTGCCGGCGGGATCGATCATGTTGTGGAGGGTCACCTCCACACAGTCGCCCTCGTTGACGTGCAGCACCATCGGGCTGGGGTTGCCGGCCCGCACGCGGGCGGCCGCCTCTTCGGGCGTCTCACCCGGCAGCACCACTGCGTACACGAGGCCGTACGGGTCGTGGTCGCCGAACTCGTTGTAGGTGATCTTGGCGTCGACCGCGATCACGTCGTAGGCCGCGATCGGCGACGTCACCGCACAGGGATTCCCCGGCTTGTTGGCCTTGGGGGGCGGCGTACCCGACTGGGCGAAGTTGGTATTGCCGTTGACCGCCTGGGGGATGTTGTCCGGCAGCGGCAGCAGGTTCTGCACGCCCTTGCCGAACACCCGCATGATGCCCCAGCTGCCGAGCCACAGGTCGTCGGTGGAGGTCGTCGAGTACAGGTAGTCGCCGACGCAGTCCTCGCCGACCCCGCAATTCATCTGCGGGATCTGGAAGTTGAACGCCTCGGAGATACCGATCGTCTGCGAGTCGACCAGCGGCGATTGCGGGTCGTCGGGACCGAAGCGCCATCGGTTTCCGTGCACTTGGACTCGATGCTGCTCCTCCTGCGACCCCTGGATCACCCGGTATTCCACCCGGTCACCGGCATACGCCTGGAAGACCGGGGTCTTGGGATCACCGTGCACCCGCGAGCTGAACTGGTAGGCCGGATCGACCGGCTCACCCTGATGCGTGTCGCGTAGCTGCAGGGGCGCGTTGCGATAGTTCAACCCGAAGATGCCGGGATCGGCGTCCGGGTACGCCTCGGGCTTGCCCGGCGGCGCGATCGGCTCCTGACCGGGGATGGCGCTCTTCGGGCAGGGCGTGCTCTGACAGTCCCGGTACAGCGACACGAAGTCGGCCACCGCCAGCGAGAACTCGCGGAAGTCGTCGGCCGCGCCCGGTCCGATGATGTCGACCTGGGTGCCGACCGCGTTGGCCTCGCAGCCCGTGCCTTCGGCCAGTCCCTGGGCTTGTCTCAGGTCGGCGTCCGGCCCGACGAGCGGCGAACCGCAGATCGGTCCGTGGGCCGGGTCGTCGATCGGCTGGAAGAACTCGCCCGTGAACGGGTCGCGCACGTCCATGCCGCTCGGCTCGATCACCAGCGCCGCGAACAGGCCGCGGTTCTGGTCCTCGGCCGGGAAGTGGTGGTCGTGGGTGAAGACCGTCCGCAGGTCGTAGTCCACGTACCAGCGTTCCCGGATCGTCTGGCCGACCGGGCACTGCGCGCCGCACTCCCACAGCGGGTTGAAGTACTCCGGAGTGGCCACCCGGCACCCGTTCCCGTTGTCCTCTAGCACACCGCCCGGACCCGGATTGTGTCCGGCGCCGGAAACCGGCTGGAAATCTTTGAACACCTCGACGATGTGCGGGCCGAACAGCGTGTAGTGCGCGCCGTTGGGCGGCAGCGGATGCTTGTCGTCGTGGGCGCCACTGACGAACCGGTCGGTCCCACATCTCGCCACGGCACCGGCCGGATAGTGGCCGAACTCGCCGGTGCGAACCACCGTCTCCGAAGCGGTCGCCAACGGGCCTCCGACCGTTATCGCCGTCTCCTGGAGCGGCGTCTGTTCGCGCAGCGACTGCTGCCACAGCATCTGATCCTCGGAGAACGCCGCCTGGGTGTAGTTCCAGCCGTTGGAGGCGCCGTCGGAGGCCATCACGTCGAACTTCACGAGATGGATGTGCTGGCCGACCATGTTGGTCTGGATCAGCTCCAGGAAGTCGTCGTTGCCCATGTAGTTGGGCATCTGGTTGGCCAGGTTGAAGTTGATGCAGTCACCCGGGTTGGCCCGGAAGTAGAACGGCTCCGGTTCCATCTCCCCGGACAGGATCTTCGGCACGTCCTCGGTCAGGACGTAGTAGCGCCCCTGGGTGTCGTGCCAGCCCGCCTCGTTGTAGACGATGTCGGTCTGGATAACCGACACGTTGTAGGTGACCTGCCGGGCGTCGGCCGGGCATGGGTCGACGACCGGCGCCCCGGGGATCACGTCCTTGGTGCGGTCGACAGGCGCGCCGTTGATCGTCGTTCCGCCGGTGTTGGCGTCCTCGGCGGCGAGTCCGTCGATCAGGTTGCGGAACGGATGGTTCGGGTCGAGGGGGTCGGACGCCACGGTCACCGTGCCGTTGGTCAAGCCGCCGGTGGCGCTCAGGGTCGTGACATTGAGTTGCGGGTTG
>DATCZS010000035.1:0-31732 GCA_036525795.1 Acidimicrobiia bacterium | reverse complement strand
AGGGTCGGCGCCTTCGGGTACCGTCATCTCCTGGCCGATGGATACCGACGCGGGAGGCTTGAGATGAGACTCGGATGGATCGGGCTGGGGGACATGGGACAGGTCATCGTGCCCCGGCTGATCTCCGCCGGTCACCAGGTGTCCGGATGGAACCGCACCAGATCGAAGGCGGACCCGCTGGTCTCCCAGGGCATGGTCTGGGCGGACACCCCCCGGGAGGTGGCGGCAGCCTCCGACTTCGTTTTCTCGATGGTGACCGACGCCAAGGCGGTGACAGCGGTCGCCCTCGGAGATGACGGAGTGATCGCCGGGCTTTCCTCCGCAGGGGTGTACCTCGACATGAGCACCATCGACCCGTACACGAGCCGGGAGGTGGCGTCGGCCTTCGCCGAGCGCGGCCTCACCATGCTCGACGCCCCTCTTTCCGGGAGCCCCGTGACCATCAAGGGGGGAACCGCCTCCACCATGGTCGGCGGCGATCGAGCCGCCTACGAGATGGTGGAGCCCGTGTTGTACGACATCGGCTCCAAGGTGAGCTACATCGGTCCGTCTGGCACCGCCGTCCAGATGAAGGTCGCCATCAACCTGACCCTCATCGTCGAGATGGTGGTCTTCTGCGAGTCGGTCGCCCTCGCCGAGAAGGGCGGGGTCGACCGGGCCGTGGCCGTCGACGCGATGCTGAAGAGCGTCGTCGCCTCGCCCGTGATGGGATACCGCGGCCCGTTCATCCTGGAGATGCCGGACAAACCGCTCGCCGACGTGACCCTCCAGCAGAAGGACATGATCCTGGCGCTCGAGGTGGCGAGACGCCAGGGCTCGCCTGCACCGCTCGGCGCGGTCGCCAACGAGTTGCTCAATGCGTGCCGGGGACTCGGAATCGATCACCGCGACTTCGTCACGGTGTTCGACGTCTATCACATGCTGGCGGGGATGGGGCGATGACGGAGCGCTTCCACACCAATCTGTCGAACGTCCCTCTCGTCGGCGGCCTGCGGGAAGACGAGGGCTGGATCGACATGCGGGTCCAGTTCCTGATCGACAAGGCGGGCGTCGGCACAGACGACTTCCTCCTCGGCTGGACGGTGCTTCCTCCGGGGGCGCGCCACGACCGCCATCTGCATCGGAACGCGGACGAGTTCTTCATCGTGCTCCAGGGGTCGGGAAACATCTACACAGACGACGGCACCGAACGCGCCGGAACGGGCGACGTCATCTGGACGCCGCGCGGTCGATGGCACGGCTTCGACAACACGGGCACCGACGACGTGGTGCTGGTGTGGGGATGGAACGGCTGCGGCTCCCTGGAGGATTCGGGATACGAGGTCGACGAGGAGGCCCTCGGATGAGCGCGCCATGGGAGGACCCGCGCGTCCGGGAGGGTCTGCCGATTCAGCTTGCCACCCGACGCCGGATGATCGACAGCGGCGCCCGGCCCATCGGATGGAAGGTCGGCTTCGGTGCCCCGGCGGCGCTGGAACTGATGCAGATCACCGCGCCACTCCTCGGGTTCCTCACCGATCGCACGGTGCTCGAGCCCGGAGCATCGGTGGATGCCACCGGCTGGGAGCGGGGAATCGTCGAGTTCGAGGTGGCCGTCGTGTGTGGTTCCGACCTGGGACCCGGAGCATCGGACGACGAGGCCAGGGCGGCGATCTCGTCGGTGGGACCGGCGATCGAGCTGGCAAATATCGATCTGCCGATCCAGCCCGACCAGGTGTCGGGCATCGTGGCGGGCGACATCTTCCACGAGGGACTCGTCTTCGGGACGATGGACGACGCCCGTGCCGGACTCGACATCGAAGGGCTGGTGGCCCGCATCCTGGTCGACGGGCATGAACGGGCCGCCGTCACCGAACTCGAGGCGCTTACCGGCCCGTACCCCTGGATCGTGTCGACGGTGGCGAGCACTCTGGCGGCTCACGGCGAGGCGCTGAAGGCGGGCGACGTCATCATCACCGGCTCTGTCATCCCTCCGATCCCGGTGACCGAGGGCACCGAGTTCACCTTTGCGCTCGACCCCTTCGAGCCGATCTCGGTGCGAGTGAGCTGACTGCAGCGGGTCGTCATCCGTCGGAGTGGACCCGACCCGAGGCCACCGACAGCACGGCTCCCAGAACCAGGGCGACCGCCAGGACTGCCAGAGGTCCGGGGTAGCCGCCGGTGACGTCCCGGCCGACTCCCACTGCCAGAGGCCCAAGGCCGCCCAACACAAGGGCCACCGCAGACTGGGAGCCGTTGACGGCGCCAAATCGCTCGACGGAGTACCAGCCGCTCATCACCACTGCCCGCACTGCCGTGAACGCGCCGAAGGCGAGGCCGAACACCGTGAAGTGGGCGACCATCAGACCTGTGCCGACCGGAACGGCAGCGAGCACGGCAGACAGGGCGATCACGCCGAGCACCAAGGCGAACACACCGGTTCCCGACCACCGGGCGGCGGCGATCGGCCCCCACAACCGGCCCGGCAGGCTGACGAGCGACGCCGCACCGGCCAGCGCCGTGACCGTCCCCAGCGCGAATCCGACCTCGGTGAACCGATCCACCCGCAGGGCGATGATGGCCGAGGTCCCGGCCTGCACGATCACGACAGCCGCGGTGAACAGCACCCATCGACGATCGCGAACGAGAGCGACGAGCGTGGCATGCCGGGCCGCCGGTGGATGATCGCTCGGGATGCCAGACGGTACGACGAACCGTGAGACCGCCAGCCCGACGACCAGCCCCAGCCCGGCGAGCACGCGGACAGCGGGCCGCCAGCCGAGCGACTCCACCAGCCACCCGGCGAGAGGGATGAAGATCGTCGCAGACATGCCGCCGACCACGGTCAGCATCCCGAAGGCCCTCGGTCGGTCCGCCACCGGGACCCACTGGTTGAGGGCGATGATCGCCGGGTCGTAGTAGACGAGCGCCGTCGCCGGCCCCAGGAGCAACCACCACGAGGTGATCACGTGCCAGTTCTCGCGTGCAGTCGAGAATCCCCAGAGCCCCATGAAGAGGAGCACCGCCCCGAGGGCGATCGCGCCGCGGACACCGCGACGGTCGGCGAACCGCCCGACCGCCGGGGCGAGCAGTCCGTTCACCACCGTGGCACCGCTCAGGCCGAGCGACAGCACCGAGGTCGAGAACACCGAGCCCGCCGCCTCGTCGGTGGCGTACACGCTGAAGCCGTAGAGCACGGTCCCGAACGCCACGACGATGAGCGTGCCGAGCCCAGCCACGAGCACCGCAGGTCGCGTCCGCATCCGCGGACGGTAGCCACCGCGCGGCGGCCGGTTGTCAGTGGCGGGGCCGGAGGCCGGCTCGACGGAAGAGCGCGGGACGCGATCGGAGATGCTTCGCCGCGGGTCACTCGACGGAGACTGCCAGAAATCGCTCGACGGCGGCTCGGAAGGCGTCCAGACGGGTGATGGCGCACGAATGACCGGCGTCATCGATCGTCTCGATCCGGCCCCGTGCAAGGCGTGCCGGCAGGGTCAGTCGATCAGCGTCCTGAGGCGACGGACCGCGCCGACGGGGTCGTCGCCGAGTGGATCCACCTGGAGGCGGGTGACTCCGGCGGCGGCATAGGCTTTCGCCCGATCGCGCACGAACCCCTCGTCGCCCACCAGCAGCGTGGCATCGAGATACTCCTGGGGGACCGCCGCCTCCGCCTCGGCCTTGCGTCCCGACATGTAGAGGTCCTGAATGAGCTCGGCCTCGCGCTCGAACCCGTACCGGAAGAAGAGATCGTTGTAGAAGTTCGTGTCGCGGGAACCCATCCCGCCCACGTAGAGGGCGATGCGAGGCCTCGCCAGGTCCTTGATCCTCGCTGCCGCCTCGGAGTCGCAGAAGGCGAGCGGTCCACCGGCGACGACCTCGAGCTCACCCAGCGAGTCCGACCGCACGCTCGTCCCGGCGGCGAGATCCTCACCCCACACCTCGTGCGCCTTCTCGGGATGGAAGAAGGCGGGCAGCCACCCGTCGGCGACTTCCGCGGTCAGTTCGACGTTTCGGTGACCGATGCTGGCCAGGTAGATCGGTATGTCCTCGCGCACCGGCCGGTTGACGAGCTTGAGCGGCTTGCCCAGACCGGTCCCCTGCCCGGGCGCGAGGGGCAGTCGGTAGTTGGGGCCGTCGTGAACGACCACCTCCCGTCGCCACACCTTGCGGCAGATCTCGACCACCTCGCGGGTGCGGCCGATCGGCCGGTCGTATGGAACGCCGTGCCATCCCTCGATCACCTGGGGGCCGGACACGCCCAACCCCAGCACGAACCGGCCACCCGAGACGGCATCGAGACCTGCGGCGGTCATGGCGGTGAGCGTCGGAGTGCGCGAGTAGATGGGAAGGATCCCTGCCCCCAGTTCCATCTGCTCGGTATGGGCGGCCAGGTAGCCGAGGACGCTGACGGCGTCGAAGCTGTACAGCTCCGCCACCCACACCATGTCGACCCCGGCCTTCTCCAACACCCGGACACGGGTGGCTGCGTCCCTCGGGTCCCCGGCGTAGTCGAGCATGGTGGAAATCTTCATGGCGTCAGCATGGCGCGGCCGGGATACGCCCGCCAGCCTGCGACGGCGCTCCTCGCGGGGAGACGATGTCGTAGATCCGGGAAGCCCACGGTGTGATCGAGTCGGCCGGCGTTCGGCGGTGCCGGCGGACTTCACTCTTCGACATGTCGACGCTTCAGCTCGACCGCCATGAAGACCAGCACGGGGATCGCCGCGGTGAGCGCCATGGCCAGCGGCATCCCCAACACCTGGTAGGTCGTGCCGACGGCTGCGGCGGTCACCACGACAGCCCCGACCACGAGGACTCCGAGCGCCACCCAGGCTCTCCGGGGCATCACCCCGCCAGCCTTCGCCCATCGAGCTCCCGCCACCGCCCAACCGATCATCGCCAAGCCCATGAGGAGCGAGGCCCTCGACACGATGGGGTTGAAGGGGAGAACGGGAACGTCCGCCAGTCCGGCGAGGAGACCCGGAGCAGAGCCGGCCCGGTACCGCACTGCGCCGTAGAGGCCCAGTGTGAGGACCGACCCCAACACCACACCTACGGTTCGGATGGCGCGCGCCGGTGGCGTCGAGGACTTCCGTCGACGAATCCGCGCCAATGCCCACACCCACAGCGCTCCCATCACCACGACCGATTCGGCAGTGCCCGACTCGGCCCGATACACCATCACCGCCAGATCGTCGTGCACCAGGGTCGCCTTGGCCTCGACGGTGACGGGCCCGGCGCCGGTGTTCTCGATCACCAGCTGATGCGGCGACCAGGCCCGTCCGTCACAGCAGCGCACGAGCTGGTTGACGGCCAGATCGGATCCGGGGTCCAGGTCGATCGCTGTCGAACCCGTGTCGGTCTGGATGAGCCGCACCTCGACGGGTGCGTCGGCGACGAATCTCCCCACCAGCCGGTGGTAATGGATGTCGCCCTCGAAGGCCACCGTCTCACCGGGGCCGAGCATCAGGGTGTCACTCACCAGCCGGTCGTCGCCGTGCGCCAGCGCCGTATGCGACGTCAGCAACACCACGGCACAGGCTGTCACGGCGACGACCAAACGCATCTCAGGCCTCCACCGACTCCTTCACGGGAGCCGACACACCGGCACGCAGGAACGCAGAGGATGCCCTGGCGATGCCCTGCGGGTCGTCGAGCCAGGGGAGATGTCCCGAGTCGGGCAACATCACCAACTCGGCGGCGGGCATCCGTCCCACGACATCATTGGCAACCTCCTGTCCGCCGAAGCCGTCGTCTTCACCCCACAGGAACAGGGTTGGCGTGTCGACTCCTGCGAAGGTCTCATCTGGGATGGTGAGCGAAGCATCGAAGCCGCGCGGCGAACCGAAGCGGCCGATCATGTCGCCGTCGTTTCTCATGGTGTCGGTGTGCCGCTGGAGCGCCAGGTACCACTCGGAGAAGCCCGTGGGCATCCGGCCGGCGTCCATGCCGGCACCGTGCCCGAGCTGTCTCATGATGGCGTCGTTCGCCCGGGCGTTGGGCGGCAGCGCGCCGATGATCCGGCGGACCGCACCGATCATGATGGCCCGCATGAACGAGGGTGTCTTCATCCCGGGCACCATCGCCGGACAGGCCATCTGCACCATCCGCCGGAAGCACCCCGGTTCCGCCGCCGCCGAGTACAGCGCCAGCATGCCGCCGAACGACGACGCCACCACTTGAGCCGAATCGAGACCCAGCCCCTCGAGTACATCACCGACGAACACGGATGCGTAGTGGACGATGTTGTCCCTTCGAACTTCGTACGGCTCGCTCAGGCCCGTCCCCGGTCGATCGACCAGCAGACAGCGGAAACCCGGGAAGTGCTCCACCATCGGTGCCCAGGTGGAACCGGAGTTGGGTCCCCCGTGGATGAACAGGACGGGTTCGCCCTCGCCGACCTCCTGGACCCGGACGGTCGTGCCGATCCGTGGGAGCCGGACGAACCGCTCGGTCGGCGTGAGACCCACGCCGTCCCACAGCTTCTTCTCTGCCTCTCGGTACTTCGTCTCGTTCATGGTCGTCTCCTCAGTTTCCGACGGTCAGGGTTCCGGTCATGGTCTCGTGACCGGGGACGGTGCAGATGATCTGGTACTCGCCCGGAACCGCGTCGATGTCGACGCGACGGGCCTTGAGAGCCGGCACCTCGACGTCGATCGCGAGCTGAGGGATGGTGAAGGTGTGCCGAATCCCGTCCTGGTTGTCGATCCACAGGCCGCCGTCCGACGCATCGAGGGCGATCGTCTCGGGAGCCCACATCACATGACGGGCGGTCACCGCCACGTCGCCGGCCAGCGCGGTGTCCGACTCGGTACCGGCCGCGATCGCCAGCGACGCCACGGTTCCGGCGATGAACACGCCGGCAGCTCCGACCGCCAGCGTCCGGATCAAACCGGACGGGCGACGCAGGAACCCGGCCGCGCCGCCAACCACCGCCAGGGTCACACCGACCAGCGAAGCCAGATTGAGGATGAAGGCGGGGGCCGACTCCGGATTCCGGAAATCGTCGAGGATGATCTCGAGGTTGCCCGCCACGGCGAGGGCGCCGAACACGGCCACCACCAGTCCCAGGGCTCGGCGTTCCCCCTTCAGGAAAGGGACGAAACCCAGGAACACCAATCCGATCACGGCCACCGGTGGGATCAGTGTCTGGGCGAAGCCCTGAAGGGCCACTGACCAGGTGGCCATCACGATCGCTCCGGCTCGGACCAGTCGCAGCCATTCGGTGGTCGTGGTGCTCGGCCCGTGGGTGTCGATGTCTCTCGATGCGGTCGCCATGCGTCTCCTCCGTTCTCGACGACTCCGGCAACGTATGGAACGAGGGGCGGCTCCGGAACCGTGCCTTCCGCACTTCGCCCCTGCGGCCGACCGGAGGTCTGACGCCAGCAGAGAGTGAGGCTGTCCTCAATGGACACGAGGGCGAACGATCGAACACAATGTCTGTCGTGAAACGGTTGATATGGCTCGTAGCGGTCACGTCGGCGGCGGCGCTCGCGGCCTCGGCCGTGTTGGGGCTGACCGAACAGCCCCCGGCGCGCGGGGCCATCGCCTACCTGGCGACGATTCCCATCCCGTTCCTGACGGCCGGGATCTACCTGCTGTGGCGCAAGCCGGAGAGCCGGGCGACGTGGCTGCTCGTATGCGGGACCGCCGGCACGATGGCCTACTCGGCGCTCTTGGAGCGACTCGTCTTCCGCCAGTACGGCACCGACGGCGCCGCGCCGTGGATGTCGTGGGCTCTTTTCGCCGAGGCCTTGGTGATGCCGGTGGGATTGGCGTGCCTGGCGCTGCTCATCGGCCTCTTCCCCCACGGCACGCCCACGACCACGGGAGAGAGGCGCTTTGTCACCGCCATGTGGCTGCTGCCGTTCCCGATGCTGATCGCATTGCTGAGCAGCGAGGACGTGCTGATCGAACCGATCGCCTACGGCGGAGTCGGGCCGTTCGAGAATCCGCTGTTCGTCGAGGCGTTGGGAGCCCTCGGTCCCGCCATGTCGGGCATTCGATCGATGCTCGCCGCCTCCCTGCCGGTCGCCATCGGGCTTCTCGTGGTCCGCTACCGGCGGGAACGCGCATCGGAACGACGCCAGATCCGCTGGGTCCTCTACGGGTCGGCGTTCGCCATCGGGATCGGAATCGTCCCGTTCGTCATCGGACCGTTGCTCGACCCCGGCGTCCTCGACAAGGACGGCCTCGTCCTCGTTGCCGGCTCGTTCGCCCTCCTGCTCATCCCTATCACGGTGGTGATCGGGATCGAGCAGCCGGCGTGGCTCAACACCGACGAAGTCATCCGCAAGTCGTTCGCCTACGGTGCCCTCTCGCTCGGGATCTTCGTCATCTATGCAGCCATCGCCGCCGCCCTCGGGCTGGCGGCAGGAGCCCGGCTTCCGCTCGAGACCGCCATCGCCGTCACTGCAGTGCTGGCATTCGCCTTTCAGCCCGCTCGTCGACGATTGCAGCTCGTGGCCGACCGCTGGGTGTTCGGAGATCGGCCGACACCGATCGAGGCGGTGGCAGGTTTCGACCGCTCCCTCCGCTCCTCCGAGGTCGCAGAGGACCTCGGCACGCAGTTGGCCGACACGGTGCGGCGCGCCGCCCGAGTCCGCTGGGTCAGCGTCCACCTCCCACCCGACCCCCCGCATGTCGTGGGAACCAGATCAGGCGAGGAGACCCACGCCGCGACGATCCAACACGGTGACGAGGAGTTCGGCACGGTCCGCTGCGGACCGAAGGTGGCCGGCCAGTTCAAGGAGGCCGACGTCGACCTCGTCGCGGCGCTGGCAGGACAGGCAGCACTCGTCATCTCCAATGCCCGTCTCGCCGCCCGCATCGTCCAGGCGCAAGAGGCAGAGCGGCGCAGGCTGGAACGCAACATCCACGATGGCGCCCAGCAGGAGTTGGTAGCCCTGGTCGCCAAGCTCGGCCTGGCCCGAGCGAAGGCCAAGAGTGGAGCCCTCGACGAAGGGGTGCTGGTCGACCTTCAACAGGATGCCGGGGCGATCCTCAAAGATCTTCGCGAGCTCGCGCAGGGCATCCACCCAAGCGTGCTCACCGACGGCGGACTGGTTGAGGCCGTGGAGGACCGGTGCAGCAGGCTTCCGATCGACGTGGTGGTGGAGGTGACCCCCGGTCTCCGGTCGACCCGGTTCGACGATGACGTCGAAGGGGCAGCGTACTTCTTCGTCACCGAGGGTCTCACGAACATCCTCAAACATGCCGGTGCGACCGAGGCACGCGTGGCGCTGCACAGGGTCAACGGCCACCTCGAGCTGACCATTGCCGACAATGGCCGCGGGTTCGACCCCGGCAGTACCCGGCGCAACGGTCTCGCAGGTCTCTCCGACCGTTTTGCGGCGCTGTCGGGGAGTGTCTCGGTCGAGGCCGCCCGGGGCCGAGGGACGGTCATCGCCGGACGGATCCCGGTCGAGCCATGAACGTCGCCCCGCCGGACGGATCTCGGATTCGGGTGGTGATCGCCGACGACCACTACCTGGTCAGGGAAGGAACCCGCCAACTGCTGGAGGCATCGGGCGATGTCGATGTCGTTGCCACGGTGGAAGACGGCGATCAGCTGCGGATGGCGGTCGACCGCCTCCAACCCGATGCGGCCCTGGTCGATATCCGAATGCCGCCGACCCACCAGATGGAGGGGATCGAAGCGGCCCACGACATCAGGGCGACGCACCCAGAGATCGGAGTCGTCGTGCTGTCCCAGCACGCCAACTCGTTGTACGCATTCGAGTTGTTCAAGGACGGGACGGCCGGTCTGGCCTACCTGCTCAAAGATCGCATCGGCGACCTGGACGAACTGCTGCGTGCGCTACACGAGGTGACGTCCGGCGGTTCGGTGATCGACCCACTGGTCGTGGAGGGGTTGCTCAACCGGCAGCGAAGTACGAGCCATCGACTTCTGGAGACGCTCACGGTGCGCGAGACCGAGGTGCTTGCGTCGATGGCGGAGGGGCACTCGAATGCCGCCATCGGCGAGAACCTCTATGTCTCCCAGTCGGCCGTCGAGAAGCACATCAACTCGATCTTCGCAAAGCTCGGTCTGTCCCAGGACGAGTCGGATGTCCATCGACGGGTGGCAGCGGTCCTCGCCTTCCTCCGTACTGCGCCCGACTGACCGATCATGCCTCCTCCCAGTCGATCCACGGGACCCCCGTCGTTTCGACATGGTGGCGGACGGCCGATCCCACGGTGGGGAAGAAGTTGACTTCACCGATCCGGTCGTAGAGCCCGTAGCGCCGGAGCCGGTCCTTCACCGGACCCTTCAACTCGGCGAATCCGAACGCGATGCCCTTCCTGTCGAGATCGTCGAGCAGCATCGACACCACCTCGGCACCGGTGGTGTCGATGTCGGTGATCGGCTCGGCCGCCATCACCACCGTCCGGGTACCCCTGCTCTGTCCGAGCTCCGCCTGGATCAGGCGACCGAAGTGGGCTGCGTTTGCAAAGAAGATGGGGGCGTCGAAGCGGAACAGCAGCAGCCCGGGGATCTGATGGCCGTCCGGGTGGCGGCTGAGGTCGTGGTAGCCCTTCAGACCGTCCACCCGGGCGAGCACCGCGCTGTACGGGTGCCACGCCCTGCGGATGAAGTTGGCGACCGACAAGCCGATCGCCACCGCGATCCCCTCCAGCACACCGATGACCACCACCGCAAGGAAGGCGCCGGCCGACAGCCAGAACTCCGACCGTCTCACCTTCCACAGCCATGCGACCCCTTCCCGGTCGAACAGGGCGAACGAGGCGGCCACCACGATGGCGGCGAGGGTCGGCGAGGGGAGCCTCGCGAGCAGGTCGGGGGCGAACCCGAGCAAACCGACCACGCCGGCGGCCGCGATCAGACCGGTGAGCTGGGTGCGGGACCCCACCGCCGAGGCCACCGCCGTTCGTGATGAGCTGGCGCTGGTCGGGAAGCCCTGGAAGAGCCCGGCGAGGATGTTTGCCGCACCCAACGCCCGGATCTCGCGGTTGGGATCGACCCGCTGACCCGAGCGCAGCGCGAAGGCCGTCGAGAGGGCTCCCGTGTCGGCAAACGAGACGAGGGCGATGCCCAGCGCTCCCACCAGCAACGGCACCAGCGTGGATCCGTCGAGGTCGGGTAGCGACAGCTCGGGGATCCCGGTGGGCAGCTCACCCACCACCGAGACACCGAGCCGGGTGAGGTCGAAGAGCGCCACCGCCAGGATCGAGGCGACGGCGGCGACCAGCACGCCCGGGATCCTCGGCATCCACCTCCGGAAGCCAAGGATCACACCGAGAGCACCGACGGCCACCAACAGGGGGACCGGGCGCCCGAGACCGTCGGCGACTCCGCTCACCGTCTGGACGGTCGTGTCGATGACATCGTTCCCATCCACCGAGAAGCCGAGCATCTTGGGGAGCTGCGACACGAACACGATCACCGCAATCCCGTTCAGATAGCCGATCCGGACCGGGCGGCTCAACAGCTCGGTGATCATTCCGAGACGAGCCCAGCCGGCGACCAGGCAGACCAGACCGGTGATGACTCCCAGGGTCGCTGCCAGCGCGACCGCCACCGCGTCGTCTCCCGCCGCCAGCGGGAGCACCACGGCCGCGATCAACGGGGCGAGGGACGAATCCGGACCGAGGACGAGGATCCGGGACGGGCCGAACGCCACATAGGCGAGCAGGGCGGCGACCGTCGTGTACAGGCCGGTCACTGCGGGCAGCCCGGTCAGTTCGGCGTAGGCCATGCCCTGGGGGACGAGCATGGTCGCCAGCACCAGACCGGCGACGAGATCGGGGATGAGATCCTCCCGGCGATACGAGCGCGCCAGACGGACGCCGGGCACCCCGGCGATCCAGCCGACGAGGCCGCTCCGCGGCGTCGCGAACCTCCTTCCGGACGTACCCCCATCATGTGACATGGGTCAGACCCGGTCCATCGGACGATCGACCCCAACCACCCTGTCAGGGGATCAATTCGCGGTTGTCTCGCACGAGATCGGCCAGCGCCTCGACGAAGTCCTCCCCGTGGCCGCCCTCCGCGACGTGGGCGGCTTCGTGGAACACGATCCACGCCCTCACCGGTCGCTCGAGCAGGATCGTCCTCGAACCAGGCGAATACTGGCCGGCGGTACGTCCGTCGAGGCGATCGACGATCTCCACCCGCACCGGATCTTCCCCCATGGCCTCCACCAACGCCGCCGCCAATTCCCGGGCATCGTCGTGGCTCACATAGACAGAGGCCAGCCTGGTCATCTCGGCGCCCAGGCCTTCGGCGCGGATGGCGGCCTGGACGTCGCAGTAGTCGAATCCGCAGATCTCGAGGCCGCTGTCGGCGACCGGCGGCGACCCTCTGTCGACGAGATTCCAGAGTTGAGAGCCGGCCAGCGAGAGCACCGCCAGCGACGCCGCCACAACGATCGCCCGGCGGCGCCACACCGGCACCTCGACCGGCTCGAAGTCCTCCGGTTCGCTCTCGGCCCAGGCGTCCTGATGTGGATCCACCCGCAGATGTTGGTCGATTCCGGGGGCTTGTGTGCGGCGCCGGGCAACGACCGGGACCCCATACACTCCCTCCCATGGTCTGGGACATCGCCGGAAAGCGGGTCCTGATCACCGGAGGCAACTCGGGGATCGGGCGAGCGACCGCCATCGAACTCGCCCGGCGAGGCGCCCGCGTCACGATCACCGCCCGGAACTCCCAGCGCGGCCGCCAGGCGGTCGAGGCCATTCGGCGCACGGACGGAGTCGATGTCGCGCTGGGAAGCCTCGACCTGGGGTCACTCGATGACGTCCGGCGGTTCGTCCGGACGTTCACCGAGGATCTCGACCACCTCGACGTCCTCATCAACAATGCCGGAGTCATGACCGGCCGCCGCCGCGAGACGGCCGACGGATTCGAGTGGACATTCGCCGTCAACCATCTCGGTCCCTTCCTGCTCACCAACCTCTTGCTCGAACACCTCACCGCCGCTCCCACGGCACGGGTCATCACCGTGAGTTCGGACGCCTACCGCTTCGCCCGACACGGGATGGACTTCGAGGACCTGCAGATGACGCGCCGCTACTCGTCGATGCGGGCGTACGCCGCCTCCAAGCTGGCCAACATCCTCTTCGCACTGGAACTGGACAGGCGCACGCGCGGTGCCGGGCTCATCTCGACGGTGCTCCACCCCGGCGTGGTGGCCACCGGATTCGGACGGGATCCGGAGAGCGCCCTGTACATGCGCATCGGCATGCGATTGGTACGCCCGCTCCTCAAGACTCCCGAGCGAGGAGCGGAGACCTCGATCTTCCTCAGCACCGCTCCCGACGAGGTCCTGGCCGAGAGCCTCTTCTGGTCGGAAGGCGTGGCCGCCCGTCCGGCGAAGGTGGCCACGGATGCAGCTGCCGCCTCGCGGCTGTGGGAGGTGAGCGAGCGCCTGGTCGGCCTGAATCGCTGAGCCGCGACCGACGTGCCCGGCCGGAACCGCCCGGGACGCGCCCTCACTCCGCCGGTGCGCCCCGACGTGGTCCCGTCACGCCCAGGTCGGTGGCGGCCGGGCCCGTCGCCGCGGACAGTTTCCGATAGACGTACCAGGAGGCGACCGCGCCTCCCACCGTGTTGGCGATCAGGTCGAGACCGGTGTTGACCTCGTCGCCGACGTTGGCGAACGGAAGCAGCTGAGACGCCAGGAACTCGACCGTCTCGTTGATTGCGCCGATCGCCGCGGTCCCCATGAACGCCGTCCACGCTCCCCCCGCAGGCGTCGGCGGGGTCCTGAGCCACGGGAGGTACGCCTCGTACGCCGCGACGCCTCCGAATCCGAACCCGACGGCGTGGACCACGTGATCCCACCGGAGGAAGGCAAGGACCCAGGTCTCGTACAGGGTGCTCTCGCCGATGGGGAGCATGCCTCCCATCATGTGGAGGAACCCCCAGAACGACAGACCGGCCAGGGTTCCCCTGGAGAACGGGGAGCGGCTGTCGAGAGCCAGAATCAGCCAGATGAGGGCGACCATCTCGACGAAATACGGGACCGCCAGGGGCGAGTCGACCGAGATGCCGAATGCCAGCCAGCCCAGCACGTAGAGCACCGTGACCGCGGCGATGACCCGATGGGCGCGCAGACGTGCTCGCATGGCGCCCGTCGCAGGAGTCGAACCTGCCAAACCCTCGAGCCACCCGATTGTGCCACGGCGACCGGCGCGGGGGCCGGCTCGTGTGCTCTAGTCTCCGGCCGACCCGAGCGAGGAACGCAGTGCACGCAGAGCTCTTCCAGCGGGCAGTCGAGCACGGAGACCGGCCGGCAATCGTCGCCCCCGAAGGTCGGTTCACCTACCGCGACATCCTGAGTGTGTCCGGCGTGGTGGCTACGCGGATTCTCGCCGGCCGCAGCGATCTGGACGGAGCGAGGGTGTGCTTCCTGGTTCCGCCCGGCTGGGACTACGTCACGATCCAGTGGGGCATCTGGCGGGCAGGCGGCGTCGCCGTCCCTCTCGCCGTCTCGCATCCACCGGCCGAACTCGCCTACGTCCTCGACGACTCCGAACCGGACGCGTTGATCGTTCACCCCTCACTCGTCGACCGGGTGGGAGAAGTCGCCCGTGAACGCGGACTCGAGGTGCTCACCACACCGGAGATGGTGGCGGATGGCCCCGCTTCACCGCTCCCTGTCCTCTCCCTCGACCGCCCGGCGATGATGCTGTACACGTCGGGGACCACCGGCCGCCCCAAAGGGGTGGTCACCACCCACCGGAACAATCAGGCTCAGGTCGAGGCGCTGGTCGAGGCGTGGGGGTGGACCCGGGACGACCACATCCTCCTGCACCTGCCGCTGCACCACGTGCACGGGATCATCAACGTGCTGACGTGCGCCCTCTGGTCGGGTGCGGTGTGTCAGATCCTTCCGGCGTTCGATCCGGCGGCGGTGTGGGACCGGATCGCTGCAGGTGATCTCACCCTCTACATGGCGGTTCCCACCGTCTACCGCCGCCTCATCGAGACCTGGGAGGGAGCCGATGACGGGACGCGCGAGAAGTGGAGCGCCGGAGCCCGGACACTTCGACTCATGGTCTCCGGTTCGGCCGCGCTCCCCGTACCCACGCTGGAGCGCTGGGAGGAGATCACCGGTCAGCGTCTCCTGGAGCGCTACGGCATGACCGAGATCGGGATGGGGTTGTCCAACCCGCTGCTGGGTGAGAGGAGACCGGGCCACGTCGGGACTCCGCTTCCCGGCCAGCAGATCCGGTTGGTGGACGACGACGGCGCGCCCGTCTCCGACGGAGTGGCGGGCCAGATCCAGGTCAGGGGCCCGGCGGTGTTCCGCGAATACTGGCGGCGGCCAGACGCCACCGCCGAGGCCTTCACCGAGGACGGCTGGTTCAAGACCGGCGACCGAGCGGTGGTGGACGAAGGCGCCTTCCGGATCCTGGGGCGCGAGTCCGTCGACATCTTGAAGTCGGGAGGCGAGAAGGTGTCCGCCCTCGAGATCGAAGACGTGCTGCGGGCGCATTCCGGCGTCGCCGACTGTGCCGTGGTGGGTGTCCCGGACGACCTCTGGGGAGACCGGGTGTGCGCGGCCGTGGTGGCGGTTCCGGGGGCCGAACCCGGTGCAGACGAGCTCCGGGCCTTCGCCAAGGAGCGCCTGGCCCCGTACAAGGTCCCCAAGGACATCCTGGTGCTGGCGGACCTTCCACGAAACGCGATGGGAAAGGTGACCAAACCGGCGGTGCGAGAGCTCTTCGCCGGGTAGCCGAGGGGCAGGCCGGCTTCGGCCCGACCAGACTGCGCCCAACGGTCCCGGGACCTCAGGGCACCAGGGTCATCACCCGGTCCGGGGTGAGGAGAAACGGGGGCAGATACGCGGGGATGTTGGAGAACGGGAGCACGTCGGGGTGGAGGTCGATGCCGATCGAATCGCGCATGAAGGCCCGGCGCCGCTCGATCCTCTCCCAGGCCTCAGGGTGTTTCGCGGCGAACTCCCGGCGCAGATCCTGGTCCGCCAGGGCGATCCCGTCCTCGATGTTGGTGGTGAACCAATCGGTTCCGGTGGCGGGGATGATGTCGACCTGCATCGCCATCCCCGATCGCAGCTCGATCTGAGAGCCCGGAGCCACCGGCGAGTTGACCCACTCGTCGAGATGGATCTGATGACCGGGGTTGAGGAATATCCCGAAGAACGGATCTCCCAGGCGTCGTTCGACGATCTCGGACAGGGCTCCTCCCGTCTGTCCCACCCGGAGCGCCCCGTACCACTCGGCCACCGCCTCGAAGTAGGGCGCCACGAGCCGGTCCACGTAGTCGCCGATGGCGGCCGGAAGCTCGGAGGCATCCGCCACCACGAAACCCGCCCGGCAGTTGAGGGCTCCCCAGATGCCGAACGCCACGGTGAACCGATCACCGCGGCGAATGTCTCTGTCGCCGGGGCTCAGCAGGCCGAGTGAGGCGCGGGGCCCGGCGGTGAGCATCAGGTGACACGAGAGCGGAGATCCGTCCCATTCGAGCAGCCGCACCGCCTCCCGCTCGGTCATGCCCGGTCGAAGGCCGAACAGCACGCGCCGCACACCTTCCGACGTCTGGCAGGCGGCATGCTCGAACGCAGCCAGCTGCTCGACCTCGTTGATCACCCTCAGGCCGCCGCCGGTGCCGGTCAGGATGTCGTTGGCGTTCTCGGGGAGGGCACCGATCGCCCTGAGCTCGTCCACGATGAACGACGGCACCTCGATGCGCGTGCGATCGGCGAACTCCTTCCACCCCAGCACCCCCACCCGAGCCCCCGACCCGATCCCTGCACCACCGAGAAGCTCGGCCAGCGGGAGCGAGCCGTCGCGTGGCTGACCCGGGAGGCTGAAGTCCTGGAAGAGGCGGACCTTCATCGACAGCGGAGCCGCCTCCGCCGTCCCCCGGCACTCGTTGCCGACGAGGATGACCGGCTCCTCATCCCCGGCAATGACGAGAAGAGCCTCCTCGAATCGAGGATCGAAGCCGGTGAGATACGACAGATTGGCGCTGTGTTCGCGGTCGGCGTACACGACCATGGCGTCGTAGCCGACCTCGGCCGCCGCCTGTCGGAACCGAACGAGTCGGGATCGGTAGGTCGAGGGTGGTATCTCAGGAGCCGTCTTCGAAGTCCCGAAGTCCGGCAATTCGACGTGGCTCAGACGCGCCCTGGGCATGGTCTCCTCCTCATCTCGCCGGTGTCCACTCCACGGCGACATCGGCGCCGCGCTCGATCACGGAGAAGCGGTTCGCCGGGACCTCGATCCACGGTCCGGTTTCACCGCCCGGCCATCTCACTCGCAGCATGGCCGTCTCGTCGCTCCCCAGACCGACATGGATCCAGCCGAGCGATCCGCCGGCGTGTCCACCTCCCACCGTCACCTGTCTGGCGTCTGACCGACCATCCAACCGAACCTCGAGCCACGCCCCGACGGCATCGACGTTGGGTGCGGGCTGTCGGAGCCGGATCGTCGCCCAATTGGCCTCCGGGGCAGTTCCCCGTCCGGTCGCAGGGCCAAGGTTTCGCCAGACCGCCACCGGGCTCCGACGGTTCACCTCGACGATGTCGATCAAGCCGTCGAGGTTCAGGTCGACGAGCGCTGCTCCCCTCGCCCTGGTGAAGCGGGCGATCCCCGACTCGAGTCCGGATTCCACGAACGTCCCGTCGGAGCGGCCGAGCAACAGATTGCTCGGGTCGTCGACGGCGAACTCGGGCATCGCCTCGACGTTGCCCTTGGAGACGAACAGGTCGACGTAGCCGTCGTTGTTGACGTCGGCGAACTCCGGGTGCCAGGCGGTGGACGGCATCACGTCGCCGCCCGTGTACGGCCGGTGGGCGGTGACCCCGCGCAGGATTGCGATGTCTGTGTAGTCGGGACCGGCGGCTCCCTCGGCCAGGGTCTGCAGCTTGTTGTCTCCCTGGCTGGTGAGGAACACTTCCGGTCTTCCATCTCCGGTCAGGTCGTGGGTGGCGATGCCCATCCCCCAGATCTGTACCCGCTCCCACCCGTCGTCGATCGTGTACAGGCTCGGCGGCGCGTCGGGCGTGACCCGCCACAGCTGCTCCTCTCCGTCGACGTAATAGTGACGGTCGTTTGCCATGCGCAGATCGGTGCGGCCCGTCCCGTCCCAGTCGTAGAAAAGGATCGAGAGCGTGCACCAACCGGGACTCAGAGGCTGGGCAGCGCCATAGCCGTCGGCGCCCGGACGAAAGAGCTGGTTGTCGGCACAGCGCCCGGTCGACCGGCGCTCCTCGTCGAGGACCAGGTAGTTGCCGAACGCAAGAGTGGGCCAGGCTGCTCCCCGTTCCCAACTCGCACTGAACGCGGCGGTCCAGTCAGACCCGCCGTCGATCCCCCAGAGTTCGTTGGCTCGTTCGAAACGGCAGTCTCCCAACCCGCGCAGCAGCACGTTCTCTCCGAGACCGAGGACGGCGAGATCGACCTGACCGTCGGAGTCGACGTCGACGGGATAGGCGCCGGTGACGTCCACCAGGTCGGTCGCCGAAGACACCACCTGTTCGAACACCAGGTCGCCGCCGATCGAACTCCGATTCCGGTACATGCCCGCCGGGTTCGCCCCTCCGGCGAAGTAGAGGTCCTGGAGGCCGTCTCCGTCGCAATCGAAGGCCGCCACCCCTCCCCCGACAAAGAACGTGAACTCGCCGTCGTAGACGTGGTCGATGCCTGCGATCGCCGCCTCTTCGACGAATCGCGGCGCCTCGCCTGCCGGAGGGAGCGCCGCGGGAGTGATCCAGGCGTACGCCAGCGCGGCCACCGCCAGGGTGATTGCCGCACCGGTTGCCATCCCGGCCCCCAGCAGAGAAGCGGTGCGGCGGCTGGGCGCAGGCGCGCTGTGGTGTGTGTCCATGGATACGTTTCGGTCCCGGCTCATCAGGCTATCCGGTCCCGGCCGGTTCCAGGACCGCGTCGTGTTCCGATGGAACTGGGGGCGGCATAAGGTACGGGGACAAGAGAGGATCCACTCGACCGTGACCGCCGTCATCACCCGACGCTCGCTGGCCCTCGCCGGGAAACGCTATCCGCTCGTGCTCCCCAGCCTGCGCGACGCCCGCCTCCACCTCGCCTCCGTGGTCATCTCCATCCACATACTGGGCCAGTTGGGGCTGGGCTTCCGGGTGTCCGTCCCCCAGATCCTGAGCGCGATCCTGTCGGCGGCGATCGTCGAGGTGGTGTGGACGTTCGTCCAGCGACGCGAGATCGTCTGGCCCGCCAGTGCGATGCTCACCGGCAGTGGCGTGGCACTCATCCTGCGCGTGGTGGGCACCGAGCGCGGCGACCACTGGACCTGGCGCGGCTGGTACATCTTCGCCGGAGTCGCCGTCCTCTCGCTGCTCACCAAGTACCTGATCAGGTACCGGGGGACACACTTGTTCAACCCCTCCAACGTCGGGCTCGTGGCCATCTTCTTGCTGCTCGGCAGCACGCGGGTCGAGCCGCTGGACTTCTGGTGGAGCCCGCTCAATGGGTGGATGATCGCCGCCTACGCCCTGATCGGTTTCGGCGGCCTGGCGATCACCGCCCGCCTCCGGCTTCTCGAGATGGCTGCCGCCTTCTGGGTGGCGTTCGCCGCCGGAATCGGATTTCTCTCGGCCACCGGCCACTGCATGACCGCGGCGTGGGCATTCGCACCCGTGTGCGACACGTCGTTCTGGTGGACCGTCGTGACGTCTCCCGAGGTGGCGATCTTCCTCTTCTTCATGATCACCGATCCCCGAACGGTGCCATCGGGGCGCACCGCCAGGATCGCCTTCTCGGTTGCCATCGCGCTGCTGGCGGTGGTGCTGATCGCTCCACAGTCCACCGAGTTCGGCGCCAAGGTCGGGCTTCTCGCCGCCCTCGTGGTTCTGAGCCCGCTCCGCTCGGTGTTCGATCGACTCGTCCCCGAGTTTGACCAGGCGCAGTCCCCCCACCGGGTGCTCTTCGTCCGCCTCACCGACGGCATCGAGAGCTCCCCCCGCCGGGTCTTCACGCGGGGGGCGACCGCCGGCGCGGCCATCGCATCGATTTCGATCCTGGTCGCGGTGGCCGGAACACCCGCAAGGGTGGCGGCACAGGAGCCTGCCTCCGCCGAAACCTTGAGTATCTCGGTGGATCCGTCGAGCCTGCCCCCGGTGACGGTGGACGACGAAGTGGAGATTCTCGCGGGCGAGTTGGCGGCGAGCGGAGGGGTGGGCCTGGCCACCATCCTCGCCGAGTCGCTGGAGGTGGAGGCCGAGGCGATGCGGCGGGGCGACCCCTCCCTCCTGCTCGGAGTCGACCAGGGGGCGCGCCTGGTCGAGATGGAACACGCAATCGACCAGGCGGCATCGGAGGGACACCGGGTGGTCGACCGCTACCGCTTCGACTCGATCCACGTTCGCGTGGTTCACAGCGAGGGCCCTCAGACGGCACCCGGCCTGGCCTTCGACACGACCGGCACCATCGAGCGATCGACCTACTCCGTGGGCGCAGCTCCCCTCCAAGCCGACACCATCCCGGTCTCGACCACATTCCTGCTTCGCCAGGGCGACGGTCGGTTCTGGATGATCGTCGACGCAGCACCCGGTGATCCGGACCCATTCCCTGAGGGGCACTCCTGAGGGGCACCGAGCAGGGCGACACAGGCGATGGGCTATTCTCATGGGAGTCGCCAGCTTTTTTGCTGTCGCGCGAAAAGGAGAACATCGTGAGAAAGATCCGTACGATCGCTCTCGTGTCCATCCTCGCACTGCTGTTCGCAGCGTGCGGCGGGGACGACACCGAGAGCACCGAGACCACCGAGACGACCGCAGCGAGCGTTGATGAAGGCATCACCGTCGGCGTGTCGTGGAACAACTACAACGAAGAGCGCTGGGCGCGATGGGACGAGCCCGCCATCAAGGAAGCGCTCGATGCGGCCGGCGCAACCTACATCTCGACCGACGCCGGCTCGTCTGCCGAGCAGCAGCTGGCGGACGTGGAGAACCTGATCGCCCAGGGAGCTGACGCCCTGATCATCCTTGCCCAGGACGGCACCGCCATCCTGCCGGCCGTGCAGAGCGCGCTGGACCAGGGAATCCCGGTGATCGCCTACGACCGGCTGATCGAGAACCCGGGCACCCTGTACATCACGTTCGACAACATCGGTGTCGGCAAGCTGATGGCCGAGGTCATCTTCGAGCAGGTGCCGACCGGCAACTACATCATCATCAAGGGCAACCAGGCCGACGCCAACGCCGACTTCCTGCGTGACGGCATCGAGCAGGTCATCGGCGCGGCGGTTTCGGCGGGCGACATCACCATCGTCGGCGAGACCTACACCGACAACTGGGACGGCGCTATCGCCCAGACCCATACCGAGCAGTTCCTGACCCAGGCGAACAACGACGTCCAGGCGGTCATCTCCGAGAACGATGGCATGGCCACCGGCGTGGTCGCCGCCCTCGAGGCGCAGGGGCTGGCCGGCACCGTGCCCGTCTCCGGACAGGACGGAGATCAGACCGCTCTGAACCGCGTGGCCCTCGGCACCCAGTCGGTGTCGGTGTGGAAGGACGCTCGCCAACTCGGCAAGGCTGCCGGCGAGGCGGCCGTGGCCCTGGCCAACGGCACCGCTCTCGGCAGTGTGGCCGGCGTGGTGCAGTTCGACTCACCGGGTGGCAACTCGATGACGTCGATTCTGCTGACCCCGCTCGCGATCACCCGCGACAACCTCGACCTGGTCCTGGACGCAGGCTGGATCACCAAGGACGCACTGTGCGCCAACGTCGAAGCCGGGACCGTGGCGGTCTGCGACTGACGCTGAGGTCGTGATCGTCTATCGATAGACACTCGTAGCGCCCCCGGGATCCCGGGGGCGCTACGGTCATGTTGGAGCCTTGGAGGAGGCGAATGTGAGCGACACACCAGTGGGGGAGACCACGGCCCCGGAGCCGCTGACCGACCAACCGGCGGGCGGCGCGGTCAGGCGGCTGGTTCAATCCGGCGTCCGACTGTTTCGGGTCACCGAGGTCGACCCCCGGCTCCTCGGCATGCTCGCCGCTCTGGTCGTCATCTGGCTGCTCTTCAACGTCCTCTCCGGCGGCACCTTCCTCACCCCGCGCAACCTGTGGAACCTCTCGGTGCAGACCGCCGTCGTGGCGATCATGGCGACGGGGATGGTGCTGGTGATCGTCACCCGCAACATCGATCTCTCCGTGGGTTCGATGTTGGGAATGATCGGGATGGCGATCGCCATCCTCCAGAACGAGATCCTTCCCCGATGGCTCGGGTTCGACCACTGGGTGATCTGGATCATCGCGGTCGTCGCCGCCCTACTGATCGGGGCGGTCGTGGGTGCCTTCCAGGGGGCGATCGTCGCCTACGTCGGTGTTCCGTCCTTCATCGTGACCCTGGGCGGGTTGCTGGTTTGGGGTGGTGCTCGGTGGGCGCTGTCAAGCGGCCGGACGATCGCCCCGATGGATGCCACCTTTCAGCTCTTCGGCGGCGGTGCCCGGGGCTCGCTCGGTGCGGAGCTGAGCTGGGTCATCGGTGTCCTCGGCTGCGTCGGGGTGGTGGCCATGCTGTGGAATGGCCGCCGGCAGCGCCGTCGCTTCCAGTTCCCCCTGCGGCCGATGTGGGCAGAGATCTTCCTCGGAATCGTCGCCTGCGCCGCGATCATCGGCTCGATCACAATGCTCAACCGCTACTTCAAGCCGCCGACGCTGGCCGAAGGGGCAACCGACGTCGCCTTCGGTCTCGCCTACCCGGTTCTCATCACCCTGGCCGTCGCACTCGCCGTCACCTTCGTCGCCAACCGGACCCGGTTTGGACGGTACGTCTACGCCATCGGAGGCAACCCCGAGGCCGCCGAGCTCGGCGGAATCAACACCAGATGGATGATCGTCCGAACCTTCATGCTCATGGGCATCCTGGTGGCGATCGCCGCCATCGTTCAGGTTGCCCGCCTGAACGCGGCCACCTCCGGTCTCGGCACGCTGGCCGAGCTCTACGTGATCGCCGCAGCCGTGATCGGAGGAACCTCATTCAGCGGCGGAATCGGCACCATCCCCGGAGCCGTCCTCGGCGCGTTGGTCATGCAGTCGCTGCAATCCGGGATGGTGCTGATGGGGGTCGACGCACCCATCCAGGACATCGTCGTCGGCATCGTCCTCGTCGTCGCCGTCGCGATCGACACCGCCTATCGAAGGAGGGTTGCACGATGACGAGCACGCTCGAACCGTCCTCAGGGGGCGCGCCTCGCCCTCCGCTGGTCGAACTGCGCGACATACGCGTCGCCTTCGGCGGCGTTCACGCCGTCGACGGCGTGACGGTCGATCTCTACCCGGGAGAGGTGGTGGCACTCGTCGGCGGCAACGGTGCCGGCAAGACCACCCTCATCAAGACGCTGTCGGGCGCGCATACGGCGGACTCGGGGCAGATCTTCATCGACGGCTCGCTCGCTGACATCTCCACCCCGCGCGACGCCAGGGCATACGGGGTGGAGACGATCTACCAAACCCTCGCCCTCGCCGAGAACATCGACGCCCCTGGCAACATGTTTCTCGGCCGCGAGCTGACGAGCCGATGGAAGACCCTCGACGACACCGCCATGGAGGACGCCACCCGCAAGGTGATGGGACGACTCAACCCGCGGTTCGAGAACTTCAAGGTCCCGGTCAGTTCGCTGTCGGGTGGCCAGCGCCAGTCCGTCGCCATCGCCAAGGCGGTCCACTTCAATGCCCGCATCCTCATCATGGATGAGCCGACCGCCGCCCTCGGCCCCGCCGAGACGGCCCAGGTCGGTGAGCTCATCAGGCAACTGAAGTCGGAAGGAATCGGCATCTTCCTCATCAGCCACGACATCCACGACGTGTTCGATCTCGCCGATCGCATCAGCGTGATGCTGCAGGGAAAGCTGGTCGGTACCGTCAAGAAGGACGACGTGACGATGGACGACGTCCTCGGGATGATCATCATCGGCAAGCTGCCCGGCGAGGTCAGCCAGTCCGAACTCGACGACCTACGCGGCTGACGAAAGGACGCAACATGGAAGATCTCACCGGTCGGGTGGCCCTGGTCACCGGAGCCAGTCGCGGGATAGGCGCCGCGGTCGCCCGGAGCCTGGCGGGTGCAGGCGCCCACCTGGGACTGGCGTCGCGGAGCGGCGACGATCTCGGCCTGCCGAACGTGGTCGCCCAACCCGCCGACGTGCGTGACCCTGCCGCCATGGAGGCAATCGCCCATGCCACGGCGGACCGCTTCGGCCACATAGACATCCTGGTGGTCAACGCCGGGGTGGGGGCATACGGCCCGTTCCTCGATCTGCCGATGGACCAACTGGAGGAGATGATCGACGTCAACGTCAAAGGTGCCCTGTACGCGGTCAGGGCGGCACTGCCGTACCTGCTCCAGAGCGATGCTGCCGACATCGTGACCCTCGCCAGCGAGGCCGGCCGGCGTGGCCTGCCGCTCGAAGCGGTGTACAGCGCCTCCAAGTTCGCCCAGGTCGGCTTGACCAGGGCTCTCGACCACGAGCTTCGCGAGCATGGAGTCAGGTGCACCAACGTGTGCCCAGGGGGTGTGGCCACCGACTTCGCCATGGGTCGGGGTCGAACCCCCGACATGCCCGAGTTGGCCGGGATGATGTCACCCGAGGACGTGGCCGACGTCGTCATGTTCGTCCTCAGCCGTCCGCGCAACCATCGGATCCTCGAGATTGCGCTGCGGCCCGCCACCGAGACCTCGTGGGGGTGAACTGAGGCCAGACGACCAGCCGACCCGACTCAGGCCTCGGCGGCCGCCACGATCCGCTCGAGCACCCTCATGTTTGCCACCGCCTCCTCGACCGGCCGGGCCGGCGGAATCCCGTCGAGCACCGTGGCGGCGAAGGCTTCGGCCTGCAGTGTGTACTGATCGACGGGTGCGAACGTCAGGACCTCGACATCGGGAGCGGTGGGCGGATCACCCCCAGCCACAACCGACACCTGCGCCTCCCAGTCCGGCGGGATGTTGAACGGAACGTCGACGACGATGCGTCCGGAGGTCCCGAGCAGCTCGACGTGCTGGACATCCTCCAACTGGGTGGACACGGTGAACAGTGAGTGGCCCAGGCCGAACGAGAGGATGGCGGATGTGACGATGTCGGTTCCGAATCGCGGATCGCGGCGAATCACCGCCTGCACGTCGGACGGTTCGGCGCCGAACAGCATCCGGGAGAGATCGATGGCGTAGCACCCGACGTCCATCAGGGCCCCCCCTCCGCACTCGACCCTGTTGCGGATGTTGGCCGGGTCGTCGTTGAAGTATCCGAAGGCGGTGTGAACCGCACACAGCTCTCCGATCCGACCGGACGCGGCCAGGTCCCGTATCGCCACCCAGCTCGGGTGGTGTCGATACATGAACGCCTCGGCCAGAACGACGCCTGCGTCGCGGCAGGCGTCGACCATCTCCTGGGCCTCGTTGCTGGTGAGGGCGAGCGGCTTCTCGCACAACACGTGCTTGCCGGCGTGCGCCGCGGCGATCGCCCACTGTCGGTGGAGGTGGTTGGGCAAGGGGATGTAGACGGCATCGATCACGTCAGACGCCAGCATCTCCTCGTAATGGGCGAACCGATGCGGGATCCCGAACCTGGCACCCACCTCCTCGGCGGTGCCGGCCGTGCGGGACGCGATGGCCGTCACCTCGCCGTTGGCCGCACCCAGCATGGCCGGGATCACGTGGTCGATGGCGATCTTCGCCGTCCCCAACACGCCCCACCTCAGCACCGTCACCACCCTCTTCCTGTCTTCCACACCAACGGGAGTCGCCGCGGGGGTCCACGGAGCCCGGTAGCTCTCACACGACGAGAGCCACCGCGAACCCTACAACCGGACGTTCGCTCCTGGCTTGCTGGCGCAGCGGGCGGAGTAGCGTGACGAGGAGACGGCCGCAACCCGCAACGAGGAGAGAGAAGAGGATGACCGAGTTCTTCGACGAAGTGGGCGAGATCGGATTCGGCGGGATCGACTCCGACGACCCGCTCGCCTTCAAGGTGTATCAACCGGAACGCGTGGTCCTCGGGAAGCGGATGGAAGACCACCTCCGCATGGCGGTGTGCTACTGGCACTCGTTCAGCTGGCCCGGGTCGGATGTGTTCGGCGTGGGAACCTTCGATCGGCCGTGGCTGGGGGCGGACGGTGATCCGATGGCCGCCGCCCGCATGAAACTCGATGCCGCCTTCGAGTTCTTCACGAAGCTGGGCCTGCCGTTCTTCTGTTTCCACGACCGCGACATCGCACCGGAGGGAGCCGACTTCGCCCAGACCGCACGCAACCTCGATGAGATGATCGACCGGGCCGGGGACAAGATGACCGAGACCGGGGTGAAGCTGCTGTGGGGAACCGCCAACCTGTTCAGCCATCCCCGCTACGCCGCCGGGGCCGCCACCAATCCGGACCCCGAGGTGTTCTCCTATGCCGCCGCCCAGGTGTGCCGCGCCCTCGACGCGACCAAACGGCTGGGAGGAGAGAACTACGTCCTCTGGGGAGGGCGAGAGGGGTATGAGACGCTCCTGAACACCGACCTCGCGCGCGAAGCAGAGCAATTCGCTCGCTTCCTGACGATGGTCGCCGATCACAAGCACAGGATCGGTTTCGAGGGCACCCTGCTGATCGAGCCGAAACCGCAGGAACCCACCAAGCACCAGTACGACTACGACTGCCAGTCCGTGCACGCCTTCCTGCAGCGCTACGACCTGATGGACGAGTACCGGGTGAACATCGAGGTCAACCACGCCACTCTGGCCGGCCACTCGTTCCACCACGAAGTGGCATACGCCGTCGACAACGGAATCTTCGGCTCGATCGACGCCAACCGGGGCGACTATCAGAACGGGTGGGACACCGACCAGTTCCCCAACTCGGTGGACGAGCTCTCGCTGGCGATGTTCGAGATCCTGCGCGGAGGGGGGTTCACGACGGGCGGCTTCAACTTCGACGCCAAGCTCCGGCGTCAGTCGATGAGTCGCACCGACCTCTTCCACGGCCACATCGGCGGTATCGACACCCTGGCCATGGCTCTGCTGGTGGCGGCCGACCTGCTCGAGGGGGACACCATCACCGGGGCGCGGACGGCCCGCTACGCCGGATGGGACGGGGAGCTGGGTCGGGGCATCCTCGAGGGCCGGGAAGACCTGGCGTCGCTGGAGGCACGGGTCGCGTCCGGCGCCATCGACCCGAGCCCTGTCTCCGGGAGCCAGGAGCTGTTGGAGAACCAGGTCAACAGGGTGATCTGGAACCGGAGAGGCTGACCACTTCGATGGCGTACGTCCTCGGAATCGACTCGTCCACCACCGCTACCAAGGCGATTCTCGTGGACGAGACAGGTGCAATCGCCGGGGTGGCGGCCAGCGAGTACCGCTACGAGACGCCCCACCCCCTGTGGTCCGAGCAGGGCGCTGATCTGTGGTGGCATGCCACCTGCGAGGCCGTCAATCGTGTCCTGGCCGAGCACCAGGTTCTCGGAGTCGAGGTGAAAGCGGTGGGCCTCACCGGACAGATGCACGGGCTGGTCCTGCTCGACGCCGACGATCGCCCACTGCGGCCGGCGATCCTCTGGAACGACCAGCGCACCGGAGCGGAGTGCGACCAGATCCGGGAAGTGGTGGGCCGCGATCGGCTGATCCGGATCACCGGAAACGACGCCCTCACGGGATTCACCGCCCCCAAGATCCTGTGGGTGCGAAATCACGAGCCGGATCTCTACGCCCGGGCGCGCCACGTGCTGCTCCCCAAGGACTACGTGCGTCTGCGGCTGACCGGCGTGCACGCCTCCGACCGGGCCGGCGGCGCAGGCACGATCCTGTTCGATCTCGCCCGCCGCACCTGGTCCGAGGAGCTCCTCGACGAGCTGGGTCTCGACAGGAGCTGGTTCCCTCCCACTTTCGAGGGCCCAGCCGTCACCGGCGCGATCACGTCCGAGGCGGCCGCCGCCACCGGGCTGGCGGCAGGGACACCGGTCGTTGCGGGGGGAGGCGACCAGGCGGCCAACGCCGTCGGAGTCGGGGCCGTCCGCGAGGGGGTGGCCGCCCTCTCGCTCGGAACATCGGGCGTGGTGTTCGTCACCGCCGACCAGCCCAGCATCGAGCCGGACGGCAGGCTCCACGCCTTCTGTCATGCCGTCCCGGAGAAATGGCACCTGATGGGCGTGATGCTGTCCGCCGCGGGGAGTCTCCGGTGGCTACATGACACCATTGCTCCAACCGAGGCGGTTTCGGGATTCGTGGAGACCGCGGGCGAAGTTCCACCCGGGAGCGATGGACTGCTCTTCGCCCCGTACCTGACCGGCGAACGGACCCCTCATCCCGATCCGCACGCCCGTGGCGCGTTCGTCGGCCTCACCGTCCGGCACACCCGCGCCCATCTGGTCAGGGCCGTGCTCGAGGGGGTGGCGTTCGGTCTCCGGGACGGACTGGAGCTGATCCGTGACATGGGGATCGAGGTGGGCGAACTGCGGGCATCGGGAGGCGGCACTCGCAGCCCGTTGTGGCGCCAGATCCTGGCCGACGTGCTCGGGGCCGAGCTCTCCACGGTCGGCACCGCCGAGGGAGCGGCATACGGCGCCGCAGTCCTTGCCGCCGTCGGTGCCGGCTGGCATCCCGACGTCCCCTCGGCCACCGACGCGTGGGTCACCACCACCGATCGGGTCTCGCCCGTAGATCCCGATGCGTACGGCTCGACATACGAGCGCTATCGACAGCTGTACCCGGCTCTCAAGCCGACTTTCCCGAGGGGTTGACCCCAGGTCGCGAAGAGCCCTGGAGCGATCGACCGCCTCGACCTTGGTGCCGGTCCACCGGTACGAAGGCCTGCCTACAGCTGTCCGTTGAAGAGCGCGGCGATCTTCGACTCGACATTGCCGAGGTCGGCGTTGATGCTGCCGGCTTCGACCAAGCCGGACAGTCGAGCCAATTCCTCGAGATCAGCCTCGAACCCGACGGTGTAGATCGGAACCCGCAACCCGCGAACCACGTCCGACACATCGTCGAAGGTATGCCCATCCTGGGTTTCACCGTCGGTCAGCACGATCAACACGATTTTTGCCTCGGGGTTCTCGACCTGCTCCTCGAGAAGGAGCGAGAGTCCGACCATGATTCCGTCGTACATCGCCGTCCCGCCAATGGTGTCCATGTCCCGGATTGCCCTGGCGAACAACCCCTTCTGGAGGTCGTCGGCGCGCCTGATCGGCAGTACATGTTCGACCTCGTCACTGAAGACCACCATCCCGATCGAATTCCGCTCCGAGATGAACCCCATCGAATTGGATAGGGCTTCTCGCACCGCCCCGATCCGCTGCCCGGCCATCGAGCCGCTGACGTCGGTGACGAACACGGCAGCGATCGGGCGACCGCCATCCTTCCGCTCCTTCCAAAGGGCCTGCGCCTGGATCATGGTTGAGCCACTCGGCACATCGAAGGCAGCCCGATAGGGCGGGGGGTCAAAACCGTAGTCCTCGGCCATCCGACCGTACTCCGCAGCGGAGGCGAAGTCCGCGAACAGATCGAGCACCTCGAGCTCTTCCGACGTCAGATCGCCAACCGCATAGAGCGGGTTGTCGTGTGTGACCCCAAACGGCACGAACTCGAATCCCGTGGCCAGCGCATCCTCGGCGACGAAGGTCTGATACTCCATCACGAATGCCTCGAGAGTGCCGCCCTGAACCACCGAGTCTCGAATCTGAAGCGTCGTCAGGGCGACGAACGGGACTCGCGACTGGAAGGCTTCGAACGCGTCAGCGACGTCCGGTGCCAACATTCGAGACTCGTCACCCCCTGCAAGTTCGAGTAGGACGGTGACGAGGAAGTTCAGCCCGGTGCTCGAGGCGAATGGATCCGTGTATGCCATGGTCAGGTTTCCGTCCTTGACCGCTTCGATCAACCTCGACGAGTCGAGCGGGCCGTAGAGAGCCGTGAGCTCCTCCGCCTTCTCGCTGCGCAGAACGAGCCCGGCGGTGTTCGCAACCAGCTGCTCGCTGACCGCCTCGACCGGCACGCCTCGCGCCTTGGCCATCTCGACCCACAAATGGTTGGAAGGGCTATACGCGTGAGGCGCGCTCTGCTCTTGGGCAATGAACTGATAGGCCGTTCCCGAGGGAATCCGCCGGACTGCGACTTGCGCCGGCGCACCGTCTGCCGTCTGAATGCCACCGGCGTTGAACGCCTCTGCCACGTCAACGAACCATCCATCCGTGCCCTCACCAGATTTCTCGGTCGAGACCCAGACCTCGACGGTGGTCGCGTTGGCCATGAAAGGAGGATCCACAACCAGCATGTAGTCGTCGATCGGCGGAAGGGGCAGTCTCTGGTCCGGAATCGGCACCGGAATGGGGCTCTCGACGAAGTCCTCTCGATGCGCAATGTCTGCCACGATCGACCCGAGCGCCGCCGAGGCCTCTTCTCGAGTCATCGGGGGAGACGTCGTGTCAGGCGATATCTCGCCTTCTCCCGAGCTCATGAGAATGATGCCGACGACAACCGCGACGACGGCCACCCCGGCAAGGGCAAACTTCAGGTTGCGGGAGGAACCAGGCCTCGCCGTTCGCCTCACTCGGGAGAGATCGGCGTTCGTGGGCGACGAGGAGCGGCCGGAACCGGCTCCACCCGTTCGGGGCATCCCGGCGATCGGCGCGACGGCATCGCCATCAGCTGCACTCGTCTGCAGGATCCGGCGCACCGACCGGATGACATTCTCAGCCCCGGGCATGCGTTGACCCCCGCGCCAGGCGATGAGGTCGGCCGCCTGCACACGCCTGAACTCCAGAGGGATTTCCACTCGTTCGAGAAGCGCCGGCACAAGGGCCTTGCGCTGGTAGCCGACTGCGGCTTCCGTCTTCACCCAATCGGACGCCACCGAGGATTCAGACCAGAGAACGACCACACACCGGGCGCGCCCGAGCGCTTCTTCAATCACCTCGTCGTATGTGCGGCCGGGAGGAATGTGGCGGTCCCACCATACGGAAAGCCCGCTCGCCTCCAGTTCCTCTGCAAGCCGCCGCGCATCCTCGCGATCCTCGCTCGAGTAGCTGATGAAGACTTCACTCACTCAGGTCACCTCCAATCAGGTACGCGATGCTCGCCAAAGTGTGTGTTCTCTCGAGATCGAATCTTCGGCGTTGGACACGAAGTTCGCCCATTCCTCCTCCGTGTTCTGGTATCGGATCAGCGTGTTGATTGCGGCCAACTCCCTGGCTGCAACGGAGTACGCACTCTCGAGTGTTTCGAAGTCCTTTGTCTCGACCCACGCAACCACGCCTGCGATGACCGTGGCACCGAAGGCCAACAGGTCGACATCGATGAGCCCGGTCGCCTTCAACAGAGCCTGAAGGATGGCGACCGCCTCGAACGTCAACAGGATCACACCGAAGACGTCGGAGCGGCGACCATTTCGAGCAGCCTTGGTGCTGTACCAAGCCCGTTGATCCGCGATCCGGTCACGCTCGTACACGCCCTGGCGTTGATCCAGGGGGAGCCGGCGGGTCGAACGCATCCAGTTGGTGATCTCCTCTCCATCACCGGCCTCCCGGAACGGGAGGCCTTCGAGGTCGGTGAGGATCTCTCTGATTCGATCGATGTACCGGGCATCCGCCTCCCGACCCGTGAGGGACATCGGGAACGGATCACCTCCCACGGCGTAGCGCCAGGCCAGGGTCTTTGCGGACTCGGCTCCGGCGCGGCCCTCGTACCACAGCCTGTTGGGGTCGGTGACCTTTGCCTGGACCCGCAAGACACCGGCGAAGACCACCGCCGCAGCCCCGCCGATTGCCGCGAGGTTGACGTCGCCCACGCTCCAGTCGAGGACGGTGCTGA
>DATCZS010000034.1:0-7695 GCA_036525795.1 Acidimicrobiia bacterium | reverse complement strand
CAGTCCGAGTCGGAGTTCTCGATCTCACGCCGAATCTGCGTCGTGCGAGCCTGGACGTCGGCGTGCGTGCCGCCGCCCTCGACGATCGTGGTGTCGTCTTTCGACACCACGATCTTGCGGGCCTTGCCAAGCAGATCGATCGTCCCACCCTCGAGCTTGAGGCCGACCTCCTCGGAGATGACCTGTGCACCCGTCAGGATGGCGATGTCCTGCAGCATGGCCTTGCGGCGCTCACCAAAGCCCGGGGCCTTCACGGCCACCGAGGCGAAAGTGCCGCGGATCTTGTTGACGACCAGCGTGGCGAGGGCCTCGCCTTCCACGTCCTCGGACAGCACGAGCACCGGCTTGCCGGTCTGCATGACCTTCTCGAGCACGGGCAGGAGGTCCTGCACCGACGAGATCTTCGAGTTGACGATGAGGAGATACGGGTCCTCGAGCACCGCCTCCTGGCGATCCGCATCGGTGATGAAGTACGGGGAGATGTAGCCCTTGTCGAACTGCATGCCCTCGGTGAACTCGAGCTCCAGACCGAAAGTCTGACCCTCTTCCACCGTGATCACGCCGTCCTTGCCCACCTTGTCGAAGGCGTCGGCGATGACCCTGCCGATCGTCATGTCGTTGTTGGCCGAGATCGACGCAACGTTGGTGATCTGGGCGCTGGTCTCGATGTCGACCGCGGCCTCACCGATCGCCTTGACGGCCGCATCCACGGCGGCCTCGATGCCCCGCTTCAGCTCCATCGGATTGGCGCCGGCGGCGACCTGACGCAGGCCTTCCTTCACCATCGCCTGGGCGAGCACCGTGGCGGTGGTGGTCCCGTCGCCGGCGACGTTGTCGGTCTTGTTCGCCACCTCGTATGCGAGCTTGGCGCCCATGTTCTCCCACGGGTCGTCCAGCTCGATCTCCTTGGCGATGGTCACGCCGTCGTTCGTGATGGTGGGGGCACCCCACTTCTTCTCGAGAACGACGTTGCGGCCCTTGGGGCCGAGCGTCACCTTTACCGTGTCTGCGAGCTTGTCGACGCCCGCCTGGAGGCCCTTGCGGGCCTCCTCGTGAAAGCGAAGCTCCTTCGCTGCCATGTGATCAACTCCTCCGTATCAACCGACGATCGCCAGCAGGTCGCGCGACGAAAGCACGAGGTACTCGACGCCCTCGAACTTCACCTCAGTGCCGGCGAACTTCGAGTAGAGGACCTTGTCCCCCACGCTCACGTCCATCGGCAGACGGTCTCCGTCCTCGTCGAGGGCACCGGGGCCCACAGCGACGACTTCACCCATCTGCGGCTTCTCCTTGGCGGTGTCGGGAATGACGAGTCCTGATGGAGTGCGAACGTCCTGCTCGTCGTCGGCTTTGACGACTACCCGGTCACCGAGAGGCTGAAGCTTCATCTAGCTCCTCCTAAAACAAATTGCCTCGTACACCAGCAGCCACCGGAGGCGACTGCTAGCACTCCCCCTTCGAGAGTGCCAACATGAAGTTAGCACTCTTTGGGCAGGAGTGACAAAAGCGGGTCCGCCTCGAGTCGCCCGTCTCACGTCTGCCGGACGCGTGAGACGGCCCTGCAGCCGGGATGGGTAGATTCAGCACCTCCCAAATCAGAGGTGGTCGATGCCCAACCCGGTTCGCTTCGGCTTGCGGATTCCGTCCTTCGCATGGCCCGGATGGACCTACGACGACAGTGCCGGACTGCTCGACTACTGCCGCCAGGTCGATGACCTCCCGTTCGAAGACATCTGGGTGATCGATCATCTGCTGGCGTCGCGAGGCGTCTATGGAGTCTCATGGATCGATCCGCTGGTGACCCTGTCCGCGGTGGCCGGGGCCACCACTCGCGTTGGCCTCGGGACTGCGGCGCTCGTGCTCCCGCTGCGGCATCCGGTGATCCTGGCCAAGGAGATCGCCTCACTCCATGTCCTGTCCGGCGGGAGGTTCCGGTTCGGCGTTGCCGTCGGATGGGACCCCGACGAGTTCGACGCCGTCGGTGTGCCACTGCAACAGCGGGGGAAGCGGACCGACGAAGCCCTCGAGCTGATCGACTTGCTCCTGCGGGAAGAATCCGTGACGTACGAGGGGCGGTGGTGGAGCGTCGAGGATCTGTCCATCTATCCGCGCGTTCCCGAGCCGCCGCCCCTGTGGGTGGCCGGCGGGACCTTGACACATGCACCGGACACCCCGGACAAGCCCTACATGGCAAAAGGGGTGCTCAATCGGATCGCCCGGGCCGACGGGTGGATGGCTCGTTCCAGCGGCAGCGACCCCGGTGATGTCAAGAACGACTGGCAGTTCGTCCAGGCCCACCTGCGCGACAACGGCCGTGACCCGGCAACCCTCACCTTTGGCGCCACCCAGTTTCTGCACATCTCGAACGCCGGCGACTCCGAGGCCTGCCGGGACGAACAGATGCCGCTGTTCCACGCGGTCATGGGCAAGCACCGCACCGACGAGGACCTGCAGGCGAGCTATCTGACGGGCACAGTCGAGGACATCCAGGAGACGGTCGCCGGTTTGCGCGACGCCGGACTCCAGTACCTGATCCTGACCCCGCTCAACGACGATCCCCGGCAGCTCGACCACATCGTCGAACACATCGTGGAGCCGTTCAGCTCCTGATCGCCGCCAGGACCTTGTCGGGTGAGGCGGGCAGGTCGCGCACCGGTGCGCCGATGGCATCCCGGATCGCATTCAGGATGGAGGGTGCGGTGGCCACCAGAGTGTGCTCGCCCACCCCCTTGGCGCCGTAGGGCCCGTTGGGGTCGTTCGACTCGACGAGTATCGAGACGATCTCGGGCACATCGCCGATCGTCGGGATCAGATAGTCGTGGAGGTTTTCGTTCCTTCCCGGCACGAACTCCTCCATGAGGGCGAGGCCGATGCCCTGTGCGACTCCCCCCTCGATCTGGCCTTCGACGAGAGTGGGGTTGATGGCGCGGCCGACATCGTGGGCGGCCGTGATCCGGAGCAGCCTCACGGTCCCGAGCTCCATGTCCACTTCCAGCTCGGTCAGCTGGGCGCCGAATCCGAAGACGGCATAGGGCTCGCCCTGACCGTTCCCGTCGAGGGGAGTGGTGACGGGGTCGAAACTGGACTCGGCCCGGAACACGAGCCCCTCGTCGTCGGTGTCGAGTCCGGCGAGGTCCATCTCGCGGCGTTCGCCCCGGTCGACCACGACGAGCTTCCCGAGAGCGAACTCGATACGGGCCGAGTCCGAGGCGCCGGCAGCGGCCAGCAGCATTCGCCGGAGCTCGAGCCCGGCCTGGTTGGCGGCGTTGCCCGAGATGAAGGTCTGGCGGGACGCCGACGTCTTTCCGGCGTCGGGAGTGGTGTCGGTATCAGCCGACCGCAGCTCGATCCCTCCCAGCTCGACTCCCATGGCGTCGGCAAAGATCTGCGAAATCACCGTGTTGGCACCTTGACCGATGTCCACGGCCCCCTGATAGAGGACCACCCGGCCCTCTCCGCTCAGCCCGGCCTTGATCGTCGAGGGGTTGGGGAGTGAGGTGTTGCCACACCCATACCAGAGGCCTGCGACGCCGACGCCGCGCCTCGTCTGGCCGGCACGTGCATTGTGAGCCCGGCCTTCTTCGGTGGCCCGGACCCAGTGGGGTCTCAGAGCCTCCAGGCAGTCCAGGAAGCCGACGCCCGACTCGAACACCTGGCCGGTCACGGTGGGTTCGCCTTGGACGAGGGCGTTCCTGATCCGGAACTCGAGCCGGTCGATGTCCAGCGCATCGGCCAGTTCGTCGAAGGCGCACTCCTGGGCGATGGCCGACTGGGGCACACCGAAGCCGCGGAAGGCGCCGGATACCGGTGAGTTGGTGTGCACGGCGAGAGTCGTCGCTCGATACGCCGGATGGATGTAGGGCCCGCCGGCATGCACCGGTGCCCGGTTGGCGACGGTGGGCCCCCAGGAGGCGTATGCCCCGGTGTCGAACGTCGCGGAGAACTCCATTGCCTTGAGGCGGCCGTCGGCAGAGGCGCCGATGCGAACGTCGATCGCCGAGGGGTGCCGCTTGGTGGTCGACATCATCGACTCGGGTCGGGTGTAGGTGATCCGCACCGGGCGATCCAGGGTCCATGCAGCCAGTGCCAGGAAAGGCTGCACCGACAGATCGAGCTTGCTGCCGAAGCCCCCGCCGACCGCGGTGGGTCTGATCCGGACCCGGGATGGGTCGATGTCGAGGATGGCAGCGATCTCGGTGCGGTCCATGTGAGGAGTCTGGGTGGTGACGGTCACCTCGATGCGGTCGCCGCAACGAACGGCCCAACCCGCCTCCGGCTCGATGTAGGCGTGCTCGATGAACGGTGTCGAATACGAGCCAGACACCACCACGTCGGCGTCGGCGAATCCGCTGTCGAGGTCGCCACGGCGGACGTTGCCCCGCACCAGTACGTTCCCTGGCCGGTGGAGGTGGATGTCGTGGGCGCCCTCAGCAAGGGCAGAGTCGGGTGACGTCAGGGCGGGCAGCTCCTCCCAGGTGATCGGGAAAGACGCCGTGTCGAAGGCCGCCATGGCGTCTGCGGTGCCCACCACCGCAGCGACCGGCTCACCCCGGTGACGGGTCTCACCCTCGGCGAACACAGGCTGGTCCGAGGTTTCGGGAATGACGCCAAACCAGTTCCGCCCGGGCACGTCGGCGGCGGTGAGCACCGCCTCGATCCCGTCCGTCGTGCCCTTCCAGCCCTCGAGGTCTCCGAATGTGAACAGGGCCCGATGATGGGGGGAGCGGATGACCCTGATGACCAAGGCCTCCTCGGGGGACTCGTCTGCTCCGAACACATCGCTGCCGTCCACCTTGGGGATCCCGTCGACCCTCTCGATGCGGCGACCTACCGCCTTGCCGGGGGGAGCATCGAGGGGCTCCTCGGCGTAGTCGGGTGCGGCGAGGACCGCGTCGATGATCTTTCGATAGCCGGTGCAACGGCACAGCACCCCGCCGAGGGCATCTTTGACCTCGGATTCCGTGGGCCGAGAGACCCTGTCGAGCAGGGCGGTCGCCGAGACCAGCATTCCCGGTGTGCATATCCCGCATTGCGCGGCGCCGTGGCCGAGGAAGGACCGCTGGAGGCGATTGAGCGTCCCATCGGGGGCCAGCCCCTCGACCGTGGTCACCTCGCGGCCGGACATCCTTCCGAGGGGGACGGTGCAGGCGTTGACGACTTCGCCATCGAGGAGCACCGAACAAGCCCCGCAGTCGCCGGCTTCACAGCCGACCTTCGTCCCGGTGAGCCCGAGATCGTCGCGGAGGACGTCGGTGAGCCGGCGCAGCCGGGCGGCCTCCACCTCCACCAGGGAGCCGTTGACCCGAAACCAGATCACAGCGCCTCCCCGCATTCGGCCAGCGCCCTCCGGACCAGGGTGAGCGCCGCTTCCCTTCGATACGATGCCGGGGCCCGCACGTCGTCGATCGGCGAAAGCACCTCCAGGTGCCGGGGGGCCGCCACCTCGGCGAGCGTTGGCGACGGCTCCCTGCCGATCAGCGACTCCTCCAGGTCGCGGGCACGCACTGCGACCGGTGAGCAGGCGCCGATGGCGACCCTGGCCCGGGTGACGGTCCCCGCCTCGACGCTCAAGGCCGCCGCCACCATTGCGATGGAGATCACCAAGTAGCGGCGTGCGCCGAGCTTGAGGAATGTGCTGAATGTCTGCACAGGAAGAGGCGGCACCAGCACCGCGGTGAGGATCTCGCCGGAAGCGATCGCCGTCTTGCGATAGTCGATGAGGAATTCGTCGAGGGCCAGGACCCGAGTTCTTCCGGCCGACATCAGCTCGACCCGGGCGTCGAGGGTGAGCAGCGGGGGTATGCCGTCCGCGGCAGGTGAAGAGTTGCACAGGTTGCCGCCGACGGTCCCGACGTTCTGGACCTGCACGCCACCGATCTGGCGGGCCGCCTGTTGGAGGGATCTGAATCCCGGCGGCAGGTCGACCCGGGCCACCTCACTCCAAGTGGTGAGCGCCCCGATCCTCAGTACGCCGTCCTCGGCGGTGATCCCTCTGAGGCCATCGACCCCGGTGATATCGACGACGTCGTCGTCCAGCGGGCTCCCAACGCGCGCCGGATAGAAGTCTGTTCCCCCGGCGAGGATCGTGAATCCGGGGCGCGCCACCATCTCCAGCGCCTCGACAAGATCGGTAGGGGCCAGATACGCCACGGCGACCATACCCTACGCCCCCTTCGCGTAGGATCGCGGCCGAGGCACAGGGGAGGACCCAGGATGGAACTTCGCAAGCTCGTCACGGTGGTCGACGAGATCCGCATGGAGGCCGCACAGAAGGTGAACCCGCCGGTGCGCCGCGTCATAGCGGCCGCAGTGCTCACCAATCCCCACGCCGGGCGGTATGTCGAAGACCTGAGTGACCTCTCGGATGCGAGTGTGGACCTGGCCGCGATGCTGGCGACGGCTGCGGTCGCCCAACTCGACGGCAAGCCCGTGCACGGGTACGGGAAAGGAGGGATCACCGGCATGGCAGGCGAGTTGGAGCACGTCGGAGCGATGTTGCACCCCAAGTTCGGTGCACCCTTCAGGGAGGCCTGCGGCGGGGGCAAGGCGATCATCCCCTCGGCAAAGAAACGGGGAGGCCCCGGGACGCCGCTCGACATCCCTACTCACTTCAAGGACGCCGCCTTCGTCAGGAGCCACTTCGACGCAGTCGAACTGAGGATCGTGGACGCCCCCGCAGACGATGAACTGGTGATTGCGGTCGCCGTCACCGATGGGGGGAGGCCCCTGCCGCGTATCGGTGGGCTGCAGGTGGAGGACATAGTGGGGGAGGACGGCCTGCGGTGACAGAGCTCGCCATCACCAACATCGGGACGATCGTCTCCGGGGACATGTCCGCGGCCACCGTGGACGCCGACACGATCGTCGTCGCCGACGGCGTGATCGCCGCCATCGGGGGTGACGTCCCCTCCGGACTGCCGGTTGTGGATGCCGGCGGGGCGACCGTTGTCCCCGGTTTGTGCGACAACCACGTGCACCCGGTCGTGGGCGACTACACGCCCCGACAGCGCCAGGCGGACTTCATCGAGTCGAGCTCCCACGGGGGAGTCACGACGATGATCTCTGCGGGTGAGCCCCATACCCCGGGTCGGCCCAAGGATCCCGCCGGAGTCAAGGCGCTCACGGTTCTCGCGTGCAAGTCGTTCGCCAACCTCCGCCCGGCCGGGGTCAAGGTCCATGCCGGGGCGGTGATGCTCGAGCCGGGCCTCACCGAGGCGGACTTCGCCGAAATGGCGGCGCAGGGGGTGAAGCTCGTGGCCGAGATCGGGATCTCTGGGGTCAAGGATCCGGAGGTCGCCCGCGAGATGACGGCCTGGGCGCAGGCGCACGGGATGAAGGTCATGGTGCACACCGGTGGTGCTTCCATCCCCGGAAGCGGGGTGATCGGCGCCGATTTCGTCGTCGCCGTTCAGCCGGATGTCGCCGGTCACACGAACGGTGGGCCTACTGCGCTGCCTCTCGACGAGGTTGTGCGGATCCTCGACGAGACGTCGGCCCGGGTGGAGATCGTTCACAACGGCAACGTCAAGGCGGCGATCGCGGTCGTTGCGACCGTCGCCGAGCGCGGGGAGCTCGGCCGTGTCGTCATCGGGACGGACAGCCCGGCCGGTTCCGGAGTCCAGCCGCTGGGCATGCTCCGGGTGATGTCCTGGGTGGCGTCGCTGGGAGGAGTCGAGCCAGAGGCGGCGGGGGGCC
>DATCZS010000033.1:0-2103 GCA_036525795.1 Acidimicrobiia bacterium | reverse complement strand
ACCCCGGTTCGCCAGAGCGGGAGATAGTCAAAGGGGTGGGTTTCGGCCGCGGCAGGCGAACCCACCCAAGACAAGCTCGTTGATGCCTTGCGTCTCCAGCGGCGATCTTGGTCCCGCGTCCTATTGCATTGGTGACCGGATTCCGCGACACTCGCTTCTTCACGTGCAGTTCGTGAGAGGGAGGGGCGATCCCTGACGGGTTCGCCCAGTGGGCAACAGGGAGGCGTCGACGCACAACCCGCGAATCGGTCACCTAGGGGTTGTGTCGAGCCAGTGGTGAGACCGGCCCTCCCCACCTAGTAGGGGAGGCGAGTGCAGATGAACCGGAGGGGCAGGAGGGCGCTGGGGCTGGTCACGTTGGCCATGCTTCTGACGTCGGCGTTGTTCGTGTCGGTCGGCCCCGTTCAAGCAGCAGACGTCGCCCCCGTGTTCTTCGAAGGCAATCTCAACTGCCAAGCCGCCACCGGGCTCGAAGAGGTCGTGCGGCTCGAGAACGGACAGATCGCCGACGGCACCTATCCGCTCGGCCCCGGTGCCGGTTCGATCACCATCGACGTGCGCTCGACTGCGAATGGTGCTGTGTTCGATTGGAGTGCCTCAGGGGCGCTGATCCAGGCGGTGTTCGTCAAGGGTGGCCCCGACGGCAATCTCTACCGCTATGCGGGAGGCGCCTCCGCCGATACGGGGCTGCATTCGCCGGTGAACCCCAACAACGGCTCGTACTACGGGTTGAGCCACATCAGCTTCTGTGTGCCCGACGGCTCGACCACGACGACGACTTCCACCACAACGACGACGACAACCACGACCACGACGACGTCTTCGACCTCCACCTCGACGACTTCTCGGCGGCAGCTGGGGGCGATCGGGGACTTCGTCTGGTACGAGACCGACGCCGATGGGCTCCAGAACGCCGGCTCGGTGCCGGTGAGCGGGGTGGCGGTTCGACTCTTCGCCGGTGGCAACTGTGTCGGGGCGGCTCTCGCCGTCGACGTGACCGACGCCGCCGGGCTCTACCTGTTCGACGATCTTCCTGCGGGCATCTACTCGGTGGGTTTCCCGGGCAGCGCCGCGGTGGTGGGCGAGGCCTTTCAGGCGGGGTCGAGCTCGTCGTTCGAATACCGTTACAGCCCGATCCGCCAGGGTGCCAACAGCGCGATCGACAGCAACGCCATCTGCACCGGACCGATCGACCTGGCAACCGGGGAGGTCGACCTCACCTGGGATGCCGGCATCTACCGGACGTCGGTGGGCGGTACCACCGTGACGACGAGTCCTCCTCCTCCTCCTCCTCCTCCTCCTCCTCCTCCCGGCGACGACTCTTCGACGACCACCACCGTCCCGCCGGTCACCGTGAGCACCTTGCCGTTCACAGGAGCCGTAGGGGAACAGCTGTCCCTGTTCGCCCTGTGGATGGGCGCGGTCGGGGCCTTGGTGCTGGTGGGGGCAGGCAATCCGCACCGGCGGACCCGCCGGGTGCACGGGGTGTGGCTCAACCAGCGGTCCTGAGCGGTCGGGGCCCGCGTACGCAGGAAATGATCCTCGGGGCCTACGCCCTCATCACGATTTCGGCTTGTCGGCTCCGGCCGATGTGCTACACAGAGTGCTGTAGAGCCACGGAGAGTGGCGGGGCAAAGTGGGAGGCTGTGACCTGCAGTTCGAATTCGGTCACCTATGAACTGCAGTGAGCCAGTGGTGAGACCGGCCCTCCCCCAGGAACATGGGCAACAAGCCAGGGGAGGCATACAACATGAGTGCAATCGCACAGCGCAGAACGGCGATCGCCGCTGCGCTTTTCGTATTGCTGTACTTGCTGCAGGTGGTGGTGCTGATGGCCCCACCGGCACGTGCGGCCACAGAGTTGGGTGGCTTGATCGCCGACAAGTTCACCAATTGGGACCCGGCGCCGAACCGTGGGTGGACGCCGGGCCAGAACCCAAACTACTTCGAAGGCGACGTCGTTCCATTCTCGTTTGAAGTCGCGGGAGCGACACCGGATACGAGCTATCAGTTCACGGCGTGTTTCGACTACTACGTCGATCCGCCATCGAAGGACCCTGCGTACGCGGGCCCCGACCGCTCAGGACCGCTGGTTGAGCCACA
>DATCZS010000032.1:0-7840 GCA_036525795.1 Acidimicrobiia bacterium | reverse complement strand
GGATCGACGAGACGCTGGGAGGACGACCCTGCTGCGATGAGTCGGCTCGTCGCCCGGCACGACCGGGTGCTCAGCGACGCGGTGGAGGCCTTCGGTGGGCGGGTGGTGAAGGGGACCGGCGACGGGATGCTCGCCGTCTTCCCGGAGGTGGGCGCGTGCCTGCGAGCGGCGGTCGAGGCCCAGAAGCGATTGTGGCCGGACCCTCCGGTGGGTCTTGGCTTGCCGGTGCGCATGGCGGTTCACGCCGGGGAGGTGCTCGAACGAGATGGAGACGTCTTCGGACCGGAAGTGATCCGCTGCGCCCGGCTGATGGGCGCCGGCCACGGCGGTCAGGTACTGATCTCCGAAGCAGCTGTCGTCGAGTTCGGCGAGTCCGGTCTGCGGTTCCGCGACCTCGGGTCGCATCATCTGCGCGGTCTGGCCGATCCGATCTCCATTCGACAGGTGGGGGTCCCGGGCCTCCCTTCGGATCATCCGCCGCTTCGCACACTGCACGCGTGTGCGCACAACTTGCCGTCACAGCTGAGCAGCTTCGTCGGACGGCGGGCCGAGTTGCGCGAGGTGCCCCGACTGCTGGCCGGTCACCGTCTGGTCACGTTGTGTGGACCAGGCGGCACAGGCAAGACCCGGCTCGCACTGCAGGTTGCGAGTGAGTCGCTCGACCAGTACACCCACGGCACCTGGTTGATCGATCTGCTGAGGGTGGGTTCCGGAGCGGAGGTTGCCGAGATGGCGGCGGCGCAGTTGGGAATCGACCCAGGGCCGGCGGGCCCGCTGGCGGCGCTGACCGAAGCTTTCGCTACCACCGAGACGCTCCTGGTGGTGGACAACTGTGAGCACGTGCGCCGTGCCGCCGCCGACGTGATCGGTTCGCTGCTGGCAACGACGTCTCAGCTCCGTGTGTTGGCGACCTCGCGGGAGCCGCTGCATGTCGCCGGAGAAGCGATTGCCGCGGTCGATCCACTACCGGTTCCGAAAGCGGAGGACCCTCCGGACCGCATTCGTGGCTCGGCGGCCGTGAGGCTGTTCCTCGATCGGGCGGCTGCGGCGGGGCAGCGGGAGATCGGTACCGAGCACCTGGACCTCGTGGGCGAAGTCTGTCGGGGGGTGGAGGGTCTGCCGCTGGCGATCGAACTGGCGGCGGCGCGCACCCGGTACCTGTCGTTGGGTGAGATCGCCGGCGCGCTGCCACAACAGCTGGATCTCCTCCGGTCTTCCTCCGATCCCGACCCGCGCCATCGAACGATGCGGGCGGCGATCGGCTGGTCCTATCAACTGCTCGACCCGGATCAACAGCTCTTGCTGCAGCGGTTGGCGGCCTTCCGGAATGGCTGGTGGCGGGAGGAGGCGATGGCGGTTTGCTCCGCCCCGCCGTTGTCTCGGGTATCGGTAGACGCGGCGCTGGATGAGTTGGTCGACCATTCTCTCGTCGCTATCAGGAAGGTGGACGGGCGGGCCACCCGATTCCGCCTCCTGGAACAGGTCCGCCACTTCGCCGCCGAACAGGCGGGCGACGGCGGGCTCGATGAGTTTGGCGATCGCCTTGTCGACTACTACCTCGATCTGCTCGAGGCGGTGGGGCAGCCGGTCCTGGAGCCGACGACGGCGGCGGACACCGCGGCAGTAGTCCGGCTGGTTGGGTTCCTCCTGGAAGACCTGTCCAACCTGATCCTCGCCATCGAGTCGGCGCTCGACGCCGGTCGCGCCACCGATGCCCTGCGCATTCTGGCGAATGGTGGCTGGCTGGCGTTCTACTTCCAGTCCGGGTAGTCCCGCCGGTATCTGTCCTGGCTCGACCGTGGAATGCCGGTGGTCACCGGCGAGGACCCGGTGGTGGCGTTGGGGGCGCTGGAGGGAGCGGTCTGGGCTTTCTCGGCCACCATCGAGCAAGAGACGATGCTCGAGCTGCAGCTCGAAGGGTTGCGCCGCGCCGAGGCGCTGGACCACGAATACGGCCTGATCGACGCCCTCCTCAATCTCGGGCAGGCCTACGGGAGGGTCGGTCGATGGCATGAGTCACGACAGTGCTTTCAGAAGGCGATCGAACGGGGGCGTGACCGCCATCCGCTCCAGGCACAGGAGGCCGAACTGGCAATCGCCGTGCTGCTCGAACACAGCCTGCAGGGATACGAGGTGGCCCAGAAGCTGATCCTGGCGGTCTCGCAGGGATACCCGTTCTCGTTTTGGGACTGGTACTTCGCCGCCACCGCCATGGACAGTGGCCATCTCGAAGAGGCGCTGGCAGCATGTGACCGCATCCTCGCATCGCCCGTCCACCGGTTGATGGCGGTCGGTGTTTGTCACGCCCAGGACCGCCGCGGACGGATTCTCGCCATGCTCGGCCGCCAGGCCGAGGCCGAGGAGGCGATCGAACGAGCGCTGGAGGCGGCTCGGTCGATCGTCGGGCCGAACTGGGCGGTCCCGATGGCCTGGGAGGGGGCGGCGGTGGTATCCGCGTACGCGGACGACCCGGCACGAGCCCGGCACTGCCTGGAACGAGGACTTGAGACGGCGCGTCGGGGAAGTATTCACAACTACGTCTGCCGGCTGGCTCTCGAGTTGATCCCCTACCTGATCGACCAAGGGGACACGGGGGGAGCGGAGGCTCTGGCGGTCGAGGCGGAGCAGGCGATGACCGTCGACGGTGATGCCGGCCCGTTCTACGGGCCGATCATCCGGCTCGGGTTCGCCCGGGTGTCGCTGGCGAGGGGGAATGTGGAACGGGCTGCGCGGCTCGTGCTCGACTCGCTTCCGACGCGGCTGGAGGAGGCACCCACCATCGGCGTGGCGATGTCATGCCTCGAGATGGGGGCGTTGACCGTGTCTTCGGCCGGCGATCAGCGGGCGTGGACGGTGCTGGCGGCCCTCGACCGATGGAGAGTCGAGGCACACATGGTCGAGAACCCCACCGTCGGGCGGCTCCGAAGCCGAGCACTCGAGAACCTTCCCGCGCAATCGGCAGGGGAGCCGATCGATCTCGACGAGGCGCTGGATGTGGCGCGCGCAGCCCTCACTTCCCTCACGAACGCTGCGAGGATCAGAGGCTGACGCGAGGCCTGGCAGGGATGCCGGCACCGAGGGGTCGTCGAGGACGAACGGGAAGGTGCGACCTGATCGTCCGGGCGGTCATCTGACGGCGGTGCTCGATAGGGTGCGGCCGAAGGAGGACGAGCCATGGACATGTTCGACCTGAGCGGCCGGGCGGCAGTCGTCACCGGCGGCAACGGCGGCATCGGGCTGGGGTTTGCTCGCGGCCTCGCCAGGGCCGGCGCTTCGGTGGCGGTCTGGGGTCGCAACGAGCAGAAGAACGCGGTCGCCGTCGACGAACTGGAGGCCCTGGGGGCGACGGCCATCGGCGTGCGCTGCGACGTCACATCGGCCGCCGATGTCGAGGCGGCGATGGCGACGACGCTCGACCGGTTCGGCCGGGTCGATTCGATGTTCGCCAATGCCGGCGTCGGCAGCCGCGGCACCCGGTTCGTCGAGATGACCATCGAGGAGTGGCGAGACATCTTCCGGGTCAACTCCGAGGGGGCGTTCCTCACCCTGCAGGCCGCCGCCCGCCACATGGTGGAACGGGGCGAGGGCGGGTCGCTGGTGCTGACCGCCTCGGTGTCGTCTGTGATGGGGATGCCCCGCGGCGAGCACTACGCCGCCACCAAGGCGGGGGCGATCGCCATCGCCCGCGGGCTGGCGGTCGAGTTCGGCCGCTACAGGATCAGGGCCAACGCGGTGGTGCCGGGCTGGATCGACACCGACATGACCACCGGCCTGCTCGACAGCGAAGGATTCACCCAGCGGGTGTTGCCGCGGATCCCCGGCGGCCGCTGGGGCGCCCCGTCTGATTTCGAGGGCATCGCGGTGTACCTGGCAAGCGACGCCTCTCTCTGGCACACCGGCGACGTCATCACCATCGACGGCGGCTACACGGTGTTCTAGGCCTTCGAACCCGAGCCCGAGGCCCCGTGGTCTCGACACGAGTGAAACCTCCGCGATGGGGGCCTTCCCGCCGGCGGTGACGCCCGCCTCCGTTCAACGGAAGGAGCGCACGTGGCGCAGGCGCCGCGGCGTGGTGGCGTAGTGCGCCACGAGAACCGCCAGGAACACCGCGCCGGGCGTGGGCCCGTGGACCGCCCACACACCCGCCACACCGCCGCCCAGGATCACGGCCTCGATGGCGAGGCGGACCGCACCGGACACCGGTCGTGGAGCCGGGCCCGGGTCGTCCGGCACCCGGAACCTGCCCCACACCACCAGTGCCACGGCCACCACCGCCACGGTGAGGATCCAGCTGCCGGTGGCGTGTCGGATCCCGGCCCCGATCCCGTATGCCGCGACCAACTCGAGCAGGAACCGGCCGGCGGCGTTGACGGGATCCATGTGGGTCTCGGGCATCGACATGGGGGCACGGTATCCGATGCGCCGTCGGATCGGGGACGAGGGCGGCGGCGGATCCCGACCTCCGGCCCTTGCCGCCGGCCCGGTGCCGATCGATGCTCGAGTTGGAGGTTGAGCATGTTTCGCGCCGCGTTGGCGTTCACCCTGATTCTCGGCCTGACGGCGTGCGGGGGGCTCGGGCCCTTCACCGACTCGTCCGAAGGAGAGACCGTCCAAGTCCATGTCGGCGACACCTTCGTAGTCCAGCTCCCGGGGAACCCGACCACCGGCTACGCCTGGGAGGTGGTACCGGCCGAGGTGCCGGTGTGCGTGCAGGTGGGCGAGCCGGTGTTCACCCCGGAGTCGGACGCCCTCGGTGCACCGGGAACCTTCGAATTCACCTTCGAGATCACTGAGGTGGGCACCGAAGACCTGACGCTGATCTATCGCCGCCCGTGGGAGGAAGACGTGGAGCCACTCGACACCTTCACCCTGCGCCTCGAGGCTTCGGGCTGAGCGATCAGGTCATCAGCTGACGGTCCGAGAGGCGGGCGTACAGTCCCCCCGCCTCGACCAGTTCGTCGTGGGTGCCCTCTTCGACGATGGCCCCGTCGGCCAGTACCACCAGACGGTCTGCGGCTCGAACCGTGCTGAGGCGGTGGGCGATCACCAGGGTGGTGCGGCCGCGCATGAGGCGCTCCAGGGCGTCCTGCACCGCTGCCTCCGACTCGGCGTCGAGCGAGCTGGTCGCCTCGTCCAGGATGAGGATGCGGGGGTCGGCCAGCACCGCCCGGGCGATGGCCACCCGCTGGCGCTGGCCGCCAGACAGCTTGATGCCCCGTTCTCCCACCAGCGTCCGATAGCCGTCCGGGAACCCCGAAATGAAGTCATGGGCGTTGGCGATCCGGCACGCCTCCTCGAGTTCGGCGTCGGTGGCATCCGGCTTGGCGATCCGCAGGTTCTCCGAGATCGTGCCAGAGAACAGCTGTACCTCCTGGGGAACGGCCGCCATCGCCCCCCGCAGCGACGCGAGCGACTGGTCGCGAACGTCCACTCCGTCGACCAGCACCCGTCCGGCGGTGGCGTCATAGAAGCGGGGGATGAGCTGGACCAATGTTGACTTGCCCGCTCCGCTCGGCCCGACCAGGGCCACCACCTCACCCGGGGCGACCGCCAGGTCGATGCCGCTCAGCACCCCGGCCTCTCTGCCCTGGTAGCGGAAGGCGACTCCCTCGAACCGCACCGAGCCGGCGATGCGGTCGATGATCACCGGATCCGGTGCCTCGGCAACCTCGGGGTCCTCGTCGAGGAGTTCGAAGATCCGCTTCGACGCTCCAAGCGCCTCCTGCAGCTGGGAGTAGAGGCCGGTGAACGCGCCGATCGCTCCTGCCACAGACAGCGTGTAGAGCAGGAACGTCACCAGTTCGCCGGTGGTGAGGGTGCCCGCGATCACCTGGCGGCCGCCCACCCACAGCACCATCGACAGGGTGCCGAAGGCGACGAAGGTGACGAACGGGACGAACACCGCCCGCCAGCGCGCCCGCCGGATGGCGATGGCGTACGACGAGCGGATGTCCCGGTCGTATTGGCGGCCGGCCTCGCCCTCGGCGGTGAACCACTTCACCACTCGAATCGAGGCGATCGACTCGTCGGCGTAGGCATTGGCGGTGGCGACCTGATCCTGGAACTGGGTGGAGATCACCCGCAGCCTGCGGCCGAAGAATGCCCCGCCGATGATCACGATCGGGAGGAACGTGAGCACCGCCAAAGACAGCAGCGGGCTGAGCAGGAGCAGCAGCACGACTCCGCCGACGAGGGTGATCCCCTGGAACAGCGCCTGGGCGACCGCCCCCGAGACGGTCGACTGCACGACCGCCACATCCGATGTGAGCCGGGAGGTGATCTCCCCGGTCTTGCGCCCGTCGAAGAACGGAACGGGGAGGTGGACGACCCGGGTGAACACCGAACTCCGCAGGTCGGCGACCACCCCTTCGCCCACGATCGCCAGGGCGTAGATGCGCAGGTAGTTGAAGAGGGCCTGGACTGCGAACACTCCGAGAAGCAGGAGGGCGATGTTGTCGAGCCGGGCGGTTCCAGACGCCTCGAGGGCGGTGTCGACCAGAGTTCCCATCACCTGGGGGAACACCAGCCCCAGGGCCGCCGATACCGAGACCCCCACTGTGGCCAGCAGCAGCCAGCGGCGATATGGCCGGATGAACGAGAACAGGCGCCGGAACTGATCCAGCTGTGCTCGCTCGAAGCGGAGGCGTTCACCCTCGACCCGGCCGAACCCGCGGCGGCGTCCCATCGGTCGCATCGGGCGATGCTATGAGCTCCGGGCGGTTGCGCACAGCCGGAGCCCATCAGACGAGGGCCGGCGAACCCGTCAGGCGAGGCCCGGCGGCGAAACGGCGAGGGCGGAGTCAGCCGGCGTGGACGAGCTCGACGACCTCCTGCATCGCCTCGACGGCATCGACGGACTTGACCGAGAGGTCGCACCGCACCTCATCGAAGCCGAACGCGCTCAACCCGAGGATGAATTCGGCGATCCGGGCGGAGCTTCCTGTCACCGGGTGCTCCATCCGGCTGTCCTCGGTCGGGAACCCGGGCGGGACCACCGAGTAGAGGTCGAAGGTGCGGCCGACGGTCGTCGGGTCGCGACCCTCCTCCTCGCAGGCACGCCCCAGCTCTTCGACGATGGGACCGATCCTGGTGCTCAGCGCGTCGAACGTCTCATCCCATCCCCACCAGTTCCATGCGTCGGCATACCGGGCGACGAGTCGCAGCATCTTCGGGCCCCCTGCGGCGATGTTGATGGGCGGCCCCTCGGGACGGGGGCCGCGCAGCACCAACTCGGCCTGGCGGGCCGTGTAGTGCTCGCCGGCGAAGTCGACCGATCCGTGTTTGAGAAGGCCATGGATCACCCGGATCGCCTCGGCGAATCTCGAGTAGCGGCGATCGGTGGGGAAACCGAACGCCTCGTAGTCCGAGTCCGCGGTGTTGCCTGCACCGATCCCGAGCACGTACCTCCCCCCGGAGATCTCGTCGATGGTGTCGGCCAGCTTCGCCACCAGGGCGGGCGACCGGTAGGGAGAGTTGACCACCGACTGCCCGATCTCGATCCGTTCGGTGGATGCGGCCAGCGCGGCGGCGACGGCCATCGACTCCCAACAGCCATTCGTGTGCTCCTCGCCTCGGTACAGCAGCGCGTCCTCGAAGACGAACACGTCAAAGCCTGCCTGCTCGGCCGCAGCCGCCCGCCGGTTGATCGACGCCCACGTGGGGGCGGGGGTGGCGGATCCGGGACGACCGTTGAGGGGGGTGATGAGACCGATGCGCATGGACCCAGGCTACCGGGAGCGCCAACCCGTCGTCGGGAGTGGCGTCAACCGCCCGCCATCGCGCCGACCACGAGATAGGGCTCACTGCCGGCGGAGACCGCCTCCGGCAGCGGCGTGTCCGG
>DATCZS010000031.1:0-8618 GCA_036525795.1 Acidimicrobiia bacterium | reverse complement strand
GTACTCGTCGCTGGGAGCCTTGACCGAGGCGCTGTCGAACCTGTCGAGCGTGGTTCGCATGGACGCAGGATTCACGGTGTCGGACGCGGCGTCGATCGGGTTCCGCTACAGGTCGCTCGGGCGCGACGGCATCATCCGTTTCGGCATTCCTGTCTCCGACATGCGCACGAGGGCCGGCGGCGCGGTGCTGATTCCGACCAAGACCTTCAACGAGGTCCTCGGGTCGGTGTACCCGCCGGCCCGCGCCGGGTGAGGCTCACCCCAGATCGAGAGAGGCCAGGCGGTCGAACACGATCCTCGTATTGGCGAGGAATCGCTCCGGCGAGAAACACCGGGCGAGGCGCGTCGAGTCGAGGGTGACCTCGGGGTCCGCCGCGAGAAGATCGTGAAGAGACGTGCCCTCGTCCCACGCACGCATGGCGTTGCGCTGGACGATCCGGTAGGCAGCGTCTCGGCTCAATCCTGTCTCGATCAACTCGAGCAGGACCGCCTGGGAGTAGACCAGGCCACGGGTTGATTCCAGGTTCGACCGCATGCGGTCGACGTCGACATCCAGGCGATCGAGCAAGCCGGTGAACTGCACCAGCATGTAGTGCAGGGCGATGGTGGCATCGGGGAGGATCACCCGCTCCGCCGACGAATGGCTGATGTCTCGTTCGTGCCACAGGGCGACGTCTTCGATTGCGGTCTGGGCGTAGCCGCGGAGCAGCCGCGCCATCCCGCAGATCCTCTCCGCCAGGATCGGGTTGCGTTTGTGCGGCATCGCCGACGAGCCCTTCTGGCCCTGCCGGAACGCCTCGCGGACCTCCCCGACCTCGGATCGCTGGAGGTGCCTGATCTCGGTGGCGAATCTCTCCAGAGAAGCGCCGGTCAGGGCGATCGCCAGGAGCAGTTCGGCGTGCCGGTCACGATGAACCACCTGTGTGGAGGCGTCCTCCACGCCGATGCCGAGGTTGGTGCAGACGTACTGTTCGACCGAGGGAGGGGTGTGGGCATACGTCCCCACCGCGCCGCTGATCTTCCCCACGACCACCGCCCGGCGCGCCCGCGTGAGGCGCTCGTGATCCCGGGCGATCTCGAACGCCCAGTTGGCCAGCTTGAGTCCGAACGAGGTGGGCTCCGCCCATATGCCGTGGGTTCGTCCGATCATCGGCGCAGCCCGGAACTCGACCGCCCGGCGTCGTGCCACCTCGAACAGTTCGGCGGTGGCGGTCACCAGCAGATCGGCCGCATCGCGCAGCAACACGGCGCCGGCGGTGTCGAGCACGTCCGAGGAGGTGAGGCCGTAGTGGATCCACTCGCCTCCGGTGGCGGTATTGGCTGCCAGGAGGTCGACGAATGCCGCCACGTCGTGGTTGGTGACCTGTTCCCGCTCGGCAACCTCACCCGGCGTGGGGAGGCGGGCTTCGCTCGCCGCTCGTGCCGCCTCCGGCGGAGCGAGCCCCTCCCGCACCCAGGCTTCCACCACCGCGACCTCGACCGCCTTCCACGCGGCCAGACGGTTCTCGTCGGTCCAGATGGAGGCCATCTCGGGCAGGGAGTATCGAGGGATCATGCCAGGGACATCTTGCCAGAGGGCCGGCTCGCAGCTGGCATCGGCGCTCCGTTGCCGTACGCTGATGATGTTCATGCGTCGATCGATCACGGTGTTGGCAATGGTCCTGGTGTTGACCTCATGCGGAGACTCGGGGGCGACCTTCGAGTCCTCTCCGCCCGCGTCCACCACCACCGCCCCTCCGGCGACCACTCCCACGGCACCGGACGAGCCGGACCCGATCCCCTCCGAGGACGTTCCCGCTCTGGCGCTCTTCCTCGCCGCCATCGACGATGCCATGGCGGGAACCGTCCACGAGGGCCAGGCCTTCGAGGACCCGGAGTCGTTCATCGTGACGGGCCGGCTGTTCTGTGAGTTGCTCGACGAGGGTCTGTCGATCGAGTCGGTGCTGGGCGCATACGCGGCCGCCCTCGGATCGTCTGGTGAGGAGGTTGCCGAAGACGACTACCTGCTCGGTGGCGTGGTGCTCGGTGCCTCGGTGAGGCTGATCTGTCCGGAGTACGGCGATGCGCTGGATCTGTAACGCCCTCGGAATCCCCGGGACTCACCTCTCTGAGATGTTCAGTGTCCGCAAGCTGGTCGGATCCCTGGTGGTGGGGACGTTGGCGCTGTCGGTCGCGGTCGGCTCGGCAGGGGCCGCCGCCGACAACGAGGTCGCCCTCGCCGTGTCCCAGCGCGGATTCGCCGCCGGGCTGGAGGCCGCAGACGCCCAGATCGAAGCCTGCCAGGGAGCGTGTGCGAATCCCCAGTTGCACAAGGCCTACCTGGCCGTCAGCGCGCTGGCGCAGGCCAGGGCGGCTGAGCTGGTCGCGGCAGGGGAGGACCTTCCGGCGGGACCGGATCAGGCCGCCGCAGTACTCGAGATGCTGTTGAACGACGAGAGCCCGTCCAATCTGGCTCCGGGCCGGGACCAGAGCGTGCTCGCCCGGGCATACAAGGACCTGAAGGCGCAGCAGGCCAAGATCAAGATGGAGAAGGACAGGGGCAAGCCGGACGGCGTCGGGGATCCCGGCGGTCCGGGCGAGTCCGACGACTGATTCGCCCGCGGTTCGCGGTCCATATCCTCCCCTCTGCAGAGAGGAGGAGTTCCTTTGGTCCGAACGATGTCGATCGACCGAGCCAGACGGGCGGCGCTCGCCGCCCAGGGGCTTCACCGTCCTCGTCCCGGGCGGGTCGACGTTCGCCATCTGCGCCGGGTGCTCGATCACGTCGGACTGGTTCAGCTCGACTCGGTGAATGTGATCGCCCGTGCCCACTACCTGCCGTTCTTCGCCCGGCTCGGTGCGTACGACACCGGCGCCCTCGACCGATGGCTGTGGAGGTCCGGCGAGCTCTTCGAGTACTGGGGTCACGAGGCGTCGATGCTGCCCATCGACGACTGGCCCTTGATGGGTCACCGGATGCGCGGCGCCCGGCCCTGGAATTCGATTCAACGGATCATCCGTGACCACCCCGAGTTCCTCGATCGGATCCACGACGAGGTTCACGAGCGCGGTCCGCTCACCGTCTCCGATCTCTCAGAGGGCGGTGAGAGGACCGGCCCGTGGTGGGGGTGGGGAAAGGGGAAGGTCGCGCTGGAGTGGCTCTTCGTCACCGGCAGGCTGGCAGTGGCGGACCGGCCCAACTTCACCAAGGTCTACGACACCGCCGACCGGGTGATTCCGGACAGTCTGCGAGAGGCGCCGGAGGTGGACCCGACCGCGGCCAGACGCCGGCTGCTGCGCCGGGCGGTTCGCCACCACGGGATAGGGGCAGTCCCCGATCTGGCCGACTACTACCGGATCCGACCGACGGATGCCCGCCCCCTGCTCGAGCGTCTGGCGGACGACGGAGAGATCGTCGAGGTCGAGGTGCCCGGTTGGAAGGGACCGGCGTATCTCGACCCCGACCTCTCCATCCCCCGCTCGATCCGAGCGCGTGCCTTGCTGGCCCCGTTCGACCCGGTGGTCTGGTTCCGCGATCGGGCCGAGCGCCTGTTCGACTTCCGATATCGCATCGAGATCTACGTCCCCGAGCCGAAGCGGGTGTACGGCTACTACGTGCTCCCGTTTCTGCTCGACGACCGGCTGGTCGGCCGTGTCGATCTCAAGGCCGATCGGGCGGGGGGCCGCCTGCTGGTGCGAGGTGCGTACGGCGAGGGCGGCATCGACCGTCCCCGTGTCGCCCGTGAGCTGGCAGGCGAGCTGGTGGCGATGGCGGAATGGATGAGGCTCGCCGAGATCGAGGTGGAAGACCGGGGTGACCTCGCCGGGGCAGTGGCCTCGGCGCTCGACTGATCAGGCGACGGCGATGTCCGAGCGGTATTGCTTGCCTGCGAACTCGATCAGGCCCGCCGCCGCGTAGGCCCGCCTGCGGGCAGAGGCGAGATCCGGTCCGGAACCCACCACACTCAGAACACGGCCCCCCGACGTGCGCAACGACCGGCCGTCGGCCCGGGTGCCTGCGTGGAACACGGCGACGTCGGGGCCCACCCGGTCGAGCCCCGTGATGGGGTCGCCCTTGCGGGGGGCGTCCGGATATCCCCCGGCCGCCAGGACGACGTTGACGTGCGCGGTGTCGTTCCAGCGCAGCCGCGAGCCGGTGAGCCCATCGGTGCATGCGGCGTGGAGAAGCCCCAGGAGGTCGGTTTCGAGTCGGGGCAGCACGACCTGGGTCTCCGGGTCGCCGAGGCGGCAGTTGAATTCGATCACCTGGGGCCCGGTGGAGGTGAGGGCCAGGCCGGCGTAGAGGAACCCGCGGTACGGGTGCCCGCGCTCGGCCATCGTTCGCAGCGTGGGTGCGATGACCTCCTCCTCGATCGTGGTGAGCAGTCCGGCGGGGAGGTCGACCGGCGAGTAGCTGCCCATGCCGCCGGTGTTCGGGCCTCCGTCTCCGTCGAGCAGGCGCTTGTAGTCGCGTGCGGGTTCCAGCGTCCTGAACTCCGACCCGTCGCAGATCGCGAACACGCTCAGTTCCGGGCCGTCGAGATAGTCCTCGATGACGACCCGGGCGCCGGCCAGTCCGAACCCGCCGCCGAAACAGCGATCCACCCAGGACTCCGCCTCGGCGATCGATTCGGTGACGAGCACGCCCTTGCCCGCCGCCAGGCCGTCTGCTTTCACCACGAACGGGCCGGCCTGTCTGGCCAGGTGGGCCTTGGCGGCGTCGGGATCCGTGAAGGTGCCGGCCGCGGCCGTGGGAATGCCGGCCTGCACCATGACCTCCTTGGCGAACGCCTTCGACGATTCCAGCCGAGCGGCGGCACGGACGGGCCCGAAGACGGCGATGCCTGTCCGCTGGACCGCGTCCACCAGCCCGGCGGCCAGGGGTGCCTCCGGCCCCACGACCACGAGGTCGACGGCCTGGGATTCGGCCAGCGCCGCGACGGCCCCGACATCGGTCGGCGACACACCGTCCACCACCGGACCGAGTTCGGCGAGACCCGGGTTGCCGGGAAGGGAGAGCAGTTCGGTCAGGTCCTCGCTCCTGGCAAGGGCCCATCCGATGGCATGCTCGCGGGCTCCCGACCCGATGAGGAGGACCTTCATCGCCGAATGAGCTGGTCGCGCTCCGGGCCGACCGAGACGAACGTGACGGGTACCCCGACGGCGTCCTCGATGTACTCGACGTACCCGCGGGCGGCAGCCGGGAGGTCGTCGTAGTCACGGCACCCGCTGATGTCGACCTTCCACCCCGGCAACTCGTCGTACACCGGAGTGCAGTTGTAGAGCACCCGCTGCTGTCGCGGGAACGACTCGTACCGTTCCCCGAGCGACGTGTATGCGGTGGCGACCTTGAGCGTGTCGAAGGCGGACAGGATGTCCATCTTGGTGATGAACAGCTCGCTGAGGCTGTTGATGCGGACCGCGTAGCGCAGGGCGACGAGGTCCAGCCAGCCGCACCGGCGCCGCCGTCCCGTCACCGTCCCGTACTCGCCGCCGAGTTCGATCATCGTGTCGCCGATGTCGTCGTGGAGCTCGGTGGGGAATGGGCCGGTCCCGACCCGGGAGATGTAGGCCTTGGCGACACCCACGATGCGGTTGAGCGCCCTGGGCCCTACCCCGCTTCCCACCGCCGCGCCGCCGGCGGTCGGATTGGAGGAGGTCACGAATGGATACGTCCCGTGGTCGATGTCGAGGAGGGTTCCCTGGGCGCCCTCGAACAGCACTTCCTCTCCACGCTCGAGCGCCTCCCACAGCAGGAGCGAGGTGTCGTCGACGTAGGGGAGGAGTCGCTCGGCGTATCCGAGGTATTCGTCTGCGACCGCCTCGGATTCCATGGGCAGCTGGTTGTAGACCCGGGTGAGGAGCCGGTTGGTGTCCTCGAGCGCCGCCGCCACCTTGTCGCGGAAGATCCTCGGGTCGAACAGGTCCTGGACCCGGATGCCGCGGCGGGCGTACTTGTCGGTGTACGCCGGTCCGATTCCCTTCTTGGTGGTTCCGATCTGGTTGCGACCCAGGTAGCGCTCCATCACCGCGTCGAGCTTGCGGTGGTAGGGCATGATGAGATGGGCGTTCGAGGAGATGCGGAGCCGGGAGGCGTCGACTCCGCGGGCGGCGAGCCTGTCGATCTCGTCGAGCAGGACGCCGGGGTCGATCACCACGCCGGAGGCGATCACCGGGGTGCAGGACGGGTACATGACGCCACTCGGGATGAGCGACAGCGCGAAGCGCTGATCACCGATGATGAGCGTGTGACCGGCGTTGTTCCCACCCTGGTAGCGGACCACGTAGTCGGCGTGTTCGGCGAATACGTCGGTGACCCGACCCTTGCCTTCGTCTCCCCATTGGGCGCCCAAGACCACGGTTGCCGGCATGGCGAAGATGGTAGGCGCCTGCGGCGCGGCGTCGGCGATCAGACGTGCGACGTGCGACGTGCGACGTGCCGCAGGGTCACGCCGTGTCCCCGAACGCGTCGTCCAGTACGGCTTTCAGCCGGCGCTCGCCTTCCCCGGCGACGAACCACCACATGCCCACCGCCAGGGTCAGCACGGTGAGGGCGGCGAGAGCGATCAGGTAGAGCCCCCCGAAGGCGATCGCACCGCGGTCTTCGATCACCCCGAGGCTCAGGATGACCCCGACCACGTACGACGTCACTCCGATCGCGGTGTAGAACGCCGTCATGAATCCGAACCAGGTCATCTTCGAGAGCGACAGCGTCACGATCTTTCGTTCATCGAGGGGGAAGAGGTAGACGTCCTCGAGACGGTGGGCGACCAGGAGATCCTGACCGAGTTCCCGGTTGAGGTGCTGCTCCAACCGGGTTGCGTACTGGCGCGAGAAGATCAGGTACGACGCATCGAACGCGGTCTGAGCCGCACCGATCAGGGCGATCGGCGGAATGGCCAGGAACAGTCTCTCGTCCACGGCGAAGCCGGCGGTGAGCAACGCCAGCGTCACCAGGGTCGAAAAGCGGATGTCGGAGAAGAAGCGATCGTGATACCGGGCATTCATGCCCCGCATCCGGGCGAGTTGCTGCGCGGCCAGTGAGATCCGGTCGTCCACGTTCGCTCCCTCGACGGAAGAATCTGCGGGATCAGGCAGGCTTGTGCCGCCGCCGTTCGGCCAGCCAGCGACGACGCACCGGGCGCCGTTCGTCCTCGGTGAGACCACCCCACACTCCGCTCACCTGGTTGGTCTCGATGGCGTACGAAAGGCACTCGTCCTGGACGTCGCAGGAGGCACAGACCCGCTTGGCGTAGCGGATCTGCTCGGCGGCAGGGCCGGTCTCGCCGGCAGGGAAGAACATGTTGGGGTCGTGAGTGGCACAGGCGGCGAGGTCGCGCCAGTCGACCAGTACCAACTCGTCGGAATGGAAGGTCTGCATGTAGGGGGAGGCTCCTTGGATCACATCGGCCCACATCGGGTTTGGAGGCCGGCAATGGTTTAGTGATAATATCGACGTGAGTTCCGGCTGTCCACCGATTTCCCGTCGTCATTCACGAAATTCGTTGCGAGGGTAGAACATGAACGCCCAGCAGGCCGTTTCATTGCACGATGCCGCCGAGCGGCTCGGGGTCCACTACATGACCGTCTACCGCTACGTCCGGCTCGGGCTGCTCCCCGCTCGCAAGGAAGGGGGCACCTGGCGGGTCGACCGGGCGGATCTCGACGCCTTCCGCCAGCCCTGCGATGCCCCGGTCGAGAGGGACGCCCCATGGGCCGAGCGGCTCGAGGCGCGGATGATCGCCGGCGACGTCGGCGGGTCGTGGTCGGTGGTCGAGGCGGCTCTGGCGTCGGGATCGGACCCGCAGTCGATCTACCTCGATGTGCTCGCCCCGGCACTGGCGTCGATCGGCGATCGGTGGGCCTCCGGCGAGATCGGCATCGCCGACGAGCACCTCGCCAGCGCGGTGGCCTCCCGGATCATCGGCCGACTCGGGCCCCGGTTCAGTCGCCGCGGGCGACCGCGCGGGACGGTGATCACGGCGATGCCCTCCGGGGACCGCCACGGGTTCGGTCTTGCGATGCTGGCCGATGTCCTGCGAGGCGCCGGGTTCAGCGTGCTCGATCTGGGGCCGGACACTCCCACCGCCTCGCTTCTCACCGCCATGGAGAGGGCCGAGAGGCTCCTGGCCGTCTGCGTCTCGGTGGTACTGGACGACGCCGTCCCGACGGCGGCCGAGACGGTGCGGGCGGTCAGACAGGCGTTCCCCGACGTTCTGCTCCTGCTCGGCGGCCGGGCGGTGGCCGACGCCGACCACGCCCGATCTCTCGGAGCCGACGACTGGGCGTCGGATCCGGCCGTGGCGGTCGACCTCATCGGCCGACTCGGCGCATCCCGGCGCACCGCCTGAGGGGCGTGCGAGTCCCACGTCTCACGTCGCACGTCTCACGTCGCACGTCGCACGTCGCACGTCGCACGTCGTACGTCGCACGTCTCACGTCGCACGTCGCACGTCGCACGTCTCACGTCTCACGTCGCACGTCGCACGTCGCACGTCTCACGTCTCACGTCTCACGTCGCACGTCTCACGTCGCACGTCGCACGTCGCACGTCTCACGTCGCACGTCTCACGTCCCCGGCGGTCGGCCTTCCGCTGACCGCTGATGGCTGATCGCTGGTTTCCGGTATCGCTACTCGC
>DATCZS010000030.1:0-30491 GCA_036525795.1 Acidimicrobiia bacterium | reverse complement strand
TTCGATGACGCCCGGGTTCCGGTCGCCAACGTGATCGGGGCGGAGGGACTCGGGTTCCAGCAGCAGATGGCCCAATTCGTCGTCGAGCGGATGTGGGCGTCCTACACGGCGGTCCCGGCGTATGAGCTGGCGCTCCAGCGCACCGCCGACTACCTCCGCCAGCGGATGGCGTTCGGCAAGCCGCTGCTCGCGCACGGGTACATCCAGTTCAAGCTCGCCGAACTGGCGGCGGAGGTCGACCTCCTCAAGCAGTACAACTACGCGGCCGCGGACACCTACCTGGCGGGGAAAGACGTCAACAGGATGGCCACCATCGCCAAGCTGAAGGCGGGTCGCCTGGGGAGGGAGATCGCCGATTGGTGCCTTCAGTTCCATGGAGGCCTCGGCTACATGGAAGAGACCTGGACCACCCGCTTCCTGCGCGACAACCGGCTCTCGTCGATCGGAGGGGGGACAGACGAGACCATGCTCCAGGTCCTCGCCCGGCTCGACGGCTATTGGGCGTGAGCGACCCGCCTGCGGGCCCGCCCGCCGAAGGACGGGCAGGGGCCTGACCCGCCGCTCCGTCGCGCCGAGACGCGCTAGAGGTGCGGGCTCAACAGCTGGTCGACAGGGGCGAAGTCGTCGGTCAGGACCACGCCTTCGCCTGCGAACGAACGGGCCTCACCGCCTGAGAGCACCGAGAGGCGCAGGCCGCGTCCTCCTCCCAGCTCCACCAGACGGGCGGTGTCGAGCGGCGAGTGGGAGGCGGCGAGAACCACGTTGCCGCCTCGGATGAGCCGGTCGTCGACGGTCAGAACCGACACCTCCGACCAGATCGACAGGAGCGTGCGCGTCATCGAGCGAACGAACGCCATGTCCGGCCCGTCGATGAGATTGACCACGTAGGTGCCGTCGGAGGCGAGGACACGTTCGACCTCGAGGTGAAACTGACGGGTGGTCAGGTGCCATGGCACCGCCCGTCCTCCGAAGGCGTCGCCGATCACCAGGTCGGCCTCGCCGTCGCCGATGCCGGCCAGGGTGCGCCTGGCGTCGCCGATGGTGACGCCGATCCCGGAGTCGAGGGAGAGGCCGAGCCGCTCCACGTCGAGTTCGACGATGTCCGGGTCCAGCTCCAGTACTCGAGATCGCGAGCCGGGGCGGGTGGCTTCGATCCAGCGCGGCATCGTGAACCCGCCGCCGCCGATGTGGACTGCCTCCAGGGCGCCGGTGCTGGTGGCATCGATCAGGGTTCCGAACATGCGCGTGTAGCTGAACTCGAGATGGGTCGGATCGGCCGGATCGACGTGCGAGTGGAACAGATCATCCAGCACCAGGTAGGTCGCGCCGGGTCGGCCGGCATCGGGCACCAGCCGCACGCAGTAGTAGCGGGTTTCGGCATCACAGGGGCCTTCGCTCGAGGCGGCCACCACGCTTCCAAGGGCAACCGAGGCCGCCGCCACGATCGCAACCCGTGGGTTCCGCCGGACGGACAGCCCGATCCCGAGGGCTGCCAGGCCCGCTCCCAGCCACAAGAGGATCGATGAGGTGGAGAAGCGGGCGAGCAGGACGAACCCGGTCGTGACGGAACCTGCGATGGCGCCGACCGTTCCGATCGCCGAGAATCGACCCACCGTGGTCCCCGTCTCGGCCAGACGAACCAGATTCGCCTTGATGATCGCCGGCGAGATCGCGCTCAGCACGGCGGCCGGAACGAAGACCGTCAACACCGTCAGCGCCACCAATCCGGCGAGGCCGCCGCCCAGCGTCGGGCCGATCGCCCGCACCAGGGGGACGAGGAGCAGGGTGAGGATTCCGCCGCCCACCAGCTCGACTCGGATCAGAGTCCCCGGGTCATGGGTGTCCGCCAGCCTCCCTCCGACCGCCGTACCCGCTGCGATGCCGGCGAGCACGGTGGAGATGATGGCCGTGAACGTCTCGAGCGTCTGACCGACGTATGGAGCCATCAATCGCACGGCAGCGATCTCGATGACCAGCACGGCGGCCGATGCCAGAAAGACCAGGAACTCGGCGAGTCTGCGGTTCACGGCGACGGGCGCATCTGCCGTTCCCTGCGCAACCCCAGATATCCGATGGCCACGGCCAGCAACATCACCCCGAAACCGGCGAGGAAGGCATCGTGGATTCCGGCCACCTGGGCGGTGGCCGACGCCCGGGAGGCGTCACCGTTCGGCACCGGTCCGGGTGAGTTGGCCAGCACCCGGGCCGCCCAGAAGGATCCGAGCACGGCCACCCCGGTGATCTGGCCCAGCAGCCGGGTGATGGCGAGCATCCCTGCGCCCAGACCCGAATACTCCCGCGGCATGGCGCCCATGATCGCCGAGTTGTTCGGGCTCTGGAACACACCCATTCCCAACCCGACCGGAACCGCCAGCATCACGTACTCCCACCACCGCGTGTCGGTGTCGAGGATCTGGAACCCCAGGTAGGTGACGGCGAGGATGGACAGCCCGGTCAGCGTCAGGCGCCGGATCCCGATGCGATCCGACAGCGTTCCCGACAGCGGGGCGACGACACCCAGCACCAGCGGGCCGGACCCCAGGAGCAGTCCCACCGTCTTCACGTCGAAGCCGAGCACGCCCTCGAGATAGAAGGGCATGACGAGGAACACGGCAGATACGACGACGAACGTGATGAAGCCGGTGATCACGCTGATGGTGAGCATCGGGTTGCGGAACAGGTCCAGTCTGATCATCGGAGATGGCAGACGCCTCTCGACTCTCACGAAGGTCACGGCTCCGATCACCGCCACCAGATACAGGATGAGGTTTGCGCCGTCGAGAAAGCCCGCTTCCTGACCGCGGGTGAGCGCATACGAGATGCTCAACAGCGTCATCGAGAGGATCCCCGCCCCGAGGAAGTCCATGCGCTGGCCGGGCACCGGGGGGAGATTCGGAACGTAGCGGATCGCCATCACCGTTCCGATGATGCCGACAGGCAGGTTGACGTAGAAGATCCAGCGCCAGTCGAGGGTCGAGATGAGCAGACCCCCGACCGCAGGCCCGGTGACGATGCCGATCGACACGAACGTCCCGATCCATCCGAGTGCCTTGCCGCGTTCCTGAGGCGGAAACGACTCGGTGAGGATGGCCGCACCGAGGGCAAGGATCATCACCGCCCCGAGAGCCTGGATCACGCGGAAGCCGATCAGGAATCCGATGCTCGGTGCCAGCCCGCACAACATCGAAGAGAACGTGAACACCACGAACCCGGTCGTGTAGATGCGCTTTTTGCCGACGATGTCGCCCAGCCGGCCGGTCCCCAGGGTGAGGGTGGCGATCACCAGCAGGTACGCGAGCGGGACCCATTGGATGACCCTGAACGCGGTGTCGAACTCCGCCCGGATCGTGGGAAGAGCGATGTTGACGATCGACCCGTCGATCGTGGCGAGGATCACGCCAGACCCGATGGTGGCCATCACGAACCACTTCTTCGAGTAGTCGACGTCCACCGACTGCGTATTCGACACGCGCGCAGGCTATCGGTCGCCTCGGCATATCGCGAAGCCGGGAGGGCGCCTATCTCGATGTGGGGTGGCCGGCGATGACCAGGGCTCCCATGAGGCGCTCGGTGGAGGCGGCGATCTCTGCCACGGCGGCGTCGAACACGGCCCGGTTGTGGGCTGCGGGGGCGCGAAAACCCGAGACCTTTCGGACGAACTGAAGGGCGGCGGCCTCCACCTCTTCGGGCGTCGCCAGGGTCGTCTGTTCGCGCAGCGTCTTGATGCTTCTGCACATGCTCCGCAGTGTGGTCGGCGTGAATCCCGCCTGTCGTCCCTTCCACGTGCCGGGTCGACCCGGAACCGGGCGGAGAAGGCGGTGCCGGCGCAGTCGCGGTGCGGTGTACGGCGAAGGTGACCCGCCGGTTGACCCGGACGGCCGTGGCTGATGGTGGCGCCCCCGGCAGGACTCGAACCTGCGCACCTGGTTCCGGAGACCAGTGCTCTATCCCCTGAGCTACGGGGGCACGGCGGGGAATTGTAGCCCTCCGGTGGGAGCCGCCCCTTCGGCCGCCTAGCATCGCCTCCGGCGGCGTCGTCCGCCGCGCGCAATCCCCGAACAGGAAGCCCGGACACATGTCGGTAGGAGTCGGAATCCTCGGTGGAGGAACCGTCGGCGGGACTCTGGCCCGCAAGCTCATCGAGGACCACGGGATCATCGCCGCCAAGTCGGGTATCGATCTCGAACTGGTGAAGGTGGCGGTACGCGACGCCTCGAAGGAGCGGTCGTTCCCCGCCGAGTACGTGGCCACCGACCCCTTCTCGGTCGTCGACGATCCGGCGGTCGAACTCGTGGTCGAGGTGATGGGTGGGCTCGAGCCCGCCGGAGAACTGGTCCTGCGGGCGCTGGCGGCGGGAAAGCCTGTCGTCACCGCCAACAAGGAGTTGGTGGCGGCGCGCGGCCCCGAACTCATCGCCCAGGCTGCGGCCACGGGAGTCTCGCTGCTGTTCGAGGCTGCCGTCGGTGGAGGCATTCCACTGATCCGACCCCTGTCCGAGTCGCTGGCGGGAGAGCGGCTCACGCGCATCCTCGGAATCGTCAACGGCACCACGAACTACATCCTGACGGCGATGGACGCGGAAGGACGCGACTACGCCGACGTGCTTTCGGAAGCCCAGGCGCTCGGATACGCCGAGGCGGATCCCACTGCAGACGTGGGGGGAGGCGACGCTGCCTCCAAGGCGGCGATTCTCGCCGGTCTCGGTTTCGGCCAATGGGTCGGGTCGGACAGGGTCTATCGCGAGGGGATCGACGGCATCTCCTCTGTCGACATCGGCTTCGCCCGCGACCTCGGGTATTGCGTGAAGCTTCTGGCGGTTGCCGAGCAATCCGACTCCGGCGTCGCGGTACGGGTCCACCCTGCGCTCGTCCCTCTCGAACACCCGCTGGCTGCCATTCGCGGCGCAAACAATGCCGTCTTCATCGAGGGGCCCTCGGTGGGGGAACTGCTCTTCTCCGGCCCGGGTGCGGGTGGCGAACCGACCGCCACCGCCGTCCTCGGCGACGTGATCGATGCGGCCCGCGAGCTGTTGTCCGGTACCCAGGTGGCCCCCCGCATCCGCTTTGGCGAGGCGATGGTGGCCGACTTCGAATCGGTGGACACCAAGTGGTACGTGCGGCTGGAGGTGGTGGATGCCCCCGGGGTGCTCGCCCAGATCGCTTCGGCGTTCGGTGATCACGGGGTGTCGATCATGTCGGTGTGGCAGGAAGGCCGGGGTGACGCCGCCACCCTGCTGCTCATCACCCACGACGCACTCGAATCGGCCCACCGGGCGGCGATCGACTCGCTGACCCGGCTCGACGTGGTCCGTCAGGTGGCGGCGACCCTGCGCGTGATCAGTTCAGAGCCCTGATGCGCTACGTCTCCACCCGGGGATCGGCGCCGATCCTCGGATTCGACGACGTGGTGCTGACCGGGCTGGGAACCGACGGAGGGCTCTACGTGCCAGAGGAGTGGCCGTCGTTCGATGTGGCGGGGGTCCCCCCGGGGTCCGGGTACGCCGCGGTGGCAACCGAGTACCTTCGAGCGTTCGTCGGCGGGTCGGCGGTCGAGCACCAGCTCGACGATCTCGTTGCATCCACCTACCGCGCATTCCGGCACCCGGACGTGGCACCTCTGACCGAGATCTCGCCGGACCGATTCCTGCTCGAACTGTTCTGGGGTCCGACACTCTCGTTCAAGGACTATGCGCTCCAGTTGGTCGGTGGGCTGTTCGATCGCATCCTCGAGGTTCGAGGGGAATCGATCACGGTGTTGGGGGCGACGTCGGGAGACACGGGCTCGGCGGCGATCGAGGCGTGCCGGGACCGCGGTTCGGTCGACATCGCCATCCTCTACCCGGACGGCCGCGTGTCGGAGGTGCAGCGCCGGCAGATGACCACCGTCCTGTCCGAGAATGTTCGGGCGGTGGCCGTCGACGGCACGTTCGACGACTGCCAGGATCTGGTGAAGTCGACGTTCGCCGACGGCGACACCCGTCGCCGCTTCCGGTTGGCAGCGGTGAACTCGATCAACTGGGCCAGGATCGTCGCCCAGGCCGCCTACTACGCCTACCTGGGCGTCAGGCTGGGCCGGCCCTTCTCCGTCGCCGTCCCCACCGGCAATTTCGGCAACGTGTTCGCTGCGTACGTCGCGCGGCGAACGGGGGTTCCGATCTCGCGCCTGGTGGTCGGGAACAACGCCAATCACGGATTGGCCGACCTGATCGACACGGGCCGCCTTCCGCGCGGCCCGGTCGTGCCGACCATCGCCCCGGCGATGGACATACAGATCCCCTCGAATCTGGAGCGCTTGCTGTTCGAGCTGTTCGAACGGGACGGCGCCGCCACCGCCGCGGCGGTCGCCGAGTTCCGGACGGGCGGGGTCCTGACGCTGGACGAGCGCAGGCACGACCGGGTGCGGGCGACGTTCGAGGCCTCCTGGGCAGACGACGCGACGCTGGCGCGTGTGATGGCCGAGGTTCACCACGAACACGGCCTGGTGATCGATCCCCACACCGCCGCCGGATGGCATGCCGCCGATCACCACAGCGGTGCCGACCCGATGGTGGTCATCGCGACCGCCCACCCGGTGAAGTTCTCCGAGGCGGTCATCGCCGCCACCGGCGTCGAGCCCCTGCTCCCCGACGATCTGGCGGACCTCCTCGGCCGGGCGGAACGGATCACCCGCATTCCGGCGACCGCCGAGGCGGTGGCCGGGGTTTTGGAGGACTTCGGCGCCTGATCCGGGCGTCCCGGCACCGCCGGGTGAGGATCGGCCCGGAGTCGGCGGCCGGTTGGCTTGCCTGCGATGCGGAAGGCGCTACAATGCACGTCACCGTTGGTCTGTCTGGGCAATCTTTGCGGGCGCCCTCGCAGTCCCGGCGGGTTCTACCCACCAGTCCGGGTTCCTCTTCGTCGCACGCGACGCGCACGTCTGAGTGAACCCGATGGGCCGAGAGGAGCACATGAGCACCAGAGCCCAACTCCAGAACAAGACCCTCGCCGAGTTGCGTGAGATCGGGTCGGCAGTCGGAATCGAAACCGACGGACTGCAGAAGGCCAAGATCATCGCTGCGCTGATCGAGGCGGGTGCAGCCGCCGACGGCGGCGACGCCCCTGTCGACATCGAGCTTCCGGCCGCCACCCCGCGGGGTGACGACGCGTCGGAAGAAGCTCCCTCAGGCGACGGCGGCGGAGGCTCCGACGGCTCCTCCGAAGATGAGGATTCGTCTGACGACGGCGAAGGTGAGGCGGGAGACGAGGCGTCGGAGGCGAGCGATTCGTCTGGCGGCGACCGCGACCAGGCGGGTGACCGCGGCCCCCGCGACTACGACGATGACAACGCCGGAAACCGGAGACGCAAGCGACGCCGTCGCGGCGGGCCCGGTGGTGGCGGCGGTGGCGGCGGCGGTGGCGGCGGCGGCCAATACGATCAGATTCCCGAGAGCGAGTTGGAGGTTCGGGAGGGGCTGCTCGACATCCTGCCGGAGGGATACGGCTTCCTGCGAGTGACCGGGTACCTGCCGGGCGATCGCGACGTGTACGTGTCTGCCAGTCAGGTTCGCAAGTTCGGACTGCGCAAGGGCGACCTGGTTTCCGGTCCGATCCGTCCGCCCCGATCTCAGGAGAAGTTTCCGGCTCTGGTGCGGATCCTCTCGGTGAACGGTCTCGATGCGAGCGACGCGCAGCGCCGGCCGAAGTTCGAGAAGCTGACTCCCCTGTTTCCCGACGAGCGTCTGCGTCTCGAGGTCGAAGGAAGGGACGAGGGCATCCTGACCCGGATCGTCGACCTCATCGCTCCCATCGGCAAGGGTCAGCGAGGGTTGATCGTCTCCCCTCCCAAGGCCGGCAAGACGACGGTGTTGAAGGAGATGGCCCAGGCGATCACCGCCAACAATCCCGAGTGCTACCTGATGGTCGTACTGGTCGACGAGCGTCCAGAAGAAGTCACCGACATGCAGCGCTCCGTCAAGGGCGAGGTGATCTTCTCGACATTCGACCGTCCGGCGGAGGAGCACACCCAGGTGTCGGAGTTGGCGATCGAACGGGCGAAGAGGCTCGTCGAGGCCGGCACCGACGTCGTCATCCTGCTGGACTCGATCACCCGTCTGGCCCGGGCCCACAACCTGGCGACACCTGCATCCGGCCGCATCCTGTCCGGTGGAGTCGACAGCCAGGCGCTGTACCCACCCAAGCGGTTCTTCGGGGCGGCCAGGAACATCGAGGAGGGCGGTTCTCTCACCATCCTGGGAACGGCGCTCGTCGAAACCGGCTCGAAGATGGATGAGGTGATCTTCGAGGAGTTCAAGGGCACCGGCAACATGGAGCTTCGCCTCGACCGCAAACTCGCCGACAAGCGAATCTATCCCGCCATCGACATCGAGTCATCGGGAACGCGGCGGGAGGAGTTGCTGTTTGACCGCCGCGAGTTGACGCAAGTCTGGAAGTTGCGCAGAGTGCTGCTGGCGCTGGAACCAGGCGCCGCGCTCGAGTTGTTGATCGATCGCCTGAAGACCACGAAGTCGAACGACGAGTTCCTCGCCGAGGTCGCCAAGAGCGGCAACTGAGGACCGCAGGAGAATCCATGAAGACCGATACCCACCCCCAGTACGTCGAATCCACCATCCAGTGCTCGTGCGGGAACACCTTCGTGACGCGCTCGACCAAGGGCGACATGCACCTCGAGCTGTGCAACGAGTGCCATCCCTTCTTCACCGGCAAGCAGAAGCTGGTGGATTCCGGTGGCCGGGTCGAGCGATTCCAGCGTCGCTACTCAGGCCAGGCCGTCAAGTCGAAGAAGGCCCAGAAGGCCGAGGTCGAGGGAGACGCCGCTTCCGAGTGACGCGTCGGTATCTGCGAACCCGTTCCGGAGACCGGCTCGGAGGGCCGGTTTTCTGCGCCGGCCAGGGCGAGGATCCACCGATGTCGGTGGGCGGCCAGGCGGTGCTGGAGGGAGTCATGATGCGTGCACCTCACGCGTGGGCGGTGGCGGTGCGCAAGCCGGACGGCGAGATCGAGGCCGCCCGACACGAGCTTCCCCGTCTGTCCTCCCGGTCCCGTCTCGCCAAGATGCCGTTGGTGCGAGGCGTGCTCGTCCTCGGCGAGTCTCTCACCCTCGGGTTCCGGGCGCTCTCCTGGTCGGCGCAGAAGTCGGTCGGTGAAGAGGAGCAGGAGCTCTCGAAGAAGGAGATCGCCGGATCGTTGCTGGTGGCTCTCGTGGTCTTCGCAGGCCTGTTCATCGTGCTGCCGGCCGCCGCGGCCGGATGGCTCGTGCGGGAGGAATCCGAGGTGTCCTTCGTGGTGCTCGAAGCGGTCATCCGGCTGGTGTTGTTCGTCGGCTACATCTGGGCGATCGGACGCTCGAAAGAGATCCGGCGTGTCTTTCTCTATCACGGTGCCGAACACATGGCGATCCATGCGTTCGAGGCGGGCGAGCCCCTCTCGGTCGACTCGGTCAGGCGATACCGTCCCGAGCATCCGCGGTGCGGCACCAGCTTCCTCTTGATCGTCATCATCCTCGCCATCGTGGTGTTCTCATTCGTCGGGCGGCCCGATTGGTTCTGGCTGATCGTGAGCCGGGTGCTCGGGATCCCCGTGATCGCCGGCATCAGCTATGAGCTCCTCAAGTGGTCCGGTACCCATGGCGGTGAACGCTTCGCGAAGGTCATGGCCGCCCCCGGGTTGTGGCTCCAGCGGCTCACCACCGGCGTGCCGGAGGAGGACATGATCGAGGTGGCCGTCACCAGCCTGATCTCCGCCCTCGAGGAGGATCAGGTGCTGGAGGTGCAACAGCGGGGACCCCTGCCTTCGGCCGTTCTCGCTGCTCGGGCCCGGTGATGGACGAGAAGCTGGCCGTCAGGCTGAAGCATCTCGAAGCGGAACTGGCGGATGTCGAGTCCCAGCTCGCCGCTGCGGAGCTCGATCCCTCCCGATACGCCGAATTGGGCAGGCGGCACTCCGAACTTCGCACCGTGCTCGATCTGGCCGACCGATGGCGGGCTGCCACCACCGAAGCCATCGAGGCCACCGAACTCGCCGCCACGGACCAGGACATGGAGGGAGACTTCCTGTCGCTGGCAGAAGAGCGCCGAACGGAGGCGGGTCGGGTGTTCGAGGAGTTGCGGACGGCGCTGGTGCCGGCAGATCCGAACGACGAGAAGGACGCCATCGTCGAGATCCGGGCCGGGACCGGAGGAGACGAGGCTGCCCTGTGGGCGGGAGACGTCCTTCGCATGATCGAGCGGTCGTCGGAGCGCCACGGCCTGCGCGTCGAGGCGATGGATGCTGCGCCGTCCGAACTGGGCGGGTTCTCCAAAGTGATCATCGCCGTCAAGGGACGGGGAGCGTATGGCCGGTACAAGTACGAGGCCGGAGTTCACAGAGTGCAGCGCGTGCCCAAGACCGAGTCACAGGGACGCATCCACACGTCGACCGCCACCGTGGCGGTGCTGCCCGAGGTGGAAGAGGTCGAGGTCGATCTCGACCCGAGCGACGTGAGGGTCGACGTGTTCCGGTCCAGCGGACCGGGTGGGCAGTCGGTGAACACCACCGACTCGGCCGTGCGGCTGACCCACGAGCCCACCGGCATCGTGGTCACCTGCCAGGACGAGAAGAGCCAACTCCAGAACAAGGAGAAGGCGTTTCGCATCCTCCGCGCCCGCCTCTTCAGACGGGAGCAGGAACGCCGCCAGGAGGAAATGGCCGGCGTCCGCCGCTCGATGGTGAAGTCTGGGGAGCGTTCCGAGAAGATCCGGACCTACAACTACAAGGAGGGTCGTGTGACGGATCACCGAATCGAGACGACCCTCTACCGGCTCGACGCGATCCTCGACGGGGATCTCGACGAATTCGTCGATCGTCTCCGGGCTGCCGACGCGGCCACCGCCCTCGAAGAGCTCTGAGCCCCTCGGGTCTTCGACCCGAACGGGCAGCACTCGTCCACCGATCACCGGGCCCTCGCCGTCGGCGGGTTCGTCCGCCCTTGGGCCGATCGTGGTCCCTGTCGGGGGTGACCCGACTCGAGATCGCCGGCGGCTGCGGATCCGGAACTTCGGGCAGGCGGTCGGAACCTATGCTCGGGCGGTGAGCCAAGGCGCTGCGACGAGCGAGGGAGCGAGGGCCATCCGGTGGGTCCGGCTCGCGGTCGGCGTACTGGGGACGGCGGCCGCCGTGCTCGTCATGGCGTGGCCCTTTGCGACCGGCCGGTGGAAGGGGCCGCTCGACGATCTGCGGGCCGGCGGGCGTTCCACTGCGACGTCGCCGGCCGCACAGCCGGAGGTCAGCGTCACCACCATTCCGGAGGCCACCATCACGGTCGCCGCCGGAGGCCGTTTTGGAGGCGAGGTACTGCAGGGTCTCGAGTTCGCCTTCTTCGAAGAGACAGGCGAGTCGGCCGACGTCGTCTCGCTCTCGACGGACTTCGAGGTGTGGAAGCAGGCAACACAGACAAACCGCGTCGACGCGGACGTGATCGAGGTCGGCTTCCGATCCGATGCGTTCTCCGGAGAGGCAGCCGCCTTCTTCCTGCCGCTCGACGAGGAGCTGGTACCCGGCCTGGCCGGCATTCCGCCGCGCTTCCGGCTGCCCGATGACCGGGGAGTGGTCGTCGGGTTCTCCGGCCTGCTCGGCTTCGTGGTGAACGAACTGGAGGCGGCGTCCCCGCCCCGGTCGTGGTCCGATGTCGCGACGCTCGATCCCGGCCGCCTGGTCGTGCCCGCCCCGTCCTCGGTGACCGCGCCCATCCTCGTCCTGGCCCTCGGGAACGGCGATGTCGGGCGGGGACTGGAGGTGTACGCATCGTGGATCGAGGCGGGGGCGCAGACTGCCTCCGGCGTCGAGGACTATGTGGCAGCGCTGCGTGGCGGGGCCGATGTCGCGGTCTGGACGAGCAGCGGCCTGTGGAGAGCCGAAGGGAGGATGCAGGGCCTGGTGTTCGCGGCTCCCGAAGAGGGCGCCGTGGCGCTGCCGGCGTTCTCGGGGATCCTGGCGTCGAGTGAGAATCCGGAGGTCGCCGCCCGGTGGCTCGAGTACCGGCTGAGCGCGGCGGTGCAGAGCCAGGTGATGTCTCTCAATGAGCACGGGCGTTTCGGCCAGGACGACATCGCACCGCTGTCCCCGGTGGTCGGCGGTGTCGACGTCGGCACCTCGAACTCCGCCCTATTCGGTCTCGACACGTTTCCGGGCTCCGTGATTGCCGTCGATTGGCTGTCGTATACGCCCGCCAGAGAGGCCTTACGCGAGAGATTCGAGGAGGCGTCCGGATGAGCGGAGGGCTTGTCAGGTTCGTCGCCCGCCGGCTGATGGTCGGGACCATCTCGCTGGTCGTATTCAGCTTCCTTCTCTTCTGGATGGTCGAGGCGCTCATTCCTGGCGACTTCTTCTCGAGCCAGCGGCTCTTCATGACCCAGCAGGAGGTGGATGCACTGCGGGAGCAGTTCGGAGTCGACCGGCCGATTCCGGTGCGGTGGTGGAGATGGATCGGATCGTTCTTCTCGACGGGACTGGGCTCGAGCACCTTCGGCGGCGGGGTGGCGGCGACTCTTCGAGACGCCATCGTCCCGACGGTGTTCGTCTTCGTCACGGGGTTGCTGGTGGCGTATCTGATCGGTCAGTGGCTCGGGCGCTGGACGGGCTGGCGCTCGGGGATCCGTTCCGACGCCGTGACCCTGAGCGGGATCTCGCTCTCGACGCTGTTCCCTCCGTTCCTCGGATTCGTGATCACCACCGTCATGGCCCTGCGCCTGCGCATGTGGCGGGCAGCGGTCTTCGAGGACAGCCGAAGACAGCTGTGGCTCAATCCACCTCTCGAAGAGAATGACGTGCTGATGGCGATGACCTGGACGCTCGTTGTGGGTGTCATCGTTGCCGGTGTCGCCGGTCGCATGGTCTGGTCATGGCGCCGTCGCCGCCTCCCCACCTGGCTCAAGGCGATGATCGCCCTCGTCGTGACGGTGGACCTTTGGGCATGGTTGGGAATCCTCCCCTGGGCCGTCGATCTGACCTTTGACGCAGGGCTGGCGGTGATGGCGTTCTCGATCCTCGGATTCGGCGAGTTCATGCTGATCATGCAGACGGGCATGGTGGGACAGCTCGGGGAGGACTACGTGTTGACGGCGCGGGCCAAAGGCATCTCCAGCGGCGCCATCCGCGACCGTCACGCTGCCAGAAACGCCTCCCTCGCCGTCGTTGCTCGCCTGGCCGTGAGCGTCCCGTATCTGCTCACGGGTCTCGTGATCATCGAGAGGGCGGTTGGCTGGCAGGGGCTGGGCTCCTTCCTGTTCAGGGCGATCGACTCCCAGGACATCCCCGTGGTGGCCTCGGTGTTGATGGTCGTCGGATTCATCACGCTGGCGGTGCGGCTGGTGCTCGACATCCTCACCTTCGCCCTCGACCCGCGTATCGCCCAACCGGGGAGGCCCTCTCCATGACGTCAGGAGCCTGGTCGATCCAACGGCGGCGGCTGGCGGCCTCATTGGGGGTGGCGTGGCGGGACTTCATCCACAACCGGCTGGCAGTGGTGGGAGTGGCGATCATCCTGCTGTACGGTCTGGCAGCGCTGGTCTATCCGTTGCTGCTCGGCACGGTGTGGGAGACCGGTCTGTACGACCCTGTCACGGGTTTCGACCCCGCCGTGGTCAACCCCTCGCCTCCCGGCCCGGATCACCCGCTTGGGACGGATGCGCTCGGTCGGGACGTTCTCAGCCAGTTGCTGTCGGCGACACGTGCCACCTGGTTGATGGCGGTGGTGGCGGCACTCGTCACCGCCACGGTGGCGACGATCGTGGGTGCGTTGGGAGCCCTGTTCCGAGGGTGGATCGATGCCCTCATCGCCCGGGTGTCGGATGCGTTTCTCCTTCTCCCGGCGCCCATCTTCATGCTGGTGATCGGGTCCTCGGATCGTTCTCAGGACATCGGTCCGGTCGACTTCGGCCTGATCTACGGGTTGATCACCGGGATCGGCGCAGGGGCGATCGTGATCCGTGCCCAGGCGCTCAAGGTGATCGCTGCCCCGTTCATCGATGCCGCCCGGGTGGCAGGTGCCGGCCGCTGGAGGTTGCTGACCAGACACGTGCTGCCTCATCTCTATCCGCTCGCCGCCATCTACATGATGCTGTCGGTGGTCGGCGCCATCGTGGCGGACGGTTTTGCGTCCTGGCTCGGCCAGACGGGCACCCGGGTGAACTGGGGGACGATGGTCTACTACGGCGTGAACTTCCCCAATCCGATCAGCGGGGAGCCGGTGTGGAATGCCATCCTGGCGCCGTCGCTGGCGCTGTCGACCTTCGCGGCTGCGTTCTATCTGGTCTCTGTCGGACTCCGCGAGGTGGCCGACCCCCGCTACCGGGCCGCTCGTCGCCGGCTCGAGGGGTAGGGGCCGGGACCGCGTTCGGTCTGCCTGCGCCCGGTGGCTAGAGTGTCGCGCGCACCACGAGGCTCAGACCTCTTGAGTGTGCCCAATCGGGGGTGGTGTAATTGGCAACACAGCGGGTTCTGGTCCCGTCGTTGAGGGTTCAAGTCCTTCCCCCCGAGCCAACCCGATGACCTCATTGGGTGATCCTGGCCCCGTCGTCTAGTGGTCTAGGACGCCGGCCTCTCAAGCCGGTAACGCCAGTTCGAATCTGGTCGGGGCTGCATGCGAGAAACCCCTGCTTCGGCAGGGGTTTCTGCGTTGGTGGGGGAGGGTCCCGTGGTGGTGTGGGCTGTTTTGGGCCGTTCCAGCAGAGGCTGCGAGTTCGTCAAGGCGGTCGGCGGTCCGCTCGTCGAGGCCGTCCATCAGCCAGCCGTAGGTGTTGACGGTCGTCGTGATACTTGTGTGATCGACACACCCACCCTCGACTCACCGGGATGTCGCACCCCGCCGGTACGTTGCCGCCATGTCCTGCGTGCCCCTCACCCCGGCCCACATCGCCGTCCTTGCCGCCCTCGCAGACCGGCAGCCGCTCCCCGATGGCCTGGAGGACGTGTTCGCCGAGTTGGTGTCGTGGGGGTGGGTGATGCCGTCGGGGGTCGTTCTGATGGGTCGGCAGATGCTCTTCGGAATACGATGACTTCGATGCGGTTCCGCCACATTGCCCTGTTCGTCGGCCCCCGCCTGCGCCAGGCGGAACGCTATTACGCCGACCTCTTCGACATGCGGGTGTCGATCCGGGAAGCACCGGTCGGAGGGGATGGCGCTGAGGCGACGGACTGGGCGCAGCTTCCACCCGACCAGGGCTGGGACGATGCCGAGGCCGCGGGAGCGGAGATCGGGATGGTGGCCCTGGAGCGGGACGACGTGATCCTTGCGCTCTTTGCGGCGCAGGCAGATGGCCGCCAGTTCTACGCCATAGGACTGGTGATGGAACCCGATGAGATCATCGACGTGCGCCGTCGCCTCGAAGACGAGACCGTTGAGAGCAGCGGCGAAGGGTGGCTGGCGTTCGTGGATCGATTCGGCGTGCGCTGGCAGCTGTCGGACACTGCGCCGTTCCTCGGTGCCGGAATGACCAGCGGAAGGTGGCTCGAGATCTGATCTGTGGCGGCGATGGGGACCTGGTCTACGCGGTGGCGGACTTCGAGGAGCAGCTTCGGCAGGGGTTTCTGCGTTGGTGGGCGACGGGGCGACGAAGTGCGCGTGGCCTGTCCGACCACGCCGCGTCTTCAGGCGATCCCTGCTCGGTGCAGCGGATCCGGCCGGCGGTGGCCCGTGCAAGGCCCGGATTCCCCTAGGTCGCCAAAGGGCCGGGCCGTACGATGTCGGGACGGGCGGTTTCGTATGGTGATGGTCGGGCCGATGTAGGAGGCCGTCAATGATCGGAGCGCTCATCACCAAGAGGCTGCTTCGCAAGAGTTTCTCGGCCATCAACCGGCATGACCTCGACACGTTGATGGGGTTGTGTGCCGAGAGCGCCGTGTTCGAGTTCCCGACCACAACGGTGCTGGGTGGCCGCTATCAGGGTGAAGACGCACTTCGGGCGTGGTTCGCTCGCTGGTTCGATCGGATGCCCAAGATCCAGTACACCCTGACGCACGTCCTGCTGGAGCGCCCTCTCGCACTGGGAGCGTCGAACGTGGCACACGTCGAGTGGGAGCTGGATCAGACCGATCTCGAAGGGCACTCCTACCGGCTGACCGGGGTCACGGTGTTTCGGGTGGAGGGGGGCAAGGCGATCTATGCCAAGAACTACATCTTCGAACAAGAGGTGCTCGACATGATCTGGGGCGAGCAGACGGTAGGCGCTCCCGTGTAGGCCGGTTGAGATCGGCGTGAAGCCGGCCACGGGAGAGGTCACGGGTCGGGACGCCGACGGCTGCCGCCACAGCCGTTGACAGTGGCCGGCCGTGTGGCGACCGTCCCTGCAGGGGTAACCGTGTGGGGGCGCAGACGACTTCGCGGGGGAGCCGGGTCGGCTCCTCGACATCCTGATCACGGTGTGGAGGTTCCGATCCGGTGGAGACCGCCGACTCGTGGTCTCCTTCCGTGAGGGCGAGTCGGCGAGATCGGCCGGCTCCCGCCGGGGCCCGACTGCGCGTTCGTCGACCTCCAGACCCCGCGTCACCGGCTTCTCCCGGCCATCGGGCTTCGCTGTGGAAGGGACCCTGCGGGTCGTCACGACACGGGCGAGGCGGCTCCTCGGTGGGGTTGATGGTGCCCCGCCGGCCGCCGACCGCGGGCGTATTCAGGGAATTCGCCGAGAAGAATCCGATCCTGGCCTACGTCGGCCGGCGCGAGGAGATAGGTTCCATCCTTGCACCGGGGCCATCCGCGACCACCTGGTGCGGGGAGGGCAGATGGCAAACACTGCTGCGCAGTCTGGAGTCAACACACTCGACTCGTTCTTCAAGGTGAGCGAGCGGGGGAGTTCGGTGTCGACCGAGATCAGAGCGGGCGTCACGACGTTCCTGGTGATGGCCTACATCATCTTCGTCAACCCCTCGATCTTGTCGAATGCGGGGTTCGACGGCGGCGCGGTTGCGGCGGCGACTGCCCTGGTCGCAGGCCTCCTGTCGATTCTGATGGGAGTCGTTGCGAACTATCCGATCGCGATGGCTGCAGGTCTCGGTATCAACGCAGCCGTGGCCTTCGGGCTGGTGCTCGGCGACGGGTTGACACCGGAGGGCGCGATGGGAGTCATCGTGCTCGAGGGCTTGATCGTGGCGGCGCTGGTCCTCGTCGGCCTGCGCGAGGCGATCATGAACGCAGTCCCGATGAGTCTGAAGCGTGCGATCGGCGTGGGTATCGGCCTCTTCATTCTCTTCATCGGGTTCGTCAACGGCGGCCTCATCGCGTCCGGTGGCACTCCGGTCGAGTTCGTGTTTCCCAACACGAACGAGGCCTGGCTGACCGTCATCGGACTGGTCATCACCGTGTTGCTGTACGCCAGAAAGGTGAAAGGCGCGCTGATCGTCAGCATCCTGGCCACGACTGTGGTCGGTCTGATCATGGGCGTCGCCTCGATCCCCGACAGCCTCACGGCGGCTCCGAACTGGGACACCCTCGGCGCATTCGATCTCGGCAACGTGTTCACCCAGCTGGGCTTCGTCGCTGCGGCTCTCACGATCTTCAGCTTCATGTTGACGGACTTCTTCGACACGATGGGCACGGCGACGGCGATCGTCGAGCAGGCGGACCTCCAGGACGACGACGGGTCTATCCCGCAGATCGGCCGGCTGCTGTTCGTCGACTCCATCGGGGCCTCGATCGGTGGAGCAGCCGGTGTCAGTTCGAACACCAGCTACATCGAGAGTTCCGCGGGCGTCGCCGAAGGCGGTCGAACCGGATTGACCTCGGTGGTGGTGGGAGTCCTGTTCCTGCTGGCGATCTTCATCTCGCCGCTGGCGGGGATCGTTCCCGCCCAGGCGACGGCGCCGGTCCTGATCCTGGTGGGATTCTTGATGAGCCGTCTCATCAAGGGCATCGACTTCGACGATTTCGAGGAGGGCTTCCCTGCACTCCTCGCCATCGTGTTGATGCCTCTCACGTTCAGCATCACCGTCGGCATCGGAGCCGGGTTCGTGATGTACACCCTGGTCAAGCTGGTGAAGGGCAAGACAGGCGAGATTCATCCACTGATGTGGGTCGTGACCCTCGCCTTCCTCGTGTACTTCGGCCAGGCGGTCCTGGGGGCTGCGATCTCTGCCTGAGCCACACCCGAACGCACCGGAAGAGATGAGGGCCCCGTGACGGCGGGGCCCTCATCGCGTGTGCGCCTCCGCCGCCGGCGATCCACCCGTTCCGCCCGGTGCGGCTCACCGGGTCGGGTTCCTTCCGGGGTCGGGCGCCGGTTGGGGTGCCGGATCGCCCCTGGTCCATGAGGCCGCATCGTGGGACAATCAAAGAATGATCGACCCGGATTCACGGGAGGAACTGGGTTGGGGTTTCGCCCGATGGGGAGAACACGCCGAGGGATCGCCTCTCTATCGCCACCTGGCGATCGAGGTGTCACAGGACGACGAGATCCTCGACCTGGCACTCGAGTTCGAACACGGTCCCAAGCCCAACATCCTGTTTGGCGCCGTTCATCTGCTGCTCCGCGGCGACGACGACCTCGCCCGGTGGTACCCGAGCCTCAGGCCGGATGCAGCGGCACCCGATGAAGCGACGTATCGGTCGTTCCGCTCGTTCGTTCTCGATCGAAAGGCGGACATCCTCGAGATCGGTCGAACCCGCTATGTCCAGACCAACGAGCCGCGCCGTGCCGCCGCGCTGTTGCCCTACATCGCCGCCGAAGCCGATCGCCTCGGCGAACCCGTTCATGTCATCGAGGTCGGGGCCTCCGCCGGTCTCAACCTGTGTCTCGACAAGTACTCGTACGCCTTCCGGTCGGGTGGGCGAATCGGACACTCGGCCCTCGTTCTCTCGATCGAGGATCGAGGCCCGGTGCCGGTTCCGGAGCGGGTGCCGTTCCTGCAACGGCGGGTCGGCATCGATCTCCGCCCGGTGAACCTCGACGATCCGGCCGAGGTCGCCTGGCTCGATGCTCTCGTCTGGCCCGAGCAGGCGGACCGACGGCGGAGACTGGCGGCAGCAGTGGCCATCCGTCGCTCCGAGCAGATCACGATGGTCGCCGGCGACGCCTCCTCGGTGTTGACCGGGGTGGCCAGACGGCTGCCCACCGGGGGGCCTGTCGTCATATGGCATTCGTTCGCCAGGAATCAGTTCTCCGCCGAACAGAGCGGTGCGCTGGATGACGCGGTCATCGAGATCGCCCGCCATCGGTCGGTGTCCCGTATCGGCTGGGAGTTCTGGGACCGCGCTCTCGAATGGCCGGAGATCCGGGTCGGCCTGACGGAGGAGACCATGCGCACCGTGGCCCGGGCCCAGCCCCATGGTGAGTGGGTCGAAGCGCTGCCCGGGGCGTGATAGGCCGCGGTGGGCGGCCGGACGCCGACCGGCTCAGGTCTTTCCGTAGACCGGGACGAGGGCCCCGTTCATGACTCCGGCCGGCTCCGAGAGCAGGAACTCTGCCACCGCAGCGATCTCGTCCGGAGTGGGCCAGTTGACGTAGTCGGCGTAGGGGAGTGCCGCCCGGGTGGCGGGCGTGTCGATCACGTTCGGCACCAGGACGGTGGCGGTGACCTCCGTCGACTCGAGTTCCGCCGCCAGCGACCGGCCCAGCGCCATGACCGCCGCCTTCGCCATGTTGTAGGCCGCCTGTCCGGGCGGATTCTCGATGCCGGACTGGCTTCCCATCATCACGATTCGGCCAAACTGCGCCTTCTTCAGGTGGGGGACGGCGGCGCGAACGGTGTTGAAGGTCGATCGCAGATTGAGATCGATCATCCGCTCCAGGCGGACGTCATCTGTCTCCTCGACATCCCTTCCGCCGGCCCATCCGCCAACCAGGGCTGCCAGTCCGTCGATTCGGCCGAATCGCTCGGCGACGTCGGCAATGAATTCCTCTGTCGCCTGATGGTTGGTGGCATCGACCCGCCTGAGCAGCACGCGCTCTTCGTCGTACCCCACGGACTCTTCGAATCGCGTCGCCTCCTCCGGCAGGAGATACGTCACGGCCAGTCTTGCCCGTTGGGCGAGCAGTCGCTTGGCGAGGGCGGTACCCAGCGAACCGGTTCCGCCTGAGAGGACGATCGCACGTTCCACCATTGCTCCTGAGTCGTCCGAGTGTGCTCCGAAGGGACATGGTACGTTCGCATCGGGCTTCAGGTCGACTTCTGGAGGGGCGCTTCGTTGCTTCGATCGCGTGTGCCCCTGCGGAGAAGCTGCTTCCCGGTGGCGCCCAGGCGAGTGTGGACGGGCCTCTCCGCTTCTTTGGCCCCGACACGGGCCGAGCCATCCGCTAGACCGCCCCCGCCAACCCACCACCGGCGCCCAAAGACACGGCCCGGAAGGGCTTTCACGACTGCGATTCGACGCGCAGGGTGCGAGACGATCCCGCACTACCCTCGGCGCATGATTTCGATGGAGCCTCTGGAGACGGTCGATCCGGACGTCGCCGCCCTGATCCGGGCGGATCTCGAGCGTCAGAACAGTCACATCCACCTCATCGCCAGCGAGAACTTCGCCTCGCCTGCGGTGATGGAGGCGACCGGTTCGGTGTTCACGAACAAGTACGCCGAGGGGTACCCGGGTCGCCGCTACTACGAGGGCTGCTCGGTCGTCGATCAGATGGAGACGCTGGCGATCGAACGCGCCAAGAGCCTCTTCGGGGCGGAGTACGCCAATGTCCAGCCCCACTCGGGGGCCCAGGCAAACATGGGCGTGTACCTGTCGTTCCTCCAGCCGGGCGACACCGTCCTCGGCATGCGGCTCGATCAGGGCGGCCATCTCACCCATGGATCACCGGTGAACTTCTCCGGGCAGTACTACGACTTCGTCGCGTACGGGCTGGACCCCGAGACCGAACTCATCGACATGGACGAGGTCAGGCGCCTGGCACTCGAGCACCGGCCCAAAGTCGTGCTCGCCGGCTATTCCGCCTACTCCGACCACCTCGACTACGAAGCGTTTCGGGCGATCGCCGACGAGGTGGGAGCGATGTTCCTCGTGGACGCCGCCCACTTCATCGGGCTGGTGGCCGGCGGCGCGTATCCCAGTCCGGTGCCTCACGCAGACGTCATCACGGCCACGACCCACAAGGCGCTGCGCGGGCCCAGGGGCGGGATGATCCTCGCCAGGGAGGAGTTCGGGAAGCAACTCGACAAGGCGATCTTCCCCGGCGGCCAGGGGGGCCCGATCGAGAGTCAGATCGCGGGTAAGGCGGTCTGTTTCCGCGAGGCGGCCACGCCGGAGTTCGCCTCCTACGCCGCCCAGATCGTTGCCAACGCGGCGGCGATGGCGCATCGGATGATCGCCGAAGGAGTGCGGGTCGTGACGGGTGGGACCAAGAACCACATGTTCTTGATCGACCTCCGCTCCGTCGACGAGGACATGACCGGGCGCGATGCCGCCAGGATGCTCGATTCGGTGGGGATCACCCTCAATTTCAACGCCATTCCCAACGATCCGCGGCCGCCGTTCCGCACCAGCGGGTTGAGGATCGGAACGCCGGCGATGACCACCCAGGGGATGACCGAGCCGGAGGCCGACCGGACTGCCGGTCTCATCGTCCGGGCTCTCCGCAACTTCGGCAACGAGGAGGAACTCGGCCGCGTCGCCGCCGAGGTAGCCGGGCTCGCCGCCGCGTTCCGGCCGTATCCGGCGGACTTCTCCGGGCACGTGTGACGGGCGCGCCCCTCGAGGGTTGCGCGGGTTTGGGCCACCGGCAGTCGGCCCGTAATCTGACCCCATCCCCGACCGGCGGCCCAAGGCCAACCCGTAGAACACCATGCCACCGTCACGCGACAATGCCCATCAGCACGTCCGCAGCGCAGTCTCCGACGGCTGGATCGGAGGCGGCTCCTTCTTCGGGTCGATCGTCTCGGGCACCCTGCTCGGACACTTCGCCGACCTGTGGCTGGGAACCGATCCCTGGCTGGTGATCCTCGGAGTGGTGATCGGGTCGTACTCGGGATTCATGAAGGTCTGGGAGTACTCCAAGCGGCTGGAGGACGGCCGGTGAGCGCCACCTCGCATGAGGTGAAGGGCTCGACCGCCGTCGAGTCGGTGATCGCCCGGCACACCGTGCGGAGGGCCATCTGGGTCGCTCCCGTCGTGGTGCTCGCGTTCGCGGCGTTTCGAGGCTTTGACGGCGCGATCGGAGCTCTGCTCGGTGTGGCGGTGGTCGTCGGCAACTTCCTCCTCGCCGGGGCGATGCTGTCGCTGGCGATTCGAATCTCGCTCGCGATGTATCACGCTGCCGCCCTGTTCGGGTTCTTCCTCCGACTGGGCTTGATTGTCGTCACCATGCTGTTGATCGCGACGGTCGTCGACGTCGATCGCCTGGCGTTTGGGATCTCCACCATCGTCACGTATATGGTGCTGCTCATCCTCGAATCGGTGGCGGTTGCCCGCGGAAGAGAAAGGGATTTGGATTGGACCAGCTGATCCTTGCGATTGAGGAGTGCGACTTCGTCAATCAGCCGGTGTGCGCTCCGAAGAGCGTGACGGAGCTGTTCGTGTTCGACCCCGTCTTCGGACAGGTCAATCGCACCGTCATCCTCATGTTCCTCGCAGCGTTCATCGTCGTCGGCCTGCTCTACTTCGCATTCCGGCGGCCCAGCCTGATTCCCGGCAAGTTCCAGGCTGCGATGGAGAGCCTGGTCGGAATGGTGCGAAACGACATCGCGATCGGCATCATCGGCCCGGAGGGAGTCAAGTACTTCCCCTACCTTCTTTCGATCTTCCTCTTCATCCTCGTGGGGAACTTCTTCGAGGTGACGCCGCTGGTCAACTTCCCGATCACCTCGCGCATGGCCATCCCGTTGTTCCTGGCGCTCGTGACCTACCTGATCTTCGTGGGGGTCGGCTTCGCCAAGAATGGTTTGCGCTACTTCGGAGACATCGTGTGGCCCCACTCGGTTCCCGTGGCGATGCGGCCGCTGGTCGGCCTGATCGAGTTCTTCTCGGTCTTCTTCATTCGGCCGTTCTCGCTCGCCGTCCGGCTCTTCGCCAACATGGTTGCCGGCCACGTGATGCTGTCGCTGCTCCTGGTCACCGGATGGGTCTTCACGTCGAACCTCTTCGTCAACTTCGGCGAGATCGGCCTGAAGGGACTCGCCGGTCCAGCGTGGTTCGCATTCGGGCTGGGCATCTTCGTGTTCGAGTTGATCGTGGCAGTGGTTCAGGCGTACATCTTCACCCTGCTGTCTGCGGTCTACATCCAGACGTCGGTTCACCCCGAGCATTGATCTAGGTCTCTACACAACCCACGAGAGAGAAAGGAACGGAGAGAGATGGACGCAGTACTCGCCGTACTGAATGCCGCCATGGTGCTCGCGCAGGAGTCCACCGGCATCACCGGCAGCCTCAACACCATCGGCTACGGCCTCGCCGCCATCGGCCCCGGAATCGGTGTGGGCCTCGTTGCCGGAAACGCCGTGCAGGCGATGGCACGCCAGCCGGAGGCCGCCGGCATGGTGCGGACCACCATGTTCCTGGGCATCGCCTTCACCGAGGCGCTCGCCCTCATCGGCTTCGTGCTCTTCTTCCTGGGCGGCTGACCTGATGTTTGCATTGGCGCAGACGTTGGTCCTCGCGGCCGAAGAGCATGCCGAGGAGGGTGGAGGGGGTCTCGATCTCCTGCTGCCCGCCACCCCGGAGCTGATCGCCGGCATCATCGCCTTCGCCATCGTCTTCTTCTTCATCTGGCGCTGGGCCGTACCGGCCATCAACAAGTCGCTGGAAGACCGGCAGCGGGCCATCGGAGGCCAGCTGGCGGATGCCGAGAAGGCGAAGGCAGAGGCGGAAGGATTGCTGGCCGACTATCGGGCTCAGCTCGCCGGGGCCAGGAGCAAAGAGAACGAGATCATCGAGGCGGCGCGGACGGAAGCCGAGTCGCTGAGGGCGGACATCATCGCCAAGGCCTCCGCCGAGGCCGAGCAGATCGTCGCCAAGGCCCGGCAGGACGCCGGGGCGGAGCGCGCTCGGGTGATGGCGGATGCACGCACCGAGGTGGCCAACCTTTCGATCGACCTGGCCGAGAAGGTGGTCGGCGGAAGCCTCGACCGCCAGGCGCAGCTGGGACTCGTAGACCGCTACATCGCGGAGCTGGAGAAGTAAGTGGCCGATCGCATCGACGGATACGCCAATGCCGTCTTCGAGATGGCGCAGGCCGAGGGCCAGCTGGCCCGGGTGGAACCGGAGTTCTATGCCGTCGCCCGCGCCATCGACCGTTCCCCCGAGCTGAGGGAGGCACTGACCGACCCGCGGCTCCCGTCCGACCGTAAGCAGTCCATCGTGGACGATCTCGTGGGTGGTCGGGCGTTGGAGTTGACGGCGAATCTGGTCGGCCTCGTCGTGAGCCAGGGCAGGGCGGCCGATCTGGCCGCGATCGCCGAGCGGCTGTCCGCCCGATCGGCCGCTTCCGAAGGCAAGGCATTGGCCGAGATCCGTTCCGCCATAGAGCTCGACGAGGAGACCGTGGGTCGGCTGGCAGCAGCGCTTTCGAAGAAGCTGGGCCGGCACGTCGAGGTTCGAACCGTCGTAGACCCCGCCGTGCTCGGAGGAATCGTGGCACGGGTGGGCGACACCGTCATCGACGGTTCGATCGCCCGTCGGCTTTCGTCGTTGCGCCAGGCGCTGCAGACCCGCTAGGAAGGACCATGGCAGAAATCACCATCTCCCCCCAGGACATCACGGCCGCCCTGCGGAAGAACCTCGAGGGCTGGTCGGCGGGACTCACCCAGGAAACCGTCGGCTACGTCACCTCGATCGCCGACGGTGTCGCCCGGGTCAGGGGTCTTCCCAATGTGATGGCGTCGGAGCTGCTCGAGTTTCCGGGCGGGCTGATCGGGGTCACCCTGAACATCGATCCGGAAGACCTCGGGGTCGTGATCCTGGGCGAGGCGTCCCATGTCCAGGAAGGTGATCCTGTCAAGCAGACCGGAAACGTGCTCTCGGTACCGGTGGGCGACGCCATGCTCGGCCGCGTCATCGACCCGCTCGGCAGTCCGATCGACGGCAAGGGTCCGATCGCCACGACGGAACGGCGCCTCCTCGAGACCCAGGCGCCGTCGGTCGTGCAGCGCAAGCCCGTCCACGAGCCCCTGCAGACCGGTATCAAGGCCATCGACTCGATGACGCCGATCGGTCGCGGGCAGCGACAGCTGATCATCGGCGACCGCCAGACCGGCAAGACGGCTCTGTTGGTCGACACCATCATCAACCAGAAGCGGCATCAGGGCACCGATCAAGAGGTGAAGTGCATCTACGTGGCCATCGGCCAGAAGGCGTCGACGGTGGCCGAGGTGGTGGATGTGCTCACCGAGCACGGGGCCATGGATTACACGGTGGTTGTGAACGCTCCGGCTTCAGCCGCTCCCGCCCTGCAGATGTACGCCCCGTACGCCGGGTCGGCGATCGGCCAGTACTGGATGTACAAGGGCCAGCACGCCCTCGTGATGTTCGACGACCTCTCCAAGCAGGCCGTTGCCTATCGGGAGATCTCGCTGCTCCTCCGGCGTCCCCCCGGACGTGAGGCCTACCCCGGCGACGTCTTCTACCTGCACAGCCGCCTGCTCGAGCGCTGCGCCAAGATGTCCGACGAACTCGGCGCAGGGTCCATGACCGGGCTCCCGGTGATCGAGACCAAGGCCAGCGACATCTCCGCCTACATCCCGACCAACGTGATCTCGATCACCGACGGCCAGGTGTTCCTCGAGACCGATCTGTTCTATCAGGGCATCCGGCCGGCCATCAATGCCGGCACCTCGGTGTCCCGGGTCGGCGGTGCAGCACAGGTGAAGGCGATGAAGAAGATCGCCGGGCCGCTTCGCCTCAACCTGGCGCAGTTCCGTGAGCTGGCGGCGTTCGCCGAGTTCGGCTCGGAGCTCGATGCCGCCTCGCTCGCCCAGTTGGAGCGAGGGCGCCGCGTCGTCGAGGTCCTGAAGCAGCCCCAGTTCCAGCCGGTACCGGTCGAGGAGCAGGTGGTGTCGATCTATGCAGTGACCGAGGGGCACATGGACCGCATCCCCGTTGGCGATGTGCGCCGTTTCGAGCGAGGTCTGCTCGATTTCATGCGTACCCGTCACTCCGGCCTCCTCGAGCACATTCGTGCAACCGGTGAACTCGGCGACGAGGACGCGGTCCTTGCAGCGATCCGCGCGTTCACGGAGACCTTCGAGGTCACTGCGAGCGCGGACTGAGGGGCGAGTAGGAGCACATGGCGAGCGCAGACCTCAGGGAGACCCGGCGCAGAATCCGGAGCGTCGAGGCAACGAAGAAGATCACTCGAGCCATGGAGCTCATTGCTGCTTCGCGCATTCCCAAGGCCCAGGCGCGCGTGAACGCATCGAAGCCGTATACCGGCAAGCTCGTCGAGGTCATCTCGAATGTGGGAGGGGCGGCCGGCGGAGTGTCCCACCCGTTGCTCGAACGCCGCGAGCTCAACACGGTCGGAATCCTCGTGGTCTCGGCCGACCGCGGACTGGCCGGTGCCTACTCGACCAACATCATCCGTATGGCCGAGCGCCAGATGATCGCCCACCGCAAGGCGGGCCGTGATGTGCTGCTGTACGTGATCGGGAAGAAGGCCCAGACCTACTTCCGATACCGGGGGTGGAGGATCGAACAGGTCTACCTCGGCGTCACAGACACCCCGGGATTCGGAGATGCCAGAGCGGTTTCCAATGTCGTCATCGAGGCCTATGCCTCGGGCGACGTCGACGCCATCGAGGCGTACTACACCGAGTATCGGTCGGCCCTCACCCAGATCCCGCGGTCGATCAACCTCCTTCCCATCACCCCGCCGGAGGCGGATGGCGGCGGGGAAGGGCCATCTGCGTCGTACAGCTACGAGCCCTCGCCGGCCGGGATTCTCAGCAGGCTGCTGCCACGGTATGTGGAAGCGACCGTGTTCAACATGCTGCTCGAATCGTCGGCGTCGGAGCACTCGGCGCGGAGGAGGGCCATGAAGGCCGCCACAGACAATGCCGAGGAGCTGATCCGGGTGCTGACCGTGGCGGCCAACCGGGCGAGGCAGGCAGAGATCACCACCGCCATCACCGAGATCGTCGGCGGGGCGGAAGCACTGAGAAAATGAACCGTCTTCGAGGAGCGAGCACACATGGCTGACAAGAGAGCAAGCGGTCGGATCGTCAAGGTGGCGGGCCCGGTGGTCGACGCCGAGTTCCCGCCCGACATGCTTCCCGAGATCCTCTTTGCCGTGGAGATGGACATCACCCTCGGAGGGGAGACCAAGACGGTGCTCGCCGAGGTCGCTCAGCATGTCGGCCACAACACGGTGCGCGCCATTGCCCTCGCTCCGACAGACGGACTGACCCGCGGCACCGAGGTGCGCAACACGGGTGGTCCGATCTCGGTCCCGGTGGGAGACCAGGTGCTGGGTCACATCTTCAACGTGTGGGGCGACTCCCTGGACGCTCCCGACGGCGATTTCTCCGGTGTGCGCTGGCCGATTCATCGCCAGCCTCCTGCATTTGAGGACGTCGAGCCGCAGCGCAAGGTGTTCGAAACCGGTATCAAGGTGTTGGACCTCATCTGCCCCTACCTCGAAGGCGGCAAGATCGGACTCTTCGGAGGCGCGGGCGTCGGCAAGACGGTGTTGATCCAGGAGATGATCAACCGGGTCGCCGGTCAGCACGGCGGTGTCTCGGTGTTCGCCGGCGTCGGTGAGCGCACCCGCGAGGGGACCGACCTGTTCTTGGAGATGCAGGAGGCGGAAGTCATCGACAAGACCGCCCTCGTATTCGGTCAGATGGACGAGCCCCCGGGTGTGCGGTTGCGCGTGGCCCTGTCTGCCCTGACGATGGCCGAGTACTTCCGGGACGTCCAGAACCAGGACGTGCTGTTGTTCATCGACAACATCTTCCGCTTCACCCAGGCCGGATCCGAGGTCTCGACCCTGCTCGGGCGGATGCCGTCGGAAGTGGGATACCAGCCCAACCTGGCAGACGAGATGGGATTCCTCCAGGAGCGCATCACGTCTCTCAAGGGCAAGTCGATCACGTCACTGCAGGCCATCTACGTGCCGGCGGACGACATCACCGATCCTGCGCCACACACCGCCTTCGCCCACCTCGATGCCACCACGGTGCTGTCCCGTCCATTGACCGCCCTCGGCATCTACCCCGCAGTCGACCCGCTCGACTCGACCAGCCGGGCCCTCGATCCGCAGATCGTGGGTGAGGAGCACTACTTCGTGGCCTCGGAGGTGCAGCGCATCCTGCAGCGCTACAAGGACCTCCAGGACATCATCGCCATCCTCGGAATCGACGAGCTCAGCGAGGAGGACAAGCTCGTCGTCGGTCGTGCCCGGCGTCTTCAGAAGTTCCTGGCGCAGCCGATGTTCGTCGCCGAGAAGTTCACGGGACAGGCCGGCATCTACACGCCTCGGGAGGAGTCGATCGCATCCTTCAAGGCGATCATCGAAGGCGAGATGGACGAGTACCCCGAGCAGGCGTTCTACATGGTCGGCGGAGCGGACGATGTGAAGAAGAAAGCTGACGAGATCGCCAAGCAGGGCGCGGCCGCCTGATGGCAAAGAGCTTCCGCCTCGACGTCGTGTCGCCCGAGTCGACCGTGTGGTCGGGCGAGGCGGAGTTCGTCGTCGCCCGGACCACGGAGGGGGAGATCGGCATCCTCGCCGACCATGAGCCTCTCCTGGCTGCCCTCACCACCGGTGCGGTCATCGTCGAACATGGCTCGTCCAAGACGACCATCGGGGTGCACGGCGGCTTTCTACAGGTGCTTCGCAATCAGGTCACGCTGCTCACCGATCGAGCGCAGGTCTCCCAGGGAGACCGGGATGCGGCGGCCAATCTGGCTCGCTCCCTCGAGGCCGAGGCGGCGGACGCCGACTGATCACACGATGGGTCCGTGCTGCCGCGGTGCGACCCGGTCCTGACGCGTTCTGTCGTCGCCACCGGCGGGTGGGTTCGAGGCCCGTGCGAGCCCTCGGCCACGCCTCAGAGGGTTGGCATCGGACGGCCCGGCATCGGCCCGCCGAGGCCCCTCACACGGCGACGGGGTCCCCGACCACAGAGAGGATTGCCGAGAAGAACTCGTCCTGTGTGTACGGCTTGGGGAGAAGGCCGTCGCACCCGGTGTTCATCGCTCGCTCGACGTCCTCGTCCATGACCATCGCGGTGACGGAGATCACGGGGATGTGCTCGGTCGCCGGATCAGCCCGGAGGGCGCGGAGCACACCGATCCCGTCCACCTCCGGCAACTGCATGTCGAGGAGAACGAGATCGGGCTTGCGTTGCGTCGCCAGGTGGAGCGCCTGGCGGCCATCGGTGGCCTCGATGACGTCGCACCGGGCGTACTCGAGGAGATCCCGGGCAAGAACCCGGTTCGCCTCGTTGTCTTCCGCCAGGAGCACCCGCATCCCCGCGAGACAGGGCGGGCGATGCTTGGCATTGCGAGCGAGCGGTGCCTCAGGAACGGTCTGGTCGACCGTCGGCCAGTCGATTGCGAATCGGGATCCTCGATCCGAGCTCTCGACACGAATCCGGGCACCGTGCATCTCGCACAGCCGGCGTGTCAGCGTCAGACCGAGTCCGGTTCCCTCATTGGATCGCGACAGCCCGGAGTCGCCCTGAAAGAAGGGTTCGAAGATCCGCTCGAGGTCTTGGGACGGGATCCCGATTCCCTGGTCCCATACCGCGATCTCGGCGCCCCCTTCCGTGAGCCTCAGGTCGACGCCAACCTCTCGGGAGGTCGGAGTGAACTTGATGGCGTTGGAAACCAGGTTCAACAGGATCTGTCGCAGTCGCCGACGATCGGCGCTCACCACGATTGGCTCCGAGGGGAGATCGATGCGCAGCGTGATCTCGTTTGTGTCGGCCTGGGCACGGAGCAGGCCGACGGCCGAAGAGACTTCCTGCGCCAGGTCCATGGGCGTGAGCGTCAGGTCTTCCTTTCCTGCTTCGATCCGTGCCAGCGAGAGCACGTCGTCGATGAGCTGGAGGAGGTGATCACCGGACGTGGTGATCCTCTCGAGGTACTCCGCCTGCTTGGTGGTGAGTGGCCCGAACACCTCGTTGCTCAGCACACTGCTCAGCCCGATCACCGCATTGAGTGGCGTCCGCAGCTCATGGCTCATTGTCGCCAGGAACGTCGTCTTCAGGCGGTCGGCCGCGAGGGCATCGTCCCGGGCGATTCGCAGCTCGACGGCCTGCTCGCGGAGTTCGGCTGTCGCGTCTCGGGCCGCCCGGGCGGCGCGGTCCCGGCTCCTCAGGATGGTTGCTGCAGTCAGGGCGAACGCCAGGGTGAGGAGGATCCCGGTCAGCCATACGATCCCCTCGATCGCGACCGTGGTGTGCATGGGGGGCCCCTCGATGACGGTCACCCTCCACAGGCGGTCGCCGACCGTCAGCTCACGGGTGACAGACAGATCTCCGGGCGACGCCGCCTGCGGGAGGCTTGCGTAGAGGACCGACCCCGATCCGTCCTCCGCGCCGGCGCGACCGGTGTCGTGGATGGCGACCGCCCCCCCGGTTCGACCGACCGGG
>DATCZS010000029.1:0-2327 GCA_036525795.1 Acidimicrobiia bacterium | reverse complement strand
CCGCCCTCGGCGAGTTGGGGGTTGAGGGGTCAATTGTCCCCTGCGCACGTGGGGGAAGGTTCCTGCGAGCCCGTAGGGCTCGGAGGTAGGGGGATCGGTCCTACCCATGGGCACCTAATCCGCGTCGGCGACGTGACCTCTGTGTGGCGGGTGAGCACGATCCCCCTACCCCGGCTCTCTTCGTTCGTCGGGGGCCCCTTCCCCCAGCACGCTGGCGGGCGACGCGGGTCAGATCGCCGAGAACCAACCCATGGCGCCGCGGCTCATCATCGAGTGCTGGTGGGGGTGGAACATGTAGCGGCCCCGTTCGGGCAGGGTGAATTCGAGGATGGCCCGGTCCATCTGTCCGAAGCTGACGACGTCGGTGGTGAACGCCGGTGAGCTGCCGATCCCGGCCGGGTAGACGTCGAAGGTCTCGGCATGGAGGTGGAACGACGCCATCGGCTCGAACTCGACGGCGTTGAGCACGTAGGCCCTCACAGGCTCGCCTGCCGGAAGCTTGATCGGGAACTTCTCGTAGAACCCGGCGACCCCGTTCCATGTGTACAGCTCGTTGCGTCCGTCGGAGTTCGGATCCCATCCCGACAGCATCAGTACCACCTCGTTCGCCTCGGGCCGTGGCTCGGCCGGATCGACGATCAGCGCCCCGTAGAGCCCTCTGGCGATGTGGCGGTCGATGGGCATGGTGTGGCAGTGGTACGGATGCACCCCTGCCGGCCCCGCCTCGATCTCGTAGGTGGTCTCCCCTCCCGGCGGCACCGGCTCCCAGCCGTCGTGCAGCGGGGAGTGGCGGCCGTGGAAGTGGAGGTTGTGGTCGTGGCCGGTGGCGTTGGTGAAGCGGATCCGGATCAGGTCGCCTTCGGTGGCGCGGATGGTGGGTCCGGGGACGGTGCCGTTGTAGGTCCAGGCGTCGTAGGTGAAGTCGCGGGCGACTTCGATCGGTCGCTCGACCACCGAGATCTCGATGTCCTGGGTGCCGCGGCGCGGCAAAGGGGGCACGGTGATGGCGTCGAGTTCGGCCCCTTCCATCCACCCTGGCGGCGAGTAGGCGCCGCCGTACGGGCCTGCGTCTGATCCGACGACGAGCTCGCCGGACAGCCTCCGCTCGGAGGCGTCGTGGCCGGAATCCATTGTCCCGTACGACTCCCCTTCGCCGTCGCCGGCGGCTGCCGCCCGGCTTCCCGCCATCGCTCCGCCCACGATTCCCGCCCCCAGCACCATTCCGCCGCTGCCGAGTTTTCGCAGGGCTTCGCGCCGGGTGATGCCGGGGTCGGTCATATCAGCCCTGCGAGCACGAACGCCCCGACCACCGCTCCGACCCACACGACGAACCCGCCCGACACCAGGCCGAGGCGCTTCAACCGGTGCCGGGCCGGGTCTGCTGCAGCCAGGTAGAGGAGCGCACCGAACAACGGCAGCGCCACGACGACCACCGTCCACAGGGTTCGCACCGTTGCGCTCGGCTCGCCGTTCCGCCAGATCCTCCACAGCGACCACACCGATGTCGTCAACCAGGCCAGCGTGGGGATGATCGTGAGCAGGACCCCCATGAGGACGGGCCAGAACCCGGCGTTGAGGACGATGCCGAGCCACACGGGATCTCGCCCGGCGAGGTCCATGCCCGCCGGGAGCGTGGGAGTCGCGATCGAACTCGGCTCGAAGTCGAGGGAGGCGAACACGTCGACCGCAGGCCGGACCTCCGCTTCGGCGCCCCCCGGCATCCCAGGGAGGGGTCCGTCCGGCTTGGGTGCGTCGCCGTGTTCGAGTTGAGGGTTGAGCCCGTACGACTCTTCGGCGAGTCGCCCCATCACGTTCGACGCGACCGCCATGTTCCAGGGCGAGGTGATGGTGATCCCCGTGCAGTCGTGGAGGAATCCGAGTGTGAAGGGGGTGACGCTGTCGCCCTCGTTGCCCGAGAAGCAGGAGCCCTGTTCGACGAAGCCGCCGAGGGCGAAGTCCGACCGCCCGGACCCCATCGAGACGTTGTCGAACACCTGGTTGCCGCCGGACAGCCAGATGTTCTTGTCCATGCTGGGATTGATCGAGACTCCGGAGGTGCGGTTGTTGACCAGCAGGTTGTTTCGTACGACCGAGTCGCGGACCCCCACCAGGGCGACGCCGTTGCCATAGAAGGCCCACTCATTGCCCCGGTTTGGAGCCCGGCCTCGTTCGCCGTTGTGGTGGACGTAGTTGCCGGCGACGACCACTCCGGTCGAGGGCGGCAACAGCTCGCTGTCGAGGGTGTTGGGGACGATCCCGGCCACGTTGTGACGCCACTCCGAGTTGACGATGTAGATGTTCTGCGAGGCGTTGGTGCCCGAGTATCC
>DATCZS010000028.1:0-13797 GCA_036525795.1 Acidimicrobiia bacterium | reverse complement strand
CCTGGCGGCGTCAGCCACCTCCCCCGAGGGGGGAGGAGACGGCGTTGGGACCTGTCCTTCGCGGTGTGTCGAGTTTCTCCCCCTCTTGGGGGGAGTCCCGCCGAAGGCGGGGAGGGGGGCTCTTGGGCCCCTCTTGGGGGGAGTACCGCCGAAGGCGGGGAGGGGGGCTACGCCGCCCCCTCCGTCTGACGCCTGGCGGCGTCATCCACCTCCCCCGAGGGGGGAGGAAACAGGGCCCCCTCCGTCTGACGCCTGGCGGCGTCAGCCACCTCCCCCGAGGGGGGAGGAAACTGCGGCCCCCTCCGTCTCGGACCTGCGGTCCGATCCACCTCCCCCGAGGGGGGAGGAGACGGCGCGAGAGCCCGAACAGCCTCTCGGCGTTGCCCCCCTTGATGGCGGCGCGTTCGTCGTCGCTGAGCCCCTCGACCGAATCGACGAGGCCGACCGGGTCGGTCTCACCCATGTCGAAGGGGTAGTCGGTACCGAGCATCACCCGGTCGGATCCGACCACCTCGATCAGGTGGCGCACGTACATGGGCTGGAACACCATCGTGTCGTAGTAGAGCCCCTTCACGTAGTGGCTCGGCGGGTGATCGGGGATGGCGACCCGGGTCTCGGGGCGGACCTCCCAGGTGTGATCGGCCCTGGCGGCATAGAAGGGCAGATACCCTCCGCCGTGGAGGAGCACCAGCTTGAGGTCGGGAAGCTCCTCGAACAGGCCGGAGAAGATCATCCGGGTGACGGCGACCATCGTCTCGAGCGGGTTGCCGATGCAATTGGTGAGGAAGTACTCGGTGAACCGGTTCGACTCGGGGTACCCGCTGGGGTGGAGGATCACCGGGATCCCTTTGGCGGCCACCGCCTGCCAGAAGGGGCGGAACCGCGCCTCGTCGAGATTGTGACCGTCGATCGTTCCTCCGATCTGGAGACCCTTGGCGCCGAGGTCGTCGACTGCCCGGTCCATCTCGGAGATGGCGAGGTCGATGTCCTGGAGGGGGACCGTGGCGCCGCACATCGCATACCGATCGGGATGGTCGGCAACGGCCTGGGCGATCTTGTCGTTCTGCATCCGGGCCAGCTCGGCGCCGAGGCGCCCCGGCGTCCAGTAGAAGTACTCGGACACGAACGTGGCGAGTCCCTGGACGTCCACCCCCATCCTGTCCATGTACTCGATGCGAGCCGCCGGCTCCGAGAGCTGGGCTCCGATCGACGGGATCAGCGTGGTGACGTTGTGGTCCTTCGAATCCTGGCCCATGAAGTGGTCGTATGGCTCGTATTCGGACCGGCGATGAGGCTGGGCCATCGGGCGGGTCTCGGGCGTGGCGATGTGACAGTGGATGTCGATGACGCGGGGCATGTGGTACCTCGAACTGGCGGTGGGATCCGCATCATACCGAGGCCCGATCGCCGGGTTTCGTGGCCTGCGGGGCTCCGCCGTCAGGAGGAGCCGGTGACGCCCTCGATCGCCGTGATCGGCAGCTTGAGGTGCTGGAGCAGGGCCTCGATGGCAGCATCGGCATCCCGGCGTTCCAGCGCCTCGAGAATGCGACCGTGGTCGTGGATGGCGGTCTCCCGCAGACCCGGGACCTTCTTGAGCGCCGCCCCGATGTACATCACGGCGGCGTCCTCCAGGCTGCGGAGGATCGCCAGCATGCGCGGCGACGTCCCTGCCTCGTAGATGGCCATGTGGAAGGTCCGGTTGAGATCGACGAACGTGGCGCTGTGCGGATCGTCGATCATCCGCTGGTGCACCTTGCGCAAGTTGGTGAGGAGGTGATCCGTCATCTGCTCGACGGCCATGCGCATGGCGTGCGGTTCGAGGATCTCACGTATCTCGAAGATCTCGTGGAGTTCCTCCTTGTCGATCTCGGCAACGACGGCTCCCCTGTGGGGGTCGAACCGCACGAGGCCTTCCGCCGACAGGTCGCGAAGCGCCTCCCGCACCGGGGTGGTGCTCACCTCGAGGCTGGCCGCCAGTTCGGCCTGGACGAGCCTCGACCCGCTCGTCAGATCCCCGTTGAGGATCGCCCGGCGCAGCATCTCACGGACGTATTCGTGGGCTGTCTGTCGGGAACCGCCGCGGAGGAAGTCCAGGCTCTGGTTGCCAGTCTCAGACAGCCGGTCGATCACGTCGCGATCTCCTGTTCGTCCCGCATCTTCGAGGGGTGCGCCCGCCCACCTTGTGAAATCGTACCGTTCCGGTTGGAGAGGCGTCGCCGATTGTGCACGTTATAGGATCTGGGGCCCCGGGATCGAGGAGGATCCGTGAAGGCCGTGCGAGTCGTTTCGCCATCGTCGCTCGAGGTTGTCGACGTTCCCATGCCAGAGGGGACAGGCGACGTAGTGGTGCGGAGCCGGGTGGTCGGCGTATGCGGCACCGACGTGAAGGTGTTCACCGGAGCCATCCCGGTCGACTATCCGCGGGTCCTCGGACACGAGGTGATCGGTGAGGTCGTCGAGGCGCCCGCCGGGGCCCACGTATCCGCCGGGGATCGAGTGCTCATCGATCCTGCGTCGGCGTGCGGATACTGCGATCTCTGTCTCGCCGGCCGCGGACATCTGTGCCGCAACGCCGGACTGATGGGGCGCGAGGTCGACGGAGTGTTCGCCGAATACGTGCGGGTCCCCTCCACCCGGCTGATCCCGGTCCCAGACTCGATCTCGGAGACGGCCAGCGGGCTGCTGCAGGTGTTGGGGACCTGCGTCCACGCCCAGCGGGCCGTGTCCGTCTTCCCTGGTCAGGTGGTGGCGGTGATCGGCCTCGGAGTGGCCGGTCAGCTGATGGTCCAGCTGTTGCGCGAGCGGGGGGTGCGCGTCGTAGGGATCACTCGATCGCAGTGGAAGCTCGATTTGGCATCCGCTCACGGAGCCGAGGCGACGGCAACTCCCGACAAGGCCGCGGCCGTGCTGGCCGAGATGACGGAAGGCCGCGGCCCTGACCTGGTGATCGAAGCGGCAGGCACGGAACGGACCCTGGCCCAGTCGATCGACCTCGTGGGGATCGGCGGCGAGGTTCTGGTCTTCGGCACCCTGACCGGCGGCAACGAAGGGCTGCCCTATTACCAGCTGTATTTCAAGGAGCTCACCATCTACAACCCGCGGGCGGCCCTCATCGGTGACTACGCCGCCGGAGTGCGGCTCGCGGCCGAAGGTCGGCTCCAACTCGAGCCGATCGTGACCCACCGTCTCACGCTCGACGACGCCGGACAGGCATTCGAACTCGTGCACGACCCGTCGTCGCTCAAGGTGTTGATGCAGGTGGCGTGAGACGCCGGATTCAGCCGGGGACCACCGGAGCGAAGACCGCTGCGAGGTCGGTCGACCCGTTGCGCAGTGCGACGGCGGCGAGGATCCGTGCCTTGATGGGATCGAGCCAGCCGGCCGAGATCAGTCCGCCCTCGAGCAGGTAGCGCTCTGATCCGACGAAGCCGTATGTCCTGCGATGGACCGATCCTCCCCGCGTCCGCGTGGCGAGCACCACCGGCAAGGATCCGGCTGCATCGACGAGGAGGTCTGCCAGCACCGACGGCACATGACCGACCCCGAAGGCCTCGACGACGAGCGCATCGGGTCTGGTGCCGAGCACGGCGTCCAGGACGGCCGGGGAAGGGTCGAGAGTCACCGTGAGGAGCGGCACCTCGACCCGGCGGCCGGGCGGAGGCGGCACGTCGAAGCGCGTTCTCGATCGATCGACGATCACCGGCCGGTCCTCCTGGAACCAACCCACCGGCCCGTGCGGGACTGACTGGAAGGCGCTCGTCAGCGATGCATGGCGCTTCTGGACGCGGGCGGCTGCGTGGATGGTGTCGCTCATCGCCACCGTCACGCCGAGGCCGCGCAGCTCGCTCGAGGCCGCGCAGTGGACCGCCGCGTGGATGTTGGCAGGCCCGTCCGCGCCGGGGAGAGTCGGATTGCGCATCGCCCCGGTGACCACCACCGGCGCTTCGACATCGCCGAGCATCAGATCGAGCGTGAACGCCGTCTCCTCGATGGTGTCGGTGCCCTGGACGACGACGACCCCTCTGGCTCCGTGCTCGAGCGCCTCGCGGGCCGCCGCTGCCACGAGTTCGAGGTCCTCGAAGGTGAGGTCGGCGCCGGGCTTCCTCATGAGGGATCGTCCGGTCACGGGGGGCCCGTCGCGGAGGCTCGGAACGGCCGCCAGCAGCTCGTCGGCGCCCAGGGTGGGCGTGACCCCGCCGGAGCCCGTCATCGAGATGGTGCCGCCCAGGGTCAGGACGGCGACGAAGTCATCCACGGGAAGGTACCTCCCACCCCTGTCTGCGGCCGGTTTGCGTGAAGGCAGCCGGTCTCACACGCCGAGGTGGGTCTTCTTGGCGTGTTCGTCCCGCTCCAGCTCCGGGGGTGTGCCTGTCCACACGAGTTGCCCGTGTGGACCCATGATCACGATGCGGTCGGCGAGCGAGAGGGCCAGGCCCAAGTTCTGTTCGACGAGGAGAATCGAGAGATCGGGGCCCTTCAGCGCCAGCAGGCGATCCCGGATGGCGCCGAGCACGATCGGGGCGAGTCCCTCGGACGGCTCGTCCATGAGCAGCAGCGTGGGGTTGGTCATCAGCGCACGGCCGATCGCCAGCATCTGTTGCTCGCCGCCGGAGAGGGTCTTGGCGTAGCTCGTGCGACGCTGGCCCAGACGCGGGAAGAACTCGAAGACCCGAGACACGGTCCATGGCTCGCCGCCATTCTGGGCCGCCCGGGCGATCACCTCGAGGTTCTCCACCACGGTGAGGCTCCCGAACACGTGCCGGCCCTGCGGGACCAACCCGATGCCGAGTCGGGCGATCTCGTAGCTCTCCATCCGGGTGAGCTCGTTGTCTTCGAAGCGGATGCTTCCCGACGTCACGGTTGGCGGATCCATGCCGGCGATCGATCGCACGAGCGTGGTCTTTCCCATCCCGTTGCGGCCGAGCACCGCAAGAACCTCTCCCGACCCCACCTCGAGGCTGAGGCCTTCGATGATGCCGGCGGTTCCGTACGAGCAGTGGAGATCGTTGACAGTGAGCATCAGTCGCTCTTCAGGTAGACGGCTTGGACGCGTTCGTTGGCTTTGATCTCGTCGGGGTCACCCTCGGCGATCATCTTCCCGTTGTCGAGCACCAGCACTCGATCCACGAGGTCGAGGGCGATGTCCATGTCGTGCTCGATCAGGACGATGGTGAGATCGCGTGAGAGGCCTTCGACGAGCTCGCGCATGTTGCGGCGTTCGGCAGCAGAGAGACCGGCCGCCGGCTCGTCGAGCAGGATCAGCTCCGGGTTCGAGGCGAGTGCCATGGCGATCTCGAGCTGTCGTTGCTCGCCATGGCCCATCGCCGAGACCAGGGACTGGCGCCGGTGGGTCAGCTGCAGCTCCTCGAGCACCGACGTGATCCGGTCGTCGATCCAGCCGCGCATGCGGAGCGGCCGCCACGAGGCGAAGCGGGATCTCGAGCGCGCCTGGGCGGCGATGGTCAGGTTGTCCTCGACGGTGAGCTCTTTGAAGAGCTCGGTCACCTGATAGGTCCGTCCGAGCCCCTTCTGGGCTTTCGCATACGGCTGCGCCTGTGACATGTCGGCTCCGAAGAGGTGTACCCGACCCTCGGTCGGGTACACCTCCCCGGAGATGGTCTTGAACAGGGTGGTCTTGCCTGCCCCGTTGGGGCCGATCACGGCCCAGCGAGCGCCCCGCTCCACTTGGAGCGAGACCGAGTCCACGGCCGTCACGCCGCCGAAGCGGACCGTGACGTCGTCGACGTGCAGGATCGGATCAGCCACCCGTTCTCCTCTCTCAGCCGCCGGCGTTGCCCTGGAAGTCGCGGGAGTACACGGGCTGGGCGAGGTACTCGTCGGCGGACTTCGGCCAGAACTGGTCGATGTTCTCGTACGTGTCGATCACGACATTCCACACCCGGCCGTCCTCGCGGACTTCGACCTGGCGGATGTAGATGTTGTAGATCGGGTTGCCGTAGTCGTCGAGCACCGACGGGCCGAACGGAGTATCCAGCTGGAGACTCTTCATCGCCGTCAGCGTCGCCGCCTTGTCGGAGATGTCTCCGCCCATCGCCGAGATGGCTTCCTCGATGTACTGCGAAGCCGTCCAGGTGGCGGCGGCGTAGTACGACGGGAGCCGGCCAGTGGCTCCATCGAAGATGTCGACGAACTCCTGGGTGGCAGGGAGTTCGAGGCCCTCCGCCCAGTGGCCGGAGGAGATCAAGCCTTCGACCTGTTCGACCGGGACGTTCCTGATGTTGGAGACGTCCATCAACACCTCACCGCCGATCAGCGGGATCTCGCCCTTCAAGCCGAAGTCCGACCAGTTCTGGAAGAAGTCGGAGACGCTGGCGCCCACCTGGAGGGCGAACACCACGTCGGGCGCGAATCCGCTGAGCTGGGTGACGTAGGTGCCGAGGTCGGTGGACCCCAGCGGGTTCCACAGCTGCTCGTCCCCTCCGATCGTCCCGCCGGCTTCGGTGAAGACCTGGGTGAACCCACCGCACATCTCCCATCCGAAGGCGTAGTCGGTGCACATGGTGGCCGCCGTCCGGTATCCCTGGTCGTAGGCCCACTGGCCGAGCACGTGCGAGGTCTGCGACGACGTCCAGCCGCCGGCGCGCGTGAAGTTCGCGTACGGCGTCCGCTGGGTGAGATCGTCGGCGGAGCCGATCGGCGACATGAAGATGACGTCGGGATTGTCCTTGAGCCGGTCGGCCAGCGCCAGGGTGACGTTGGCCAGCAGCTCGCCGACGATGATGTCGGCGCCGTAGTTCTGCACCAACTCGTCGACCTTCTGCAATGCGGTGTCGGGGCTTCCGCCGGTGTCCTCCACCCGGTATTCGAGGCACCCGGCATCGACCAACTCGGGATGGTTGGTCCAGTAGAGCTCGAACCCGTCCTTGGCGTCCCCGCCCGATGCGGCCAGACCGCCGGTGAGGGGCTGGAGCAGGCCGACGCGAATCGGCTCGTCACATGCCAGCTCGGGTGGTGCCTCGGTTGTGGCAGTGGTGTCGCCCGGTGCCGCGGCGGTCGTGGTGGTGGCCGGGGCTGCCGTGGTGGTGGTGGTCTCCTCTTCTTCTCCTCCCGGGGCGCTGCACGCAGACGCCACGAGGAGCAAGACGCTGAAGACCGCCAGTCGACGTGACCAGGATCTCATTTGGTCGTCCTCCCTCTCTCTTATCTTTCTTGTCCGCCGGATGGCGGTGTTGGCGGCTGCTCGAGTGGAACAGCCGCCTCTCCGGCAAAGGCCACTGCGGCCGGCTGGAACGGTTCGCCCGCCTCCACAGGAGTCTTGATGATCCGATTCCACCAGAGGTCTGAGACGGCGCCGACGATGCCCCGGCGGGCGAAGAGCACCACGACGACGAAGATCAGTCCCATGAGTGTCGGCCAGCGGTCGACGTAGATGCTGACCACGTTCTGGACGAACACGATGACGAAGGCGCCGATCATGGGCCCCACCAGGGTTCCGACTCCGCCGAGGATGGCCTCGAGGACGCCGATTGCCGAGGCTGCGAGGAGCACCGCGGAAGGGCTGATGAACTCGTTGAGGTACACCACGAGAATGCCCGAGACGGTGGCGAAGAAGCCGGAGACCATGAACACGTAGAGCTTCTGGGCAGTGGTGTTGTAGCCGAGCATCCGCATGCGGGTCTCGCTCTCGCGGAGGCCTTTCAGCGAGATGCCGAACGGGGACTTCACCACCACCCCGAGGGCCATCCAGCACACGACCACCACGGCCAGGGTGAAGTAGTAGTACTTCCAGTAGGCGTCGATCGCCGGCGGGCGGGCGATGCCGGTGAGCCCGTTCTCGGCCCCGGTGATGTTGAACAGCCGGATCGAGAGTCCCCATACGATCATGCCCTGGGCGAGCGTCACCATGATGAAGTAGACGCCGTCGGAGCGCATCGCCATCAGCCCGAAGATCAGACTGGCCAGCATGCCGACCCCGAACCCCACCAGGAGCTGCGCCGGGTAGCCCGCCCCTGCCTTGGAAGCCATGTAGCCGACTCCGTACGCGGCGGTGGCCGACACGCCTGCGTGGCCCAGGGTGACGAGCCCGGAGTATCCAGCGAGCAGGTCGATGCTCTGGGAGAACAGTCCGGCGATCAAGGCCAGGCTGAAGAGCCCGATGATGAACGAGGAGAACATGTAGGGCGCGGCGATCGCCAGGACGAGGGCGACGGCGCCCAGGCCGATCTTCACCCACGACGTGATGCTGAGGTCGGGGAGTCTCATCACGCTCTTCCCAGCAAGCCGCGGGGCCGAACCATCAGGATGATGGCCATCGGGGCGAACAACGTGAAGAACGACAGTTCCGGGATCAGCGCCTTGGCGAAGGAGTCGATGAGGCCCACGATGATCACCCCGAGCACCGCCCCCTTCAGGCTGCCGAGCCCGCCGATGATGACGACCGCCAGGGCGAACAGCAGGATCTCGAAGTCCTGGCCGGGGAGCAGCGTGAGGAAGGATCCCCCGATCACGCCGGCGATGCCGGCCAGCATCGCCCCGAACATGAAGGCACCGGTGAACACGGCCTTGATGTTGATCCCGAGAGCGGCGACGGTCTCCCGGTCGTCGACTCCGGCACGGACCATGGCTCCCCAGCGGGTTCGTTGCTCGACGTAGAACAGGATGGCCGCGACCGCCACCGCGCATCCGATCACGAACAGGCGGTACTTCGGATACAGGAAGAAGCCGAGGTCGAACGCCCCGTTGAGGAAGTCCGGCTTCTTGATGGGGGACGGGTCCCCGCCGAAGATGGCGAGCGACATGTCGCCGAGGATGAATGTGAGGCCGATGGTGAGCAGCACTTCCGGCTTCTCGAGCCCTCGAATCGGCCGGAGCAGCACCCGTTCGGTCAACAGCCCGAGCAGGGTGATGGCGATGCCCGACAGGATGATTGCGAGGAGCCAGCTCCACCCGCCCAACGTCTCCTGGGTCACCTGGACGAACTTGAAGCCGATGTACCCCCCGACCAGATAGAACCCACCATGGGCCAGGTTGGTGATTCGCATCAGCCCGAAGATGAGCGTGAATCCGCTGGCCAGGAAGAAGAGCACCGCTCCGAAGCTCAGACCGTTCAGCATCTGGGTGAAGAACTGCGTGACGCTCATCTGGGTGAGGATCCACCAGATCAGGAGAGCGGAGATCGCCGACCAGCCGGCCCAGGCCCACCAGTTGCGGGAGGACTCGGTACCCGCCACGTCGTCGAAGGCGATGTCGAGCTCGCTCGTGGTGTCCTTCACATCCGACACGCCCACCCTCCCAGGGATCGGTCGATCCTGCATCCTATAGGGTGGAGTGTCCCCCTGCGCTTCAGACTGTGGTCGTTCATCGAACGGGCCAGGTACCCCCGCCTCGCCTTCACCCGAGTGAGGCGAGCGCCTCTCGCACGTCGCCGCCGCCCCACCACCGCTCCAGGCCGAGATCGTCGGCGATGACACCCGCCGCGTTGTAGCCGGGCTGTCCGTGGAAGCTTCCACCGGGGTGCTGCGACGAGCCGCACAGGTAGAGCGAGGCGACCGGTGTCCGGTATCCGGGCATCGATGCGCTCGGCCGATTCCACTGCCAGTTGTCCGGGTGGAAGCTGCCGTGATGCCGGTCCCCGCCCCGCATCGAGATCACCCTGCGCTCGGTGGCGTCGGGCGAGTGGCTGGCGATCGCCAGGGTGGCGTCCTCGAGGTTGGGGGCATACCTGGTGTACGTACCGACCATGGCAGCCACCCGGTCCTCCACCGCCTCGGAGTCCCATCGGCCTCTGGTGGAGGGCCCCGGAACGAAGTGCCATCCGAACGACGTGTGCATCCCCGCCGGCGCCTGGGTCGGGTCGTGAATCGTGGGGATCGACGTGTGGATCGGTCCGTCCGGCGTGTTTCGTTCCTCCCTCACCGCCTCCATGTGGGCGATGAGATCATCTGACGACTCGTAACCCATCGCCAGGTTGAGCGCCCGCGGCACGTCTGGGTTGTAGCCCTCGGAGGCGAACCGGGGCCGTTCGGCGAGTGCCCAGTGGACCCCGAACAGCGCCTCCTCCAGCCATCGGTACGAGGCGAGGTCGTCGCGGAGACCCGGGTCGAGATGCTCGCCTCCCACCAGGTCGAGCATCGTCATCGGGGCAGGAGCAGAGCTCGCCACGAACCGCCTGGCGGTGATCGTCCGTCCATCGGCGAGCTCCACCCCGGTCGCCCGTCCGTTGGCGACGGTGATCCGTTCGACGCGGGCATTGGTGAGGAGCATTCCTCCTGCGTCGACGAGCGCCAGGGCGATCGCCTTGGCGACCTCGTACGTTCCTCCCTCGACCAGCCTGCCCTGATGGGAGTTGGCCAGCGCCAGGGCCACGATCGATCCGATCCCGGGCACGTCGAGGTTGGGCACGTACCCGCGCACCGAGACGTTGAACAGGATCAGGCTGCGGAGCGGCTCACTCTCGAAGGCGTCGCGCACCACATCCAGTGGCGCCTGCGAATCGAGTTCGAGGTACCGCCGACCGAGGGCGCTCCGCCGAAGCAGTGCGACGAGCTCATCGGGAGGCAGCGGTGGGCTGAATCGCATGGGTGTGTCCACCCGCCTGGTCAGCTCGCTGAACTCGGCATGGAGCCTGCGGTAGCTGTCGGCGTCGGCGGCGGACAGCCGGGCGATCTCGGCGACCGAGCGGTCGAGATCGGCGTAGGTCACCAGCGCGCGCGCTCCGCCGTCGAAGGGAACCGCGTTCTGGGTCTCGGGGTAGATCGATTTCACCCCGAAGCGGCCCAGGTCGAGGTCGTTCCACACGGCGTACTCGGGGGTCCATCGAACGAAGTAGGCGTGCAGATTGTGGCGGAAGAAGGGGAGAGTGATCTCGTCGGTGGTGGTCCCGCCTCCGATTCGAGGTGCCGCCTCGCACACCACCACCTTCATGCCGGCCCTCGCCAGATAGGCGGCGCAGACCATGGAGTTGTGCCCCCCGCCGACGAAGATCCCGTCGACGTCTTCGGGCAGGCGAACCGTCTCGATCTCGGTGTTCATCGTTCCCTCCAGTCGAGTGCGCCCCGTCCGATCAGCGTCCGGTTGCGGAGCATGTCGTGGATCTCTCCCACGTCACGGGGCCCTCTGATCTCCCCCACGATCGGGCGGATGGAACCGCCCGCCACCAGACGCGCAGCCTCGGCCACCTCGGCCCGATTGGCGTAGCGGGAGCCCAACACGGAGATCTCGCGGAAGACCAGCTCCCGCGACTCGATCTCCTCGGTCCGATTCCGGAACGTCGTCAGGGCCACCATGCGGCCGCCCATTCCGAGGGAGGCCACCGACCACCCCATCGAACCCGGGATTCCCAGCAGGTCGACGACCACGGTGGGCGGGGCGCCCCCGAACAGCGTCGAGGCGTCCACCCCGGCCAGGTCGTCCGACCGGACCGCCACCGCCCCCAGCGACTCGATCTGGGCGAGCTTTGTGTCCACGACGTCGAGCCCGGCGACGGCGGCACCCCGTGCCATGGCCACCTGGACCATGTGGATCCCGACCCCGCCGCCCGCTGCGAGCACGACGACCCGATCGTCCGGGCCGATCGCGGCGCGCCCTGCGACGTGAACGGGAGTGGCGAGGGCATCGGGGATCACCGTGGCTGCCACCGGGTCGATCCCCTCGGCGATCGGAATGGCATTGAGCGCGGGGAGCACCGCCTGCGGGGCATACCCGCCGTCACGGTGCACGCCCACCCAACCGGCGAGCCGGGAACAGCGCGGGTCGTTGCCGGCTCGACAGGAGGGACAGGCCCCACACACCAGATAGAAGTACGCAACGACGCGCCTGCCGACGAGTTCGGCGCCCGCGCCGGGTCCGGCCGCAGTCACCCTCCCCACCAGTTCGTGCCCGGGCACGCGGGGAAGGAGTTCGGGGTCGTTGGCGAGGTCGCCGTTGACGCAGTTGAGCACCGTGAGCCCGACACCGCACGACTCGACGTCGACGAGCACTTCCTCGGGGCCGGGTGTCGGGTCGGGTATCTCCTCCCACACGGGGTCCGTTCCCCAGGCTCGCACTCTGTATCCCAGCATGCTGCTCCCGCTGCGTTGGTCCGGCCGATCCTATATCGTGCATGGTCGGCGGGCGTTCGCCAGGACAGACCTCGAGGAGCACCGATGAGCCGCTACGCAAGAGGACCGTTCGCGGTCGATTGGGAGGATCGCTACGACTTCGGCGAGTTGCGCCGCCAGCGCGTGGCCAGGGCCCAAGAGGCGTTGGCCGCCTCGGAAGCCGACGGGCTGTTGGTCTGGAAGGACGAGAACGTCCGCTATCTCACCTCGCTTCGCGCCCAGCTGATCGCCGGGAAGACCACGTCGTTGAACGGGGCGCTCCTCGCTCCCGGGGGCGATCCGGTCCTGCTGGGATCAGGGGGAGAGATCGACAAGGCCCGCTTCGGGATGACCTGGATCGGCGAGGCCCACGCAGTCCCCATCATGGAGCAGCGAGAGCTCGTCGACGGGTTCGTCAAGAACATCCTGACGCCGATCCTCGCCGAGCGCGGACTGACCTCGGGGAAGCTGGCGGTCGACCAGGCCAACATCAGCTTCATCCGGTCGATGCGCCGGCATCTTCCCGACCTCGAGCTCGTCGACGGCGACACCGTGATGCAGCAGGCCAGGTGGATCAAGAGCGACCTCGAGGTGGCGGTGATCGAAGAGGCCTGTGCCATAGGGGATTCCGTGACCCAACGCGCGCTGGACGGGACAAAAGCCGGCCGGCGCGAGCTGGAGGTGGCGGGCGACGCCATGCAGACGTTGTTCCATCTCGGTGGCGAGATGGCCCATGTCATCACCCCGTTCGTGGCATCCGGTGAGCACATGTCGCCCCCCCACCGCCTGGCGACCGACAAGATCATCCGCAACCAGGACCTGTGTTTCATCGACATCGGGGCGATGTGGAACGGCTACTTCGCCGACATCGGTCGGACCACGATCGTGGGGAGGCCGTCGCGGGAGCAGCAGCGGATCTACACGGCGGTGTACGAGGGGCTGATGGCGGGAATCGCCACGATGCGCCCCGGTAAGACCAACCAGGACTGCGCCGACGCCATCATCGCCAAGATCGCCGACTACGGCCTCGAGGATCACCTCTTCAGTCTCTTCATCGGCCACGGCATCGGGATGGGGGCGAACGAGCCGCCCTACATCGGCGAGACGCTGCCGGGCGCAACCGTCTACGAGTTCCAGCCGAACATGGTGTTCGCGGTCGAGCCGCTGGTGTGGGTTCCGGACGTGCGCGGCGGCGGCGGAGTCCGGATCGAGGACATGGTGCTCGTCACCGATGGCGACCCCCACCTGCTGTCGCGGGTCGAATACGAAGAGAAGTTGATGTTGTGATCGTGGTTGCCGGGACCGTCACGTTCGACGGAAGGAACCAGGAGGCAGCGGTGGCCGCCGCCAACACGGTGGCGGAGCAGAGCCGCCGCGAGGCCGGCTGCCTCTTCTATGAGTTCTTCGCCGACCTGAACCAGCCAGGGCGGTTGCTGGTGTTCGAGGAGTGGGAGACCGAAGAGGCGCTCGAGGCCCACCTCGCCACCGACCATCTCGCCGCGTTCCGCGCCGCGCTGGCCGCCGCCGGCGCCACCGGCCGCGACATCAACCGCTACGTCGTCAGCTCACACCGCCCGAACTGACGTTCTTCCCGTCTCCTCCCTCTTGGCGGAGGTGGCCCGTAGGGCCGGAGGGGGCTCGTTTCCTCCCCTCTTGGGGGAGGTGGCCCGGAGGGCCGGAGGGGGCTCGTTTCCTCCCCCCTCGGGGGAGGTGGCCCGGAGGGCCGGAGGGGGCCGTGTTTCCTCCCCACGAGGGGGAG
>DATCZS010000027.1:0-9634 GCA_036525795.1 Acidimicrobiia bacterium | reverse complement strand
CTCCACCTCCCCCGAGGGGGGAGGAAACGGGGGGCTCGTTTCTCCCCCTCTTGGCGGGAGGAAACGGGGGGCTGTTTCTCCCCCTCTTGGGGGGAGTACGGCGAAGCCGGGAGGGGGGCTACAAACGAAGAGGCCGGCCCCGAAGGGCCGGCCTCCTGTCACTCGAAGGAGTGTCGATCAGCTACCGGCGAAGACGTACTCGTCCAGCGCGGTGTTGGGGGTATCGCCACCGTCGTAGGTCGCGATACGGAACGAGGCGGCTGCCGGCTCGCCGGCATCCACGAACTCGTAGGGACCACCCTGGCCGTCGTAGTCGATGTTCTCACCGTCGTCGATCAGCGCGATGCAGTCGGCGAATGTCGTGCACTTGGTGCCGTCCTTGGTGACGCCGTTGATCTCCGAGGCGAAGACCGCGGGGTCGTCGCTGTTGGCGACCGCGGCGGCCAGCGCCACGATGATGATGGCGTCGTAGGTCTCCGCACCGTAGGCGAACACGCCGCCCACGCCGCCCTCGTAGGCGCCGTCGAGACGGGCCGTGAAGGCGGAGATCGAGCTCAGGTCGACCGAGGGCTCGGTGCCCCGCATGCCCGAGATGATCGAGGGATCTGACAGCTCGGCACCGATGCCACCGATGTTGCCGTCAACGCCCCACACGTTCTTCACGCTCGGGCCGATGCCCCGCTCGTGCATGGTCGTGAGGATGTTGGCGGACTCGGCGAAGCCGATGATGACGATCGCGTCGGGGTTGGCCTCGACGATCGAGTCGACTTCGGCGTCGAAGTTCTCGGTGTCGACCGCGTATGCGGTGTACACAGGCAGCGAGCCACCGGCGGCCTCGAAGTTCTCCTTGAACGCCTCGGCCAGACCCTGACCGTACGACTCCTGGCGATACAGCACTGCGGCCGTCTCGTTGCCCTGCTTGATGACCTGGTCGGCGAGGACCTTGCCCTGCAGCAGGTCGGACGGAGCGGTACGGAAGTAGAGCCCGTTGTCGTTGTAGTTCGTGAAGTCGGGCGAGGTGTTCGCCGGGCTGAAGTGGACCACGTTGTTGCCGGTGATCTTGTCGATCACGAGCTTGGACACGGCCGAGCTTGCGGCGCCGATGATGGCGTCGACGTTCAGGCCGAGTAGACGGTCCACTTCGGGGTTTGCGATGTCCTGGTTGGTGTCGCCAGAGTCGCCTTCTTGGAGAACCACATCGTTGCCGAGCACTCCGCCGGCCGCGTTGATGTCCTCGACGGCGAGACGGGCGCCCGCTACCTCGGGTGGGCCGAGGAACGCGAGGTCCCCCGTGACGGGCAGCAGCGTTCCAACGGTGAGCACACCGTCACCCTCGCCTGCCACTTCTTCGCCGCCACAGGCGGCGATGACCATGGCAAGGACCGAGGTGATCGCTACCAACCGCAACCACTTCTTGTTGCGCATCTGATTCCTTCCTCCTGTTGTCGCCCCACACGGGCGTTACGGAACGATAGGCGAGTGGCCGCCCCTCGTCGAACGATCAGGGGGTGTTTCCGCGGATCGATGGGCGCCCGTGACCCGGTGTCGCGGACCGTTCGATCGTTGGCACGGACCGTTTACGAGTCGGCCAATCAGGATCGGGGAACCCACACCAGCGACAGGGGCTGGACGTCGACGTCGGATTTCTCGAGAGGGATGTCGACCTCCTCGATGGCGATCGCGGCGTCATTCCACCGTGCGGTGATGTCCATCACGTCTTCGCCGAGGTCGTCTTCGAGACGTGCCAACTCCTCTGCCTTGTCTGCAACCCTCTCGGAGGCGGTGTCGAGGCGCTGTTCGGTCTTCCTGGTCTGGGTGCGCCGCGAGGCTGCCCGCGACAGCGACGTGGAGCGGCGCCTTCCCCCCAGCATTGCACCGAGCAGGTCGCCCGCCCCCGACAGCACCTCCTGCTGTCGCCGGGAGGAGACGTCGCTCTCCAGCTCCCGCACCCGCCGTTCGGCATCGCGCATCTGGTCCCGCACCCGGTCGATCCGGGTGGCGTAGGTGTCCTTCAGGGCTGCGATCTCGGCGTCCGCCGCGTCTTCGGCGGCGGCGGCACAACGCCCGGCGAACGCCTCCCGGCTCTCGCCCACCCGGGAGTAGAGCTTGAGGGCCGGGTTCTTGAAGACCTGCACCGTCCGGTTTCGGACGAGGTGGTCGCGAAGCGAGGATGCCAGGCCAGTCCAATACGCCTTGGAGTCGATAGGCACGTCGACCAGCCGGTAGGCGGCGCCGGCGGGGGCGGACCCGGAGAAGTCTCGCTCGTCGTGGTCGACTGCACGGAGGTTGTCGTCGGTGACCACCAGATCCAGCGGGTGGATCACCGCCTCGAACACCTCCTGGTGGCTGACGTCGGCGTACTGGTCGTCATACAGCAGCCGGACGGTGGCGACGGCGGCCGGCTCCAGGGTCCTGCCGGCCGGATCGGCCTCCACCTCGCCTGCCCAGGGGGCGGCCGGGTCCAGGTAGGACACCGAGACCCCGTCTGCCACCGGCGGGGCAACCGGGGTGGCGTCGTCTGCAACTTCGGGAGCGTGAGCGATCGGGGTCGCAGGCGAGGTGGGGACCGGTACCTCGACCTCGCCGGTGAGCGTCCTGACCTCGTCCCGGGTGAGAGGCCCCTTCAGATACGACATCACCCACCGGGTGGTGAACACCGACGGCGCCTTCGCCTTTGTCGACTGGAGCACGAACTGGCGCTTGCCGAGCCCGGAGATCAGGGTGTCGAAGGCGCCGACGTCGGTGCCGCCCGACGCCGACTCGAGCCCCTCCAGGATCCGGGCCTTGTCCCGCTCCGTCTGGAGGCGGCCGACCATCCAGGTCCCGGCGTTGGACATCGCCTTGTAGTCGAGGTCGACCGGGTTCTGGGTGGAGAGCACCATCCCGACCCCGAAGGCGCGGGCCTGTTTGAGGATCGTGAGGATCGGCTTTTTCGAGGGAGGGTTGGCGGTGGGCGGACAGAACCCGAACACCTCGTCCATGTAGACGAGGGCGCGCAGGTCGGAGGTCCCCGACTGGCGACGCATCCAGGTCACCAGCTTGGAGAGGAGGAGCGTCACCACGAACTGGCGCTCGGCGTCCGACAGATGGGCCATGTAGACGATCGCTCCCTGCGGCTTCCCTTCGCGGTGCAGCAGCTCGCCGATGTCGAGCGGGATCCCCTCCAGCCAGGCGGCAAACGAGGGGGAGGCGACCAGGCCGTTGAGCGTGAGGGCGAGCCGGCGCCGGTCCTTCTCCGGGAAGAACGTGTCGAGATCGAACACGCCCAGCTTGCGGAAGGGGGGGCTGAGGACTCCGTTGATCAGGCCCGCCAGGTCGAGGCCGGTGCCGGCCTTCCACGCCACCTCGATGATGGTGGCGAGGAGGATGTGCTCGGGGCCGGACACCGGATCGGACTCGATCCCGGCCAGGGTCAGCAGCGACTGCACGTAGCCCTCGATCTCGTCGCGGTAGGTCTCGGCGTCGTGGTCGAAACTGCCCTCCGGCGCGGCGAGCGACCCGAGGATGTTGATCGGCACGCCGGCCGACGAGCCGGGGGTGTAGATGGTGAGTCCGGCCTTCATTCCCAGCTCGCGCATACGGTCGGACCCCAGCCCCCACCCGGCCAGTCCGTTCTTCCACATGTCGGCGGTCTTGGCCGCCAGCTCATCCGGGGTGATCCCCTCCCGGGAGGCCTCCGCCTCGTCGATCCACGGCCGGAAGTCCTCGGGTTGGAACGCAGGGAAGTTGAGCAGCAGGTTCCCCATGTCGCCTTTGGGGTCGAGGATGAGGGCGGGAACGCCCGACAGCAGCGACTCCTCCAGCAATCCCACGCCGAGCCCGGTCTTGCCCGAACCGGTCATCCCGACGATCACCCCGTGGGTGGTCAGGTCGCCGGATTCGTACAGGATCGGGTCGCCGGTGCGATCCCCCGACGCAGGGTCGATCACCCCGCCCAGGTAGAAGGTTCCCCGCTCGAACTCCACGCTCAGCTGCTCCTGGTCGCTATCGGCCGATCGTAGATCGAGCGCGGCGAGTTCCCGCACCGTCACCTGTCCCGGTAGTCCGGCGGCGGGCGGCGGCGTGCGCCGGCCGTCACCGCAGCGAGACCGAGTGGCCGCGGTCCCCGAACGCCATCCGGCCCGGCGGGCGTTCTGGTGCGGCGTCGACGGGGGGCGGGCGCGCTCGGCTCCCCGAACCGAAGTGACGCAGGCGCGATCAGCGAGATCGGGGCGGACCGCGGTCGTCCTCCGACCGGACGAACCTGCGCCGCTGGGGTGGTGATGCCGGATCGATCCGAAAGCCCATCCGGTGCACGACCACGTGGTGATGGAACCAGCAGAGGCTCGTCAGGTTGTCGGGGTCGTGGGTTCCGCGCCTCGCCCGGGGCCGGATGTGGTGGGGTTGGAGGCGGTAGCGGCTGACACAGCCGTCTGCGGTGCAGGCGCCGCCGTCTCGGTGCAGCACGAAGCTGCGGACCGCCGGCGGGATGGTCCTGGCCACCGGCGACGCCCAGGTGGGGCGGCCCCGCTCGGTAGTGACCACCTCGACCGCGCCGCCGCACAGGATCTCCTCCAGGGTCAGCGGACCGACCCGCGGGCCGCCCGCCACCGTCGCCCCCGCCTCGCCGGCGGTGGCGGACGCCACCCCGGCATCGACGAACACGGTGGTGAGCAGTGTGGCGCCGGTGGGGCCCTCCGACCCGGAGAGGGAGTCCTGGCACACCGACACGAGCGCATCGGCCATCCGTTGACCGATCGGACCCTGGCTGCCGTCTGGCAGCGGCGGGAAGGTGTCCGCTCGCTCGAACAGTGCCTTCTCGACCACCGAGCCGTCGATGCCGGGGAGCGAGCCCCACGCCCGGTAGGCGGTGCGGTCAAGGTTGGGCTGCATCACGAAGGAGCGCTGGTCGAAGATCTCCCGCTCGCCCCGCCGGTCGATACGGCGGTGGTGCGCCGTCAGTCGCCGCATCCCGGCCACGTCGTGGGTGAAGGCGGCCTCGACCGCCCGCTGCTCGTCGAGCACGGCGGCGAGACGATCGGCCTCGACCGCCTGGTCGAAGGAGATCTCTCCCCGGTTCGCCAGGTGGCGTATCTCGGCATGTGCCGACCGGGCCAGGCGGGCGAGCGACCCGGCGGTGTCGGCGCTCACACCCAGCCGCCCGGCCAGCCACTCCCGCATGGAGCGGCAGCCGTCGGCGAGAGGGATCTGCCGGGTGTCGAGCTCGGCCACGATCCCGGCCTGCTCGGCACGGGCGGCTGCCACGATCGACTCGAGCCGCAGCAGTCGCTGCTCGAGCGCATCGGTGGTGGCGCCGGTCGGTGGTCGATCCATGGGGTCACGCTATCGGAAGCCTGTGACAGAAAAGCGCGGGTAGACGCGGATGATGGGACCTCATCCGGCCTCTGTCCGACGGGTACCATCGAGGGAGATGCGTTCTCGAGCCGGGTCCCTGAGACTCCCCGCTGCCCTCGGCGCCGTCCTCGGCCTCGTCGCCGCCGCCTGCGCCTCCACCGCGGTCACGGCGCCCGAGACGACCGCCGCCGGGTCCTCGACGACGACGTCGTCGACCACCACGACCACCACCGTCCCGGCGTACGAGTACTCGACCTCGTTCACCGACGAGGGCTACCCGCTGCTGGGCGATCCGGATGCGCCGGTGTCGCTGGTGGAGTACAGCGACTACCTGTGCCCGTACTGCGGCCAGCATTTCACCGTGACCGCTCCGGCCCTCATCTCCCGGTACGTGGAGAACGGGGAGGTCAACTTCGTCTTCCGGGACTTCCCGCTGGCCGACCTCCACCCCACCGCCGCGGCCGGTCACGCCGCCGCCCTGTGCGTCGCCGAACAGGACTCGGGGCTGTTCTGGGCGTACCACGACCGGCTGTTCGAGGACCAGGAGACCTGGAAGTCGATTCCGTTCGCGGCGCAGTACTTCGAGAACCTGGCAGAAGAGGTCGGGGCCGACCTCGGTGCGTACCTGGCCTGCATCGAGTCGGGTCGGACTGCCGAACTGGTGAACGCGCGGGTGGCCGAAGCCCGGGAACTGGGTTTCGGCTCCACTCCCAGCTTTCAGATCGTCGACAACCGGACCGGCGACGTCTACGAGATCATCGGTTCGCAGCCGCTGGCGGTGTTCACCGAAGCTCTCGATGCGGTGGTGGCGGGCGAGTCGCTCCCCGATGTCGCCGCCCCCGAGCCGCCGCAGCTGCCCTACTGGGCCAGTGTCCAGGGTCTGCAGCCGGATCCGGACCGTCCCGGCTTCACCCTGGCGGGCGACGCCTACCGGGGCGATCCCGCCGCCCCGCTGGTGGTGATCGAGGTGTCGGACTTCCAGTGCCCGTTCTGCCGGCGCCACACCCTCGACACCCAGCCGGCGATCGACGAGGGGTACGTCGACACCGGCGAGATCATGTGGGTGTTCAAACACCTGCCGCTGCCGATGCATCCCCAGGCCCAGCTGGCCGGGGCCGCAGCCGAGTGCGGCGGCGACCAGGGTGCGTTCTGGGAGATGCACGACCTGTTGTTCGAGACGGTCGACGAGTGGGCGGTCGACCCGCCCGACGAGGTGCTGGTGGGCCTGGCGGCGGAACTCGGGCTCGACGCCGGCGACTTCGCCGACTGTCTCGACGGCAGGCAGGCGCTGGAGCGGGTGCTGTCCGACCTCAACGAACTGAGCGGTGTCATCTCGAGTACCCCGACCTTCATCCTCATCAAAGACGGCCGCGCCCAGGGGATCTCCGGCGCCCAGCCGTTCGAGGTGTTCCAGAACGTGTTCGACCAGGTGCTGGACGGATAGGCCTACTCCGGCAGACCCCGGTGGTACCAGGGAAAGATCTCGTTCTCCGAGTCGCCGCCGGTGATGGCGTCGACGCACAGCACCGCGGACAGGGCGGCCCCGTCGATGCCTCCGCCCCACAGCCTCCGCCCGTACTGGTCGCCGGCGAAGAAGAGGCCGGCGACCTCCGATGAGGCGACATCCGGCCGGTCTTCGCCCATGCGCCGCCAGGTGCCGTACGCCTCGGGGGCAGCGGTCCACAGGACGAATTCCGGTTCCACCTCGAAGGTGCGGCGCAGCCAGGCGTCCGACCAGTCCACCACCCGTCCCACCAGGTCCTTGTCGCGCATCTCCCGGTCGATGAGGGCGGTGGAGAAGTAGAAGTCGTGGAGGCCGGGCGGGGTGCGATGGCCCCAGCTCCCCAGGGTGGCCATCACCAGGTCCACCGCACCCACGTACCCCTCAGACAGCACCTCGGGCATGAACACGAAGCTGGGCTCGTCGACCCCGCGCTCGGCCCACACGTCGCGGCGCAGCCCGTAGAGGCCGGTGAGGAACCCGGCCCCCCAGGTGGCCTCAGGCTCGGGACCCGTCGCACCGGAGACCTTGCGGGCGTGCTTGGGAGGCAGGGTGACGATCACGGTGGGGGCTTCGACGGTCGAGCCGTCGAAGAGCTCCACTCCTCGCACCCGGTTCTCCTCGACCAGTAGCCGGCGTACTCCGCGACCGCGGTGCACCCGCCCGCCGCCGGCGGCCAGCGACCGCTCGAAGGCGAGGGGGATGGCGATCGGTCCCGGTTCGGGGACGGTGGCCACCGAGCCGGTGACCAGGTTCATGCCCAGTGGGCGGGCGGCCATCATGTAGCCGAGGAAGTCGCCGGCCGGGGTCATCGCCGGGTCGGCCATCCCGGTCTGAGAGGCGGCCAGCACCTTGATGAACCGGTAGGCCTCCGGGTGCAGGGTCCGCTCCCCGAGCCAGGCGGCGAGCGAGACGTGCATCAGGTCGCGCAGGTCTTCGGGGGTGACCGTCGCCATGTCGCGCAGCGTGTCGCGGGTGGAGGCGTAGCCCGCCGGGCTCATCCACGGGTAGGCGCGTCCGCCCTCGACCTGCACCATCCTGTCGGCGTCTTCGTGGTCGACGTAGGCCAGGCCCCGGTTGACCGGCATCTCGACCCGCTCGCCCAGGCGTTCCAGCAGACAGGCGACCCGGGAGCGTTCGCCCCAGAACAGCCCGTGCCCGCCCGCCTCGACGGTGCAACCGTCCAGCAGCCCGCGCCCGAGCATCTCGTCGAGTTCGGGTTCGGCCCGGGTGACGAACGTCCCGGCATGCGCCAGCGCCTTGCGGAACCCGGAGGCGTCGAGCGTGAGCCCGTCGATGGTCAACCCGCCCTGGTCGCCGACGAAGGACGCCGTTCGGCCTCCGATGAACGGCGCCCTTTCGAACACCTCCACCTGCCGGCCGTGTTCTCTCGCCAGTAGTGCGGCCGCGCCCAGCCCGGCGACCCCGGCGCCGACCACGATCACGTCTGGATGATCCATGGCGGCATCGTGGCTGACCTCCCTGACGTCTCCAAGGGTCGGTTGGCTCTCCGCGCGGGTGGGTCCGGGCCGGTGACCGGAGTGCGCTTGACGTATCCGCCGTTGGGGACGTATATGGAAGGTGGGACTCGGGGGTCGCCCTTCGGGCGGCTGTTGGGGTCAGGGTGTCGCCTTCGGGCGGCACCCTCTCTTTCGTTCTGCCCCGGTCGAAGGAGCAGGCCGGCGGCGCGGTCCGTGGGGTCATGTCGTCCGGGTCTCTGCCTCGTCGCGGTTTTCGAGATCACTGGATAAGTGCTCAATTCGCGGCAAAGGACCGCCGATGAACGCGGCAGCATCGAGACGAGCGCCGGCCCGAAGGAGTTGGCGGAGCCAGGATCAGAAGTACGTCTGAACCTGTTGGGTCGACTGCCGGTCCCGATGTCGACTGGCGGGATTTCGGCGGCGCATTGGCAACACCGAACTAGTCACCTCGGCGATCTTCGTAATGCCACTCTGCGTGCTGTCTCGTTCTGTCGATGCAGTAAGAGAAATTCCAGATCTCACATGACAGAACGAGACAAGAGATGTTCCGCACCCTTCGTACCGACTCAGACAAGAAAAGGGGGGTCTCCATCGTCGAGATGGCGTTGGTCCCTCCCTTCCTGCTCATCACGTTCATTCCCCGTCGGATGTTCCGGCTGAGACCGTCGCGTGCCCAGGTGGCCGCAGTGTCGCTGGTGTTCTTCATGTTCTCGGGGGTGGGGTCGGTGCTCGCCGCCTCGGCGGACTCCGACCTGGAGGTGACCGTCTCGGCCCCGGCCAGTGTGGTCACCGGTGACACGTTCCAGGCAACCGCCGGCGTCGCGTTCTTGAGCGGCAATGGCGCCACCAGGCTGGCGTGGACGTTCTCCTTCCCGACGGCGCTGGGCACCCCTTCGGTGAGTTTCTCCGGGTGCGACACTCTTCCGACGGTCACCCATTCCCCCGGCATGGTCGAGTTCGTCGCCTCCAAGGGGTGCGACAACAAGGTGCTGAAGGAGGGCCACACATTCGGCCCCGTCATCACCTTCACATCTGCTCCCGCGGGGGCCCACGTGCTCACCGTGACTCTGGTCGACCCGACCTCCGACGCCGATGTGTCCAACAACACAGCGTCGACCACGGTGACGGTGGCTGGGGGAACCACGACGACGACGGTGGCTCCGACCACGACGACGACGGTGGCTCCGACCACGACGGTGGCTCCGACCACGACCACGACGGTGGCTCCGACCACGACGACGACGGTGGCTCCGACCACGACGACCACGACGGAGGCTCCGACCACGACGACGACGGTGGCTCCGACGACGACTACGAC
>DATCZS010000026.1:0-3601 GCA_036525795.1 Acidimicrobiia bacterium | reverse complement strand
TGTCCTCGGTGTCGGCCGAGCCCGGCGCCGGACGGGGCACCAGCCGGTAGCCCGCGTCGGCCACCGCAGCCTGCAGCTCAGCCGGTGTGACCCGGCTCGGATCGAATTCGACGACGGCCCGTTCGGTCCCGAACGACACGTCGACCCGCTCCACCCCCGGCAACGCGCCGAGCACCGACTCGATGTTGGCGACACACGAGGCACACGACATCCCGGACACCCGGAACTCCGCCTGCTCGGTGCCCGCGGTCGTCTCAGCGGCGGGTCCGACGTCGGCGGCCTCCGCGGTCACAACAGCGCCGTCGGCGGGTGCGGCCGCCCCGCCGGCGGGCTCGACCACCAGGGTGCCGTGGATCATGTTCATCCCGCACGCGAACCCGAACTCGCCCACCTGGTCCGGCGTGAACTCCAATGTCGCGGTCCCGAACGCGGGCAGGCTCTTCGAGGCGGCGAAGTCGGGGAAGACGACCCGCGACGTGCAGTCACCCGCCTCCTGGCGGTCGAACCGCAACCGCAGGGGTATCCCCTCGGTCACACGGATGACATCGGGCGAGTACCCGCCCTTTACCGTGATCTCGACATCCTGAACGCCGCCGAGCAGCTGCGCCCGGCGGGCCGTCCTGGGTCCGAAGAAGAACCACCACAAGAACGCTCCGACCGCAACGGCGGCGGCGATCACACCGACTTCGGCGACTCCCATACCTGTTCCTCCTCCTCGACTGGACTATACCCTTGGGGGGTATATACCACCACGGAACGTCCCCCGGTGTGCGTCGCCATGATGGATGCCAGTACCCCCTAGGGGTAGGGACTTTGGACCCTGTTGCTCGGACGGCTCGCTGCTTAGCGTCGACTGGAGGCGGCGAGGAGCAGCTCATGAAGGAGAGCTTTCTGACGATCGACCACCGTGTCGACCCGGAGTTGCGGGACCCGATCTGCGGGATGGTGGTCGACGAAACCCGATCAGCGGGGCGCCGAGAGCTCCGGGGCCGCGTCTATCTGTTCTGCAGCGACGCCTGTCGGCGTCAGTTCGACACGATCGTGGGCCTTCGAGCCGCGATGGCGGCCCCGGAGGTCGACGCGGTACCGGGCCCCCCGGTGGCCGGCGAGCTCGTCGCCGTCCGGGTGCAGGCGGTTGCGAAGACCTACGTGACCTACGGCTTGTGGCCGCTCGTGCGCCGGACCCCCGTGCTGGTCGACGCGTCCCTGGAGGTCGCCCGGGGGGACATCGCGGCGATCGTGGGGGGCAACGGCTCGGGCAAGTCGACGTTGATGAACATCGTCGCCGGCGTGCTCGATCGCGACGCCGGTACCGTCGAGATCACGGGCCGGCTCGGGCACTGCCCTCAGCACCCGGTGCTCTACGAGAAGTTGACCGTGGCCGAGACGTTCCGGTTGTTCGGCGTCGCCTACGGGATGGATCCGCTCCAGGTCGGCCTGCGGAAGGCCGACCTCATGGAGCAGCTGGACTTCGGCCGTTTCGACGACTTCCGGGTCGATCAACTCAGCGGGGGCACGCGACAGAAGCTAAGCCTGGGCCTGGCGCTGCTGCACGATCCCGACGTGTTGTTGTTGGACGAACCGTATTCCGGGTTCGACTACGAGACCTACCTGCGGTTCTGGGAGCTGTCCGAAGGACTGGCTTCGAAGGGACGGGCCATCGTGGTGGTCTCGCACTTCGTGCAACAACGAGAGCGGTTCACACGCATCTACCGGGTCAAGGACGGTCGCTGTGAACGCGAGCGCTGAAGCCGGCTCCCTGCGCAGGGGCCTGGTGCCGTTGGGTATGTTCCTGCGCGAGTACTACCGCACACCCCTCAACCTCGTGCTGCTCGCCGTCATCCCGGTGCTGTTGATCGCAGCGTTCGGGAACTCGCTGAGTCGCCTGGCGGGAATGCTCGAGATCGCCCTGAGCCCGGCCATGGGGCAGGCCATGGGTGCGATGTGGTCGGCGGCGTTCCTGACCGGGATCATGGGATTCTTCATGATGATCGGCGCCCGGGAGGCCGACCGGCGCATGGTGCGGGCCGGCTACTCACCGCTGCAGGTGGTCTCGCTGCGCTTCGCGGCGGTGGCCCTGCTGGGAGCAGGGGCGACCGTCGTGAGCTACGTGGTGCTGTTGAGCCAGGTGACCCCGTCCAACCCGGCACAGACCCTGCTGGTGCTCTACATGGGGGCGATGATCTACGGCACCGTCGGGGTCCTGATCGGATCGCTCGTTGCCGGCGAGCTCGAAGGCTCCTTCGCGCTGCTCTTCTTCTTCGTGATGGACGCCTTCATCGCCAGCCCGCTGTTTGGGGACGCCGCCGAGATCCCCTTCGGCTTCCTGCCCACCTACTACCCCACGAAGGTCCTGCTGTACCTGACCGCCGAACGCCCCCACGACGCCGTCCACTGGTTGTACATCGCCCTGTATCTCGCGGTGGCCGGAACCCTGGCCGCCCGGGCGTTCTACCGATCCGCGCGGGTGAGGTGACCGCCATGGCCGTCGACCACCTGACCCTCGCCACCGGACTCGGGATCCGCCAGTACCTCCGCAATCCCCTGCTCGTGGTCCTGCTCGTGGCCCTGCCGCTGGCGTTCATCACCCTGTCCTTCGTCGTCACGCCCGATGTCGGCGCGGTCGTGACGCTCACCGAGGACGGCCGGACGGTGGAGCGCGACGTGGGAATGGTCGATCTCCACGGCGCCATCATGGTCCCCATCACCACCGCGTTCCTCGGCGGCCTGCTGGGTCTGTTCGTCATGCTCAACAGCCGTGAGGCCGACCGCCGCCTGGTCAGCGCCGGCTACCCGGTGGCCGGTCTGTTGGCGGTCCGATTGGCCATCATCACCGGATTCGGCGTCGTCATCACCCTGCTCTCCGTCCTCGTCACCCTGATCGACTTCACCCCGGACCAGCTCGGACTCTTCGTGGGCGCGAACCTGATCTCCACGCTCCAGTACGCGTTCCTGGGCGCGATCGTCGGCACATTCCTGTCGCCCATGGCCGGCACCTACCTGGTGTTCTTCGCACCCATGATCGACCTCGGCGTGATCCAGAACCCGATGTTCCCCCGGGAGACCCTCGCCTGGTGGACGAAGCTCCTCCCGGGCTACAGCCCCATGGAGACACTCCTCGACGCCTCGTTCACCAGCGGCTTCGACACCGGGTCCGAGCTCGGGATCTCCCTCGCCTACCTCGCCCTCGTCGCCGGGCTCGGGTTCGTGGCCTTCCACAAGGTCACCGCCATCCGCACCGACGCATCCCCTGTGCTCGGCCGGTCGAGCTGACGCCGACGCCACGCGGCACACCCGTGGCCGGATCCGCCGTGGTGCCACGGTGGCGTGGATGCATCCACGAGAGGAGGTGGGGCCGTAGGAGAGGGTGAAACGTCTTCCACCCCGGAGGTGGCACCCATGTCCAGACTTCCCGCCGTCGTGCAGCTGAAGCTGCCGTTCGTCGTCGCCGGCTTCGCGTCGTTCCTCTTCTCCGTGTGGCTGTACTTCGTCCAGGACAACACGACCGCCGGCATCTTCGTCGGCCTCTGGGTGCCGTCGATCCACTCGCTGGGCACGCTCGTCCTCACGTCGACCGACCTCGCGGACCGCCCCGCCCCCC
>DATCZS010000025.1:0-23968 GCA_036525795.1 Acidimicrobiia bacterium | reverse complement strand
CCCGCGGGTGGGCCGGCAACACGGTTCGGGCGCACGGCTGGCGTACCGACGCCCCCGGTGAAGCCCGCCGCCTCATCGCCGCCGCAACCCATCATCGCCTCGGCGCATGGATCACCACCAGCCTCGGACTCGGACTGCGCCTCGGTGAAACCTCCGGCCTCACCTGGGACGACATCGATCTCGAGCGCGCACTGGTCGTGGTCCACCGGTCACTCGCCTGGACCACTGACGGCCCCACCCTGAAGGCGACCAAGACAAAGACCCCGCGCACTCTCGCCCTGCCGGATCAAGTGACTGATGCTCTCACCGCGCATCGCCGCCGCCAGAACGAGGAACGCCTCCTTCTCGGGCACGAGTGGCCAGCCAAGTGGGATGGGCTGGTGTTCCGCACGGCTCGAGGAACGCCGCTCGACAGGGCCAACATCCGGCGCATGCTCCGCACACTCACCGGAGACGCCGGCATCGAAGGACACCTCACCGCCTACGACCTACGCCACTCGGCAACGAGCCTGTTCTCGGCTGCGGGCGCCATCCCCGAAGAGCTCGCCGACCTGTTGGGCCACAAGCACACCCGCATGGTGTTCCGCCACTACCGGCACCCCGTCACACCATCACGCCGAACCGCCGCCGACTACCTGGATCGCGCCCTCGGCGAATGAGGGGGCAGTAGCCCGGCCGCATGGCCAGGGCCATCTCTTGAATTCAACACCGCACATCACCGGGAAGAAGAGAGGCGGCCCCCCGTGACTGGGAGGCCGCCCTTCCTGTCCGATCCTGTTCTATCAGTGTTCGTGGTCCGCACCCCGCAACGGATTCAGATGACCGTTGCAGGCCACTCCCTGCACACCGGGTTCCTCGAACCCGGCGGCCACCAACTGCCCGCCCGATTGCACACGGATGCCCGCTTTGTTGTGGGCACCGGCTGGCGTCAAGCTCCAGAACCCATCATCAAACGGGGGCTCTCCGTCCTCGCCGTCAAGTTCGTCCTGTCCATTGAACAGGCACTCAGAGTTGGCGTGGTACTTCGCGGGCAGGTTGCCGCCCGGCTCGTTGAAATGCCCCTTGTTCCACTCCCCAGCGAACGCTGGTGCGCTCCCCATCACCATCAAGGCCGCAAGAGCAGCCACAAACAGCAACCGTCGCATGCATACCTCCCTTGATTGTCCCCAACCCGCACAATGCGGGTCCCGTTGTGACATCCTAGGAAAGCTTGTGACCTTGTGACGGCCGAAGTGGGGATTCCGTCACGCCCGTCGAGCAGGCCCTTGCCTCTTGTCCCAGCGTGCCGGTGACCACCTCGCGTCAACTCCCCCGACGACATCACCCAACCCCACGACACCAACTCGGCGAACACGTCCCCCATCCCGTCGGGCACGGGCTGCCGGTCAGCGAGGGCGGCGACCAAGCAGCCCTCGCCGACAAAGGGTCAGAATCCGAAGACGAAGGCACCGGCTACATACGCCGCCACCACACTTGCCAGCACCACACCACTGGCACCACTCATCACTGCGTAGCTTCGCCACATCGGACTTGCGTTCCCCCACCCCATGACGGCCCCGACCATGGGACCCACCACCGCGGCAGCGGCCAACAGCAGGAAGAGCAGCGGAAGGAAGAGCCACGGCACAAGCACAAAGACGAGCACCAACCCGACGACCGGAGATGCTGCCCACAGACCCAGAGACTTGTTCACCGACCCGTATCGGTCCGCCCACCACGAACCGGGCGCAGGTTGAACTGCAAGCCCCAACGACACCATGGCCATCCCCACAAGCCAGACGAGATGCCACGGCGTATTCGCACCGTTGTTCTCATCGATCAGGACCGCAACGTAGCCCACATCGAAAACAACGGCCCCAACCGCCGCATACCACGGCCGTCGTTTGACAACACCTACTGCAACCGCACCCAGAGAAGCCAACAACGGCAAACCGTGCAGCACGATCATCTCAGTGCACCCATCTGAACAGCCCTTTTGGGCAGGCGTTCGTCGGCCACCATACGCCCCTCGAGTCCGACTGTGGCAGTATGGAACAACAGCGGTGACACCGTGTTTCGTCCTCGACCGGGTGGGCAACATCGTGGCGTCGAAGGGCTACTGACCCGACCTGTCCCACTTCAACCTCACACCCGACAGTGGGGCGCCCATATCAATCATGTCTCTTCGGCGAATAGAGCGTGGAGACTGTCGGCGGATGCTCGCCGGCCGTGCTCCCACTCGGCTTCGAACTCGGCCCCGAGGACTTCCCGTGCTTCCTCGATCACCCGCCGGTGGACAAACTCCTGAGGCTCTCCTCCATCCAGCATCCGCGACAGCAAGCGGACGGCCGCCCGATGGTCGCCAGCAGCCCGGAAGTAGTCGGCGGCCGCGACATGCGGCGCTCGAGAACTGGACGGATCCGCCGGCTCTGTATCGCGAGAGCGTCCCGACGACAGCTTCGTGCTGCTCCCGATGCTGACCTAGCGAAGCTGACAGAGCCTGGCTCCCTCCTTGGCTCCCTCTAGGCGGTTTGACCGGTTGGCACAGTCAGCCTGAAACGCCGAAATCCCCCGTCGCAACAGGGGATTTCGTGGTGTGGAGCTGAGGGGATTTGAACCCCTGACCCCTTGCATGCCATGCAAGTGCTCTGCCAGGCTGAGCTACAGCCCCATCGGGGACCGGCATTGTATCAAGCCGGTCCGAGCGGGAGAAACCTCAGGACTCGAGAGAAACGTCCTCCACCTCGATCCGTTCGGCATCCCCCCAAAGCCGTTCGAGCCCGTAGAAATCCCGGGCGGCCTGCTGAAAGACGTGGACCACGAAGTCCCCGTAGTCGAGAAGGACCCACTCGCCCTCGGCCCTGCCTTCCCGCCTGAGCGGCTTGCGCCCGTCCGCTGCCAGCGCTTCCTCCACGGCGCCCACCAGCGATTGGGCGTGGATCCGTGAGGTCCCGGTGGCGATCACGAAGTAGTCGGTGATGGTGAGCAGACGCTCGACATCGAGGATCACGACATCGAGGGCCTTCTTGTCGACCAGGGCGTCTGCTGCCTCCCTGGCGACGGTCAACGCGTCCTGAACGGGTTCCTCCTCGGGTTCCAGACCCCACCGATCATACCCCCCGGAAGATCCCATGCTCCTCCACGTACCGCCAGACGGCGTCGGGGACGAGGAAACGAATCGACTTTCCCGCTGCGGCCCTCGCCCGGATCTCGGTGCCGGACACCTGCAGTGCCGGCATGTCGAGCCAGACGACGCGACCCAACACGGCCTCGACAGCCGAGGCATCCGTGCCCGGACGAGGCGCCACCGCCACCTTCGCCCGCTCGAGCACCGCGGCTGCCCTGTGCCATGTCGGCAGGTTGGCGGCGGCGTCGGCGCCGAGGATCAACCAGAGTTCGTCGTCCGGGTCGAACGAGAGCAGCGTGTCGATGGTGTACGTCCATCCGTCCCGGTGGACCTCGCGGGGGTCCGCGTCGAAGTATTCGACCCCCTCGACCGCCGCCGTCACCATGCGCCACCGGTGGTCATGGTCCGTGACCCTCGTACTCGCCTTCTGCCACGGGGCTCCGGCCGGAAGAAACGTCACCACATCGACCCCGAGCTGTCGCCAGGCGGCCTCCCCCGCCACCAGATGTGCGATGTGGGGCGGATCGAAGGTGCCTCCGAGCAGCGCTCGTTTCACGAGTCCTCTTGGTCGATGGGACGCGAGTCTAGGAAGGACGCGGCTCGACCAAGCGCAGCCCCGCCGTCACGTCGTATCGACACGAGAACACCAGGCGCGGATCCGTGTAGCGCCCATCGACGCGAACCGAGATGTGGACCGCCTCGCCTCCGTGGGCGAGCCCAGACGCTCCCAGCACATCCCCCACCGCGACCGCCTGTCCCGCCCCCACCTCGATTCCCGACAGGTACGAAAGGCTCACGCGCAGTCCGTCGGCGCCGTCGACGCTGACCGTTCGCATCCCGGCGACCGACCCGGCGAACACCACCCGACCGGACATGGGCGATCGGACGGGGGTGCCGTATGCCGCCTCCACATCGATACCCCAGTGTCCTCCGAATCGCCCCGACGGGGCGAACTCCCCTACGACGGACCCGGCGACCGGCCAGGTCAGCACACAGGCGAGCACCAATCCGATCATCGCCCACCTCCCGCCGGTCCCCACCCGCCATCACCCTACGGGCCGCAAACACATGCGGGAAGGCCGATGTCTGAGACCGGCGAGGACTCGCTAGCGTTTTCGGTGCACCAACGGTTTCGACTCGAGGGAGCTCATGACAACTGCACGAATCGGTTTGATGGGATTCGGAAGGATCGGACGGAACGTGTTCCGCATGGTCGCCGATCATCCGGACTTGGAGATCGCCGCGATCGCCGATGTGGCCGAACCCAACGGACTGACCTACCTTCTCAAGTACGACTCGATCTACGGACGATTCCGGCATCCGGTCGACCTCCAGGGATCATCCCTCTTTCTCGACGGCCGGAAGATCCCCTTCCTCGACGCCCGCCAGCCGGGAGACGCCGATTGGGACGCCCTCGACGTCGACATCGTGGTTCAGGCCACCGGCGGCTATCGCACCGCAGATTGGTGCAAGAAGCACCTCGAGGCCGGTGCATCGCGGGTCATCCTCGCCTCCACCCCCGAGACACCGGGAGACATCCCGCTGATGCTCAGAGGCATCAACGACGACCTGCTCACACCCGAGGTCCCGATCATCTCGCTCGGGTCGAACACGTCCAACGCGCTCGCGCCGGTGCTGCGCATCCTCGACCGGTCCTTCGGGATCGACCGGGCCTTCTTCACGTCGGTTCATGCGATGACCAACTCCCAGCGCCTGGCGGACGTTCCGGGTTCGGGATTCCGCCAGAGCCGGGCGGCCGGGGAGAACATCATCCCCGGTGAGACCAACTCGGCGCAGCTCTTGATGCAGGTCATGCCCGAACTGGCCGGCAAGCTCTCGGCCTCGGCGCTCAACGTACCGGTTGCCGACGGATCCACGGTCGACCTCGTGACCAAACTGGAATCCCCGGTGACCATCGAAGAGGTCAACGCCGCGGTCCGGTCTGCGGCATCGGCGAGCTTCAAAGGGATCATCGAATACTCGACAGACCCGATCGTCTCCTCAGATGTGCGGATGGCACCGCAGTCCGGTGTCTTCGACAGCCTGGCGACCATGGTCATCGGCGGCACCATGGCCAAGACGATCACTTGGTACAACAACGGGTGGGGCTACAGCGCCCGGCTCATCGAGGTGGCCGAGCAGATGGCTGCGAACATCGAAGAAGGAGCATCGATATGACCATCCGGGTCGCCATCAACGGGTTCGGCCGGATCGGTCGCAGTGTCTTCCGGATCATCCTCCAGCGGGACGACGCCGGCATCGATGTCGTGGCGATCAACGACCTCGCCGACGACGACATGCTTGCCTACCTGCTCCACTACGACTCGGTCATGGGCCCCCTCGACATCGAGCCGGTGGTCGAGGACGGGACGATGCGCGTCGGCCGCCACGAAGTGGCCATGCTCATGGAACGCAATCCGGCCGACCTGCCGTGGGAGGAACTCGGCGTCGATGTCGTGATCGAGGCCACCGGAGTCTTCCGCACCCGGGAGAAGCTCCAGGCCCACCTCGACGCCGGCGCCAAGAGGGTGATCCTCACCGTTCCACCCAAGGACGCCGTCGATGAGATGGTGGTGCTGGGGGTGAACGACGAGGTCCTCGACCCGTCCGACGTGATCGTGTCGAACGCGTCGTGCACCACCAACTGCCTCGCACCGCTTGCGAAGGTGCTGGACGACGCCTTCGGGCTGCAACGGGGCGTGATGACCACCGTCCACGCCTACACCAACGACCAGCGCCTGGCCGACGTGCCGCACGCCGATCTGCGGCGCAGCCGGGCAGCGACCGAAAACATCATCCCGACGACCACGGGGGCGGCGAAGGCCGTCGGCAAGGTGCTGCCCAACCTGGACGGCAAGCTCGACGGCATGGCGATGCGCGTTCCGGTGCCGGACGGGTCGACGGTCGACCTGGTGGTGGAACTGAGCCGGGACGTGACCGTCGAAGAGGTCAACGCCGCGGTCAAGACCGCAGCCGAGGGACCGTTGAAGGGGATCCTCCAGTACTCGGAAGACCCGCTGGTGTCCACCGACATCATCGGCAACCCCCACTCGTCGATCTTCGACGCCGCCTCCACCCAGGTGCTCGGAGGCAACCTCGTGAAGGTGCTGGCCTGGTACGACAACGAGTGGGGCTATTCGAACCGCGTGGTCGACCTGATCCTCCGACTCGGCTCGATGCTTCCCGCCTGAACCTTCGGGTGGCCGTCTGCACCGCGACAGGACCGCTGCGCCGACGAATCTGCGCCAAACTGAACCGATGCGAGTGACCATCCGGCGCATCCGCGCCGACGAGGGTCGGCTGTTGATGCAGATACGGTTGACCGCCCTTCTCGACGCGCCATACGCCTTTGCGAGTTCGTACGCCGAATCCGTTCAGCGCCCGATGGACGCGTGGGGCGAGCGGGCGGCGCGGGCAGCCGCCGGAAACCGGGAGGCGGTCTTCGTGGCCGAGGAACCCCGGGACTGGCTGGGGATGGTGGGGGCCTACACCCCTCGCGACACCTCCGTGCGCCACGCCTACGGCCTGTGGGTCGACCGGTCGGTTCGGCGGCAGGGATTGGCTCGTGCCCTGATGGACACAGTGGTCGAGTGGGCGACGGCCGCCGGGGCGGCGGCGGTGACCCTGTGGGTGGCGGGATCGAATGAACCGGCGGTCGCCCTGTACCGCCAGCTGGGCTTCGACGAAACGGGTGACACCCAGCCGATGCCGTCGAACGACACGGTGACCGAGCACCTGTTCAGACGGTCACTCGACGAAGGACGTTGAACCAGGTCCGCCTACGCCAGCAGGTCGAGCACCGTCTGGCGGAAGTCGTTCGGCTGGAAGGGCTTGGTGACGAATGCGTCTGCCCCGCCCTCATCTGCCCTGCGACGGGACTCCTCTTCGGCGTGGGCGGTGAGCACGACCACCGGGAGGGAGCGCGTGGTCGGATCGCTGCGGATGTGATCAAGCACCTGCCACCCGTCCATTCCGGGAAGACCGATGTCGAGCACCAGCAGATCGGGTCCTTCGGTGCGGACCGCATCGAGGCCCGTGGGTCCATCCTCTCGCATGTGGATGTCGAGGTCGGCGGCACGGAGGCACACCTCGATCAGCCGCCTGATGACGGCGGAGTCTTCGATGACAAGAATTCGATGACCCACGCTCGTTCCTCTCGTCCAATTCCACTCGGGGTTTCAGGACTCTCGTTCCAACTCAGGCGTGAACATCGGCATTCGAGCCGTCCGGGTTGAGGAGATTCTCGGGTGCCTCTTCCGGGGCGTCACGCCCCGGACCGCCACACGCTCGACGAACGCCTCGAGCTGTCGCAGGTTCCGGACCTCGAACACCTCGTCGCAGAACTGCGCGTAGCGGGACATCACCGAGTCCCCGGAGTCCCAGTAGGCGCGCGGCTCGGGATTGAGCCAGTAGACGGCCTCGGACACGTCGGCCACCTCGGCCAGGAAGCCCTCGCGGGACTCGCGATAGTTGTTGCGAGCATCGCCGGCGATGATCACCGTGGAACGCGCCGTCAACTCCCTCCCGTAGCGGGCGACGAACTGTTCGAAGGCGTGGCCGTAGTCGGAGTGCCCGTCGAGCCACACGACGTCTGCCTCCGTGCTGATCCTCCCAAGCGCCTCCGGAAAGTCGGTTCCAGGCGTGAGAAACCGGGTGATCTCGTCGACGGCGTCGACGAACACGAAGGCCCTGAGTTTCGAGAACTGCGTTCCCATCGCGTACGTGAACTGCAGGGTGAAGCGGGCGAACGTCGCCATCGAACCCGAGATGTCGCACAGGAGGAACAGCTCGGGCTTGTGAGGGCGCACACGCCTGAACCGGGGATCTATCGGGACTCCCCCCGTGGCGAGGGAGCTGCGGACCGTACGGCGGAAGTCGAGGCGACCGCGCTGGCTGCGGCGGCGCCGCTGAGCCAGGCGGGCAGCAAGCTTGCGGGTCAATGGTTCGATCACGTGCTCGATGGAAATCAGCTCGGTTCGGGTGGCGTGCATGAGGTCGAGGTCCTCCACCAGCGGCTGACGGAGGGTCTTGGCGACCGCCTCGTGACCTCGGTCCTCCACCAGCCGGCGCCTGATCTCCTCCTGGATCTCCTCGCGCAGGCGCTCGATGCGGGCGGAGCTCTCCTCGGTGATCAACCGGCGCTCGAGATCATCCGCGTCGGCGTGTTCGTCCAGCATCGCCTCGAGCAGCCGCTCTGCCAGCGAGTCGATGTCGAGCTGGCGCAGGGTCCGGTACAGGTAGTACGTGCCTCCCACCGGCCGCCCCGGCTCCATCCCGGCCAGCTGATCGACCGCCTCACGCGCCGCGCTCCGCAGCGAGCCGAAGTCCTGGGCCGCCAGCGCCGCGAACAGCGACTCGATCAGCTCCTCGAGGTCCATGTGCCCGCCGCCGGAGCCCTTGGGCTGGCCGGGGTGGCTCGCGGAGTCGACGTCGGCGGCATCGTCACGATCCGGCCGCACCTCGCTCGCCCTCCGCACCGCGAAGTAGACCTCGAACGCCGTCTCGAACGCCGGCTCGTGGCGGCTGTTCTTGATCAGGGTCGCCCGCAGCGTCTCCTTGAGGGCAGCGCGGTCCGAGAGGTCGACATGCTCCACGGCCTGCATTGCGTCGATCGCCTCGACCATCGACACCGGCACGCCGGCGGCGCGCAGCTCGTCGACGAAGCCGCTCAGGAGGCCGATCACGACCGGGTCACTCCGAGAATTCCTTCAGCGCCCGCTCGATGTCCGTCTGGTACTTGAGAAGCACGTGGATCGTGTCGCCCACGACCGCGCCGTCGATGTGTTCGATGCCCAGCGCCAGGAGTGTGCGGGCCCAATCGATGGTTTCGGAGACCGACGGCGCCTTCTTCAGGTCCATCGACCTGATCGATCGTGCCACCCGGGCGATCTCCGACGCGAGGCTCTCGGCCAGGCCGGGCACGCGCGCCTGGAGGATCTCGCGCTCGCGCTCCGGACTCGGATACGACACGTGCAGGAAGAGGCAGCGGCGCTTGAGGGCCTCCGACAGCTCACGCGTGTTGTTGGAAGTCAGCACGACGAGCGGCGTCGACGACGCAGCGACCGTGCCCAATTCGGGAATCGAGACCTGGAAGTCGGACAGCACCTCGAGGAGCAGGGCCTCGGTCTCCATTTCCACCCGATCGATTTCGTCGATGAGGAGCACCACGGGCTGGGGGGAGCGAATCGCCTCGAGGAGCGGCCGGGTGAGCAGGAACTCCTCTGAGAAGATGTCGGACTCGATCGAATCCCAGTCGTGATCCTGGTCGGCCTGGATGCGCAGCAGCTGTTTCTTGTAGTTCCACTCGTACAGGGCGCGCGACTCGTCGAGCCCCTCGTAGCACTGGAGTCGGATGAGCGGCCGGCCCGACACACGCGCCAGCGACTTGGCCAGTTCGGTCTTCCCGACTCCGGCCGGACCTTCCACCAGAACCGGCTTGCCCAGCCGGTGAGCCAGGAACGACACCTGGGCGATGCGGCGGTCCGGCAGGTAGTCCACCGCGCGCAGCGCCGCCGCCACGGCATCCGGGGAGTCGAAAGGGGATGACATCGAGAACTCCAGAAACGTCTGAGTTGGGGTCGACCGAGTGTACTCGGCACACAGCCCCCGGCTGCTGGCCCCGTGTGGGGGCTCCGCTGCGGGGAACGACATGCACCGGGCCCGCCCGGTCGGCGCACGGTGGAAGACGACAGGTCGCCGGGACCTCGCCGCAACACCCCCACTCGGCGACGGCCGGTCGCGGACGGCATCCAACAGGCATTACGCTTCCCGACCTATGCGCATCGTCATCGTCGGCGCCGGGGCCGTGGGGTCGTACCTGGCCGAACGCCTCTCGTCCGAGGGTCAGGACGTCGTCGTCATCGAAGACGACGAGGAGCGAGCAGCAGAACTCCAGGACCGCATCGACGCGCTGGTCATCACCGGCAACGGGGCAAGCCCGAGCACCCTGCAGGCCGCGGGCGTGGAACGCTCCGACCTGTTGATCGCCGTGTCGAACTCCGACGGCGCCAACGTCCTCGCGTGTCACGTGGCGGCCGAGCTCGGTGTCAAACGCACCGTGGCCAGAGTCGAGGACCCGGACATGCGCGAGGCTCTGGCCGGCCTCGAGGTCGACTTCGTCATCGACCCGGGGGACGCGGCCGCCCACGAACTCCTGGCCCTGGTCCATCAGTCGGGGGTATCCGAGCTGGTGGAATTCGGCGACGGCAGGCTGGTGCTGGTCGGCGCGACCGTCCCGCCCGGCTCCGATCTCGTCGGGCAGCCCCTTTCCAGGCTGCGTTCGGAGCAGAGGAACCAGTGGGATTGGATCGTGGCGGCGATCGTCCGGCACGGCGACACGATCGTCGCACACGGTGACACGGTGATCGAACCGGGCGATCACGCCCTCGTGATGGTGGCATCCGATCACGTGGAGGACGCCATCAACCTGATCGGCGTGCGACATCATGTCATCCGGCGGGTCGTCATCCTCGGAACGACCCGCGTCGCAGAGATGACCGCGGGCCAGCTCCTCGCGGACGGATACGAGGTCATCGTCATCGACCAGGACCCGGTGCGGTGCAGGAAGCTCGCAGAGCGCCAGGCCAAGGCATTGGTGATCTGCGACGATCCGACGGACCCCGCCACACTCGGGTCGCTGAACCTCAGCGAACGGGACGCCATCCTCGCACTCACCGGCTGGGACGAGGTGAACGTGCTCGGATCTCTGGTGGCCAAGGCGCTGGGGGCATCGATGGCCGCCGCCCGGTTCAACCGGATCGAGTACGTCAACCTCCTCGGCGGCGCAGGGATCGACGCCGCCGTGTCCAGCCGCCTCATCGCGGCCGGCGCCATCCTGCGGTTCGTTCGACGAGGCCGGATCCACTCGGTCGTCACGTTCAACGACACGGACGCCGAGGCAATCGAAATCGAAGTCGCGGCAGACGGTCCGGCGGTGGGCCGCACCGTGCAGGAGCTGGGCATCCCCCGCGGCGCGGTGATCGGCGGCGTCATCCGCGGTGAGCAGACCTTCGTCCCCGGCGGCTCCTCCCGGATCGCCGCGGGCGACCGGGTGATCTTCTTCAGCCTGCCCGACTGCATCCAGGCCATCGAAGCCCTCTTCGGCAGAGAATGAGCCTCCGCCCCGAGGTCACAGCGCGCCGAGGTGGCGGGGAACGCACGATGAGCCGGCGTCTCCTGTACATCATCGGGGCGGTCGTGGCGGGTGCCGGGGCCACCATGGTCCCCGCGGCGCTGGTCGGATTCATGTACGGCGAGGTCGCCGACGGCCTGTGGATCCTGGCGGCGGCGGGCGTCACGATCGCGTGCGGTCTCACCGCCTGGCGCTGGCTGGGCCGGACCGGCGTGCTCACCACGAAGGAAGGCTTTGCCGCCGTCGGCCTGTCGTGGTTCGCCATCTCCGCTTTCGGCTCACTCCCCTATCTGATGACCGGGGACATCACCAGCCTGATCGACGCGTACTTCGAGACGGCGTCCGGTTTCACCACGACCGGCGCATCGATTCTCGCCGACCCGGCCGACCTCGGACGGGGGGTGCTCTTCTGGCGATCAACCACCCAGTGGGTGGGCGGCATGGGCATCATCGTGCTCTCCATCGCCGTCCTGCCGCTCCTCGGGGTCGGAGGAGTCCAGCTCGCCCGGGCAGAATCACCCGGTCCCACCCCGGATCGGCTCACGCCGCGCTTTCAGGAGACGGCCAGGCGGCTGTGGTGGCTCTACGTCGGCTTCACCATCATCGAAGCACTGCTCCTGTGGGCAGGAGACATGGACCTCTTCCAGGCGGTGAACCACTCCTTCACCACGATGTCGACCGGAGGCTTCGGCACCGAGGCAACGTCGCTCGGCGGGTTCTCCGCCTACACCCAATGGGTGGTGACCGCCTTCATGTTCCTGGCGGGGGTGTCGTTTGCCCTGCACTTCCGCGCGCTGAGCCGACCGCGCTCCTACCTCGACAGCGCCGAGTTCCTTCTGTACGGCGCCATAGGGCTGGTGGCGACGGCTGTGATCTTCGGTGGGATCATGGGACCGGGTGTCGAGATCGGCCAGGCGCTCCGCGACGCGGCGTTCACGGCCATGACCCTCGTCACCACAACCGGCTTCGCCACCGCCGATTTCGGACTGTGGCGGCCGGCGCTGCAGATCTTCGTGGTCGGACTCATGTTTCTCGGCGGGATGGCCGGCTCGACCGCCGGTGGAGTCAAGACGTTTCGGGTGGGGATCCTCACCAAGGCGGCCGCCGCCGACCTGCGCCGGCTCGTCCACCCCCGTGGCGTCTTCATCACCCGGTTCGGGAAGGACCGGGTCCGCGACGAGGTCGTCGAGAGCATCCAGTCGTTCTTCCTGTTCTACATGTTCCTCTTCATGACCGGGACGTTCCTGGTCGCGTTCTTCGACGCCAACAGCGCGGAAGGCCTCGACCTGGTCACGTCTGCCAGCGCCGTCGCCGCCAGCATCGGGAACATCGGACCCGGCCTGGGAGACGTCGGTCCGACCGGCAACTACGCCTCGGTCCCCGGCATGGGCAAGCTGCTCCTGTCGTGGCTGATGATCGTCGGCCGGCTGGAGATCTTCCCGGTCCTCCTCCTGTTCAACAGAGACCTCTGGAGGCGCTGAACTGAACGGGGCGGCACGACGCTCCACCTAAGCTCGCGCGTATGCACATCGTCATCGCCGGGTGCGGGCGGGTCGGCTCGGATCTCGCACGGTGGCTCGCCAACGACGGCCACGATGTGGTTGTCATCGACAACGACCAGACCGCCCTCGACAGGCTCGGCAAGGCGTTCAACGGCGAGGTGCTCCTCGGGGAGGCATTCGACGTCGACGTGCTGAGACGGGCCAACATCGAGCACGCAGACGTGTTCCTCGCCGTCACGAACTCCGACAACGCCAACCTGATGGCCGTGGCCGTCACGAGAAACGTCTTCAACGTCGAGCGAGCCATCGCCCGGCTCTACGACCCTGTCAGAGAAGAGTCATACCGGCGTCTCGGGGTGAACTTCATCACCGGCACCAAGCTCATCGCCAACGTGTTCTATGAACAGGTGCTCGACGAGGAGTTCTCCTATCACGTGACGTTCGCCGAAGGCGACGTCGAGGTCGTGGAGTTCACCCTCGGTCCGGCCGCCGCCGGTATTCCCGTCGCGGAACTCGAGATCCGCAACAAGCTGAGGGTGGCCGCCGTCCAGCGCGGTGGTGAGACCATCATCCCCGGGCGGCGCTTCGAGCTGGCCGAGAACGATCTGGTGGTGGCAGCCGCTCGCGAGGGGGTGCGCCGCCGGGTCGAGCACTACCTCAAGGATGGCTCATGAGGGTGGTCATCGTCGGTGGGGGCAAGATCGGCGCCCAGCTGGCACTGCAGCTGAGGAAGAGCCGGACGCCGGTGGTGGTGATCGAGAAACGCCGCGAGCGCGCCAGGGAGGTGGCCGAGACCACCGATGCCCTGGTGATCGAAGGCGACGGCACCGACCTGGGACTGATGGAGCGCCTCGACCTGCGACCGGCCGACTTCCTGATCGCAGCCACCGGCGTCGACCAGGACAACCTGGTGGCGTGCCAGCTCGCCCGCACCGCCTTCGGCGTCAGCCGGGTCTTCGCCCGTCTCAACGACCCCAAGAACCACACCACATTCGTGGCGCTGCAGATCCCCATCGTGTCCGTGACCGAAATGCTGGTGGCTGCGATCGGGCGGGAAATCGACGTGACCGAGCTCATCCGGGCCTCCCTGCTCGACCGGGGCGGGGTGGAGACCATCGAGGTCGTGATCCCGGAGGGTGCCGCCCCTCGAGCGGTGCGCGACATCGGCCTCCCTCAATCCACGCTGGTCATCGTGGTCACCCGAGATGATCGGGTCTTCGTGCCAGATGGGTCCACGATGATCCAGGCCGAGGACCAGCTGCTGGTGGTGACGCAGTCCGCCATGAAGGACACCGCCCGCGAGATCCTCATCGCGTCTGGCGGTGAGGCCTCACCCGAGGCGGAGGAGCAGTGAAGCTGCGTCTCTGGTCGAGGGCAGCCCCCGGCTCGCTCCGGGGGATCCTGATCGAGACGGCGGTGGTCGCGACGCTGCTGGCGGCGGCACTGGGCCTGGGGTTCGTCCTCACGAGGATCTTCTGATGCGGGTCGGGAGGCGGCGACCGTGCTGCTGAGGCCGCCCGCCGCCTCCTACCGGCTCATCGCCCACGATCTGGGACGGATCATGGCGGTCGTCGCTGCCGCCGGGGCGTTCCCCATGGTGTGGGCGATCGCCAGACGGGAATGGCACTCCGCCGGCGCACTGTTGCTGATGATGGGCATCGGACTGCTTCTGGCCGGCGCGGCAGAGTGGCTGTCGTCCGAGCGGAACGGGACCATCGCCTGGAGTCACGGCATGGTGGTGGTCGCCCTCGCCTGGCTTCTCGTCCCTGCTCTCGGGGCGCTCCCCCTCTATCTCTCCCACCACTACGGCACCGTGCTCGACGCCTATTTCGACGCGATGAGCGGTCTCACCACCACCGGGCTGGCCGTGATCTCCGACGTGGACCACCTTCCGGTTTCGATCAACGTCTGGCGCCACACCCTTCAGTTCCTCGGCGGACAGGGGATCGTGCTCGCCGCACTCACCTTCTTTTCGGCATCCGGAGCCCTGTCCCTGTTCCAGGCCGAAGGGCGCGAGGAGCGGATCTTTCCCAGCGTGGGCACCACCGCACGGTTCATCTGGCTGGTGAGCATCAGCCACGCCGTCGTGGGGATCACGATCCTCACGATCGACGGAATCGTCGTTCAGGGATTCCACGCCTGGCGTTCGCTGCTTCATGCCACCACCGTGTTCATGGCGGCCTTCGACACCGGGGGGTTCAGTCCCCAGAGCACCAGCATCGCCTACTACCACTCCCCGATCTTCGAGATGATGGTGGCGGTCCTGATGGTGGCCGGCGCAATGTCATTCGGGCTCCACCACGCCCTCTGGAACCGGCGAAAGAACCTGGGGGCCAATCTGGAGATCCGCACGATCTTGGCGACGTTCGCCATCACCCTGTTCGTCACGATGGCCGGCCTCGCCGCGGCCGACGTGTTCGACGGGACTCTCGGGCTCACCCGCCGCGGGTTCTTCCAGGTGCTCTCGGCCCACACCGGAACCGGGTTCGCCACCGTGTCGTCGGCGGAGCTCGCCCGATGGGGAGGGCTGGCATTCGCCGGCATGACCGTCGCCATGGCCCTGGGCGGAATGAGCTCGTCGACCGCCGGAGGCGTCAAATCCCTCAGGGTGGGGCTCACCATCCGGTCGCTGTTCGACACCGTCAGGGAAGTGCTTCTCCCCGAGCGCACGGTGGTGCCGAACACGTTCCAGCAGTATGGGCAACAACAGCTCACACCGCGGCTGGGACAGTCGGTGATGACCGTGTCGCTGCTGTTCGTCGCCCTCTACCTGTTCGGCGCCGCCGTCGCCATCGCCTATGGATACGACCTCCAGTCGGCCCTGTTCGAGTCGGTCAGCGCGTCGGCTGCGGTGGGGCTCAGCGTCGGGGTCACCTCGCCCGACATGCCTGCCCTCCTCCAGATCGTGATGATCTTCCAGATGTGGATCGGACGCCTCGAGTTCGTGGCCGTGTTCGCCCTGTTGGGATTCGTCGTGTCGTCGGTGTGGGGGGACTGAGTGATTCGACTGGCTGCCGCCGCGTTCGTCGTACCCCTGCTGATGGCGCAGGTGGAGGTCGACGTCACCGAACTCGACACCCATCCCGAGCGGTACGAGGGGGCCACGATCGTGATCACCGGAGAGGTGATCGGCGACTACGGCATCCGCAGCGATGTGGTGTGGGTGCAGCTGAACACCGACGTTTACGCGAGCCGTCCCTTGCGGACCCGCGAGGACGCAGTCGGGTCGAACGTCGGCATCGGAGTCCGCTACCCCCGCAGCCTGCACGATCCGGGCTGGGGACCCCCCGGAGGCTACGGGAACCGGGGCCCGATCCTCCGGGTCGAAGGAGTGTTCCGCTTCAACGACGACCGGGAATCCGGGGAGACCTTCGTCGACGCAACCGCCATCGAGGTGATCTCACCTGCCAGGACGCTGGACACCCGAGAGCCAGACCGGGCGATGTGGATCACCGGAGCGGCCGCGGCGCTGATGGGGGTGGGCCTGTATGCGGCCGCCCGGCTGAGACGACGCCCGGTCGGATGAACCCGTCAGCCCGAGATCAGCACCACGAGGTCGTCGCGGTGAATGGCGACGATGTCCCCTCCCGATCGCGACCCCATGCGCTGGCGGAGTTCCTCTGAACCGAGCCGTGTGAGCCCCTTGGCGATCAGCCCGCCAGACGGATCGAGCACCTCGACCGCGGCTCCGGCCGCAAACGATCCGTCCACCGCCGCCACCCCGACCGGGAGGAGCGACCGTCCGCCGTGGACCAGCGCCTGCGCTGCACCCGGGTCGACGGTCACGGTGCCCTCGGACGGCTGGCCGAACGCGATCCAGAGCTTGCGAGCCGGGAGACGACGTGAATGCGGTTCGACCCACGTGCCGATCTCGAGTCCTCGAACGACGGCATCGACCGTTCCGTCGTCTTCGGTGGGAGCGATCACGGTGGGGATTCCAGACCACGCCGCCATGCGGGCCGCCGCGATCTTGGACGCCACCCCGCCCGAGCCCTGGGGTCCCGCCCCGCCATGGGCCAGGCTGTCGAGCACCTGATCGGTGTGGCGAACCGCAGAGAGCAGTTCCACGGAATCGCCCGACCGGGGGTCGCCAGACAGCAGACCGGCCGTGTCGGTGAGCAGCAGGAGCAGCGATGCGTTGACAAGGTGGGACACCATTGCGGCCAGGCGGTCGTTGTCACCGAACCGCAGTTCCTCCACCGCGACGGTGTCGTTCTCGTTGACGATCGGAACGATCCCCAGCTCGAGCATGCGCTGGAGCGCCTCCCGGGCATGCAGGTACTGCTCCCTGTCCGCCAGAACCCACTTCGACAACAGCACCTGGCCGACCACCAGCCCGTGGCGGGAGAACGCATCTCCGTAACCGTGCATGAGCCGGCCCTGGCCGACGGCTGCCGCCGCCTGGAGTCCGGGGAGGTCGGCCGGACGGACGGTGCGCCCCAGCGCCGACAGGCCGGCGGCAACGGCGCCGGAGGTGACGAGCACCACCCGGTGACCGTGCTCCCGGAAGCGGGCAACGATGTCCGAGACCCTGCGAACCGCGTCCATGTCGAGCTCGGGGCGGCCCCCGGTGAGGCTCGACGAGCCGACCTTGACCACGACCATGGCGCGTTCGGGTAGAGGGCGCCTCACTCTTCTTCCCCTTCGTCCCAGTCCTGTGGCTCGTGGTATTCGAACTCGAGATCGCCGATTCGCACCGTGTCGCCTTCCACTGCGCCGGCGGCGGCCAGTACATCGTCGATGCCGAGGCGGGACAGTCGCCGAGATGCGAGGTCGACCGCCTGCGGGTTGGTCAGATCGGCGAATCGCACCGCCCGTTCCGCCGGGAGGCCGACGACCGACCACTCGTGCTCGCCGACCCGCACCAGGTGCGACTCGGCCAGCACCGGTCGATGCAGCACGTAGCCCTCGCGGTCGATCGGATCCCGCTCGACGCCCTCCAGCAGCCGGGCAACCGCGTAGAGCACCTCGTTGACTCCTTCGCCCGACTTCGACGACATGACCATCGCCTCAGGAACGGCGGCGATGGCGTCGGCCGCCTCGGGGAGATCGCCCTTGCCGAGGACCACCAGACGGGGTCTCTCGACCAGGGCGGGATTGAACGCTTCGAGCTCGGCACCGAGCACGGTCAGCTGTACGTCGACGGGATGCTGGGCCGTGATCGACGGATCGAGGAGGATGACCAGGACGCGGGCTCGCTCGACATGGCGCAGGAATTCGTGCCCGAGCCCCTTCCCTTCGGCCGCCCCCTCGATCAGGCCGGGGATGTCGGCCAGCACGAACTCGGCATCGTCGATCGCCACCACCCCGAGATGCGGCTCGAGGGTCGTGAACGGGTAGTCGGCGATCTTGGGACGGGCCGACGAGACCGTCGAGATGAACGTGCTCTTCCCCGCGTTGGGGAACCCCACGAGGGCGGCATCTGCCATCAGTCGCAGCTCGAGCTCGAACCAGCCCTCGCGGCCGTACTCCCCCTGTTCGCACACCGTAGGGGCCCGCAGGCTGGGCGATACGAAGGCGGCGTTCCCGCGCCCGCCTCTGCCGCCGGGGACCGCCACGACGCTCTGACCCTCAGCAACGAGATCGCCGATGACGACGCCGTCCGGGTCGCGGATGATGGTGCCGGGCGGAACGGAAAGGACCAGGTCGGCGCCCCTGCGGCCATGCTTCAGGTCTCCGCTCCCGTGCATCCCTCGATCGGCTGCGTGATGGGGGTTGCGGCGGTAGCGGAGCAGGGATGCCATGCCCTCGTCCACACGGAACTCGATGTCCCCGCCGTCGCCGCCCGAGCCGCCGGTTGGCTTGCCCTGGGGACGGCCCCGAGCACGCACGAAGGAGACGACGCCGGCACCCCCGTCACCTGAGCGGAGGTGGACACGGACCCGGTCGACGAACACGACCGGACCCGGTTCAGTCCGCCTGGATGTTCACCAGACGACGGTTGTTCCGGACGCCGTACTTGACGACTCCGGCCTTCGTGGCGAACAGGGTGTCGTCTGACCCACGGCCGACGTTGTCACCCGGGTGGATGCGCGTGCCGCGCTGACGAACCAGCACTGCGCCGGCGTTCACGGTCTCGCCGTCGAACACCTTGGGACCGAGCCTCTTGGCGTGCGACTCACGCCCGTTCTTGCTGGAGCCTCCGGCTTTGGTCTTCGACATGGCTCATTCCTCCTCGGCTGCCGCGGCGGCCTTGGTGGCCGCCTTGGCTGCGGGCTTGGCTGCGGGCTTCGCAGGGGACTTGGCTGCGGGCTTGGCAGGCGACTTGGCTGCAGGCTTCGCTGGGGACTTGGCTGCGGGCTTCGCTGCGGACTTGGCTGCGGGCTTGGCTGGGGACTCGGGAAGGTCGATCCCCGTCACCTCGAGGCTGGTGTAGCGCTGCCGGTGACCCATCCTGCGCCGGTATCCGGTCTTGTTCTTGTACTTGAAGATGTCCACCTTGGGGCCCTTCGCCTCACCGAGCACCTTGGCGTGAACGGAGACTCCGGCGAGGACCTTCCGATCGGAGATGGAGGTCCCGGCGTCGTCCACGACCAACAACGGGGTGAAGGAGACCGTCTCGTCGGTCTGCTTGAGCAGCTCGACCTGGATCACGTCACCGGGACTGACCCTGGCCTGCTTTCCGCCGGTGCGGATGATGGCGTACATGGACAAACCTCTCGGAAAGAAGGGGAACGAAAGAAGTATACGCCCTCTCCGGTCACAGCTCAAAGCCGGCAGCGGTCGGTCGCAGATGCCCGGAACCCCGAACCCGACGCCGGCGGTGAAGCCGCCCTATTCGATGTCTTCGGGCGTGACGGAGACGGGGATGCCGAGGGTGGCGGCCTCCTCGTGAAGCAGGATCCCCCTGCCCTCGCAGTGCTGGCATCTCTCTGAGAACGTCTCCAACAACCCCGCCGACACGTTCTTGCGGGTCATCTCCACCAGCCCGAGGTGCGACACCTCGAACACCTGGGTTCGGGTCTTGTCTCTCGCCAGGGTCTCGCGCAGGCGCCGCAGCACCATGCGCTGATGCTTCTCGACCTCCATGTCGATGAAGTCGATGACGATGATGCCGCCGATGTCTCGCAGGCGCAGCTGCCGGCCGATCTCCTCGGCGGCCTCGAGATTGTTCTGGAGGACCGTCTCCTCGAGACTCGAAGACCCGACGAACTTGCCGGTGTTCACGTCGATCACGGTGAGCGCCTCGGTCCGGTCGATCACCAGATGGCCTCCCGAAGGCAGGTAGACCCGCCGATCGAGGGCTTTTCGCAGCTGATCCTCCACGTGGTAGCGCTCGAAGAGGGCGAGCTCGTCCTCGTAGAGGCTCACCTTGTCCACCAGGTCGGGTGCCGTGGACCGCAGGTAGGTGAGGACCTTGTCGTACGAGTCCTGGTCGTCGATCAGCATGCGGCGGAAGTCGCCGGTGAAGTGCTCGCGGATCACCCTGATCAGCAGGTCGGGCTCCTCGTAGATCGAGACCGGGGCAGACGCCGACTTGGCCTGGTCCTGGATCTTCTGCCACGCCTTGAGCAGACGGCTGATGTCCGCCGCGATCTCCTCGGCGCTCGCGTGGAGGGCGGCGGTGCGAACGATCACCCCGAAGCCGGGTGGCTTGACGGCGGCGATCACCTCGCGAAGGCGGTCGCGCTCCTCGTCCGGGAGCCGCCGAGAGATCCCCTGGGCGTCCGAGTCTGGTACCAGCACCAGATAGCGGCCCGGAAGGGACGGCTGTCCCGTGAGCCGGGCGCCCTTGGCACCCATCGCGTCTTTCACGACCTGCACCAGGACGCTGTCGCCGTCCTTGAGCAGATCTTCGATCCTGACGTTCTTGCGCTGGGGGTCGACCTTGACGTCTGATGCGTACACCACTCCGTTCTTGGCCGCCCCGAAATCCACGAACGCCGCCTCCATGCCCGGCAACACGTTGCGAACCTTGCCCAGGTAGATGTTGCCGACGAGCGACGTCCGGTCGGCCGTTGCGACGTAGTGCTCCACCAGCTGCGGGCCCTCGAGGATCACCACCTGGGTCTGATGCGGGCGGACCCGCACCAGCATCTGCTTCCGGGTGGACTCGGTGGGGACGATGATCTCTTCTTCGCGGGGCGCCCTGCGCGCCCGCGACGTGTCCACAGCGGGGCGCGAAGAAGCCCGCCTGCCCTGCTGGGGCCGTCGATCCTGCCGCTTCTTGTCCTTGTGCGGCTGCTTCGCCTCAGGCTTGGGGGCCTCGACGACGCGGCGGATGACGACCTTCTCGCCCTTGACTCTGAGCGATTTGCGTTCTTCGACGATCTGGTCGTCGGTGCCCTTCCGAAGCACCTGAGCCGAACGCGTGCGGAAGATTCCCATGAACGGTGTCTCCTGTAGATCCTGGCGAGGCCGCGAGCGGCCGATGATCGAGTGTCCGTCGAAGACCCGGGTCGGAACGACGTGAGCTCCCCAGGCCATTGATCTGAGGTGCTGCGACGCGAGGGACGATGTTCATCGACAAATCGGGCTCCAAGGCCGACGAAGGAACCAAACCGGGATGCAGCGAAAGCGCACCCAATCGGCTCGAGAGGTCGTCGGATTCGACGGACAGTCGGGACTGTAGCAGGGAACGCCGAACATCGAACACCAATGTTTTGCGGCGAATGGCTACAGGAGCGGCGGCTGCTCCGGTTCGGTGGGGTCGTAGCACGCCCGACACCTGGCTTCGTATGCCCCCTGCGCTCCCAGCACGACCAGATCGTCCGATCGCACGATGCGTTGGGTGAACAGCGCCGGCCCGCCGCAGCGGTGGCACACCGCCAGCATCTTCTGGACGTACTCGGCACGTCCGCACAGGGTCGGGACCGGCTCGAACGGCCGGCGCATGAAGTCGAGATCCAGTCCGGCCACGATCACCTGTTTCCCGGCAGCTGCCAGCGATTCGCAGACATCGACCAGATCCATGCCGAAGAACTGGGCTTCGTCGATTCCCACGACCACCGTCGCGTCGTCGACCGACCGCAGCAGCGCCTGGGCGTCGGACACCGGAACCGCCGCCACCCTCAGCGCCGAGTGGGAGACGACCTCCTCGTCTGCATAGCGGGTGTCGATGACCGGCTTGAACGTCTGCACGGGGAGCCGGGCGATTCGCGAACGTGTGACCCGGCGGATCAACTCTTCGCTCTTGCCCGAGAACATCGGGCCACAGATCACCTCGAGCCAGCCCGTCTCACCCCGATGCCACATCGGCATGCAGGCTAGCCACCTCGCACGTGACCGTCGCCCCCGGGAAGGCGAGGGCGGGCGTGTTCAGCGACGGCGCTCGGGCACCGGAGACCGTCGAAGCCAGACGCTGTTGGAGATTCCGATGGACATCGCCATGGCGATGTAGAAGCTCCCTCCCTGGCTGAGAAATGGCAGCGGCAACCCGGTCACCGGGGCGATCCCGATGGTCATGCCGATGTTGACGAACACGTGGAACATCAGCATGCCGGCCACCCCGATCGCCACCAGCGACCCGAAACGGTCGCGAGCAGCGGAGGAGATCACCAGGAGCCGCCACACCACGAGAAAGAAGATGGCCAGAACCACGATCCCTCCGACGAACCCCAACTGTTCGCCCACCGCCGTGAAGATGAAGTCGGTCTCCTGTTCGGGGATGTAGGCGAAGTTCGTCTGGGTGCCCTGGAACAGGCCCCGCCCGACGAGCTGACCCGACCCGATGGCGAGTTTCGACTGACGCAGCTGATAGCCGATCCCCTGTGGGTCGACGGCAGGATCGATGAACACCCTGAGCCTGTCGAGCTGATGTTCGCGCAGGAGTCCGAATCGAAACATCGCCGCCACACCCAGGACGGCGGTGATGAAGAGGGAAGACATCTGCTTCATCGTGGCCCCCCCGGCGAACAGCATCACGAACATCACAAAGGGGATGGTCATCGTCGTTCCGAGGTCCGGTTCCACCAGGATCAAGCCGGCCGGAATGGCCATGACGAGGATCACCTGGGCCAGCCTCCTCCAGCTGAGGGACTCGTCCTCCTGGGTGCGTGACAGGATGTGGGCGGCGGTGAGGATGGTCACGATCTTGGCGAACTCCGCCGGCTGGAAGTTGAACACGCCGAGCGGGATCCACCGCCTGGCCCCGTTGACCTCGGGGAACAAGAAGACGGCCACCAGGAGGAGGATCATCCCGCTGTAGATGAGCGGGAGGTAGTTGCGATACTCGCGGTAGTCGATCAGCGAGAACGCGAACATGGCGATGATGCCGGCGGTCACGAACACCATCTGTCGCTCGGCACCGATGGTGGCCAGGCTGCCTGCTCTCTCGAGCCCAAACCTGGTGGCCGAGTAGATCATCACCAGACCGAAGACCGACAATGCGAGCGTCCCGAGAACGAGGAGGACGTCCGGACGGTTGCGCCTCCGGTCGCCCACCGCGGCGTCGAGTCGGGCAGCGGTGGCCATCAGCGGCGCGTCCCGATCATTGTGCGGCCGCCCCTGCGGTGATCGGATCGGGGTCCTCACCCGACAGGTACTGCATGATGTGGCGGGCGACCGGAGCGGCGACGGCTCCGCCCGACCCGCCCTCGTCGATCAGCACGACCACCACGTAGCGGGGAGTCTCGAGGCCCACCACGCCGACGAACCAGGCGTGGTTGTCCTTCGTTCGGATCGACTGGCCCGTTCCGGTCTTGCCGCCGACGTCGACGATCGACGCCCCATACCCGTCGAAGGCCCGAGACGCCGTGCCCCGGGTGACCACCCCGTTCAGATCTCGCTTCAGCCGCTCGACGGCCTCGGGGTCGAAGTCGATCTCGTTCTTCAGTTCGGGCGTGTTGCCCATCACCAGCTCGTCTGCCTGATTCCTGATCTGCTCGACGACGTAGGGCCTCCACACCTTCCCGCCGTTGACGAGCGCGGCGTAGGCCACGGCGACCTGGAGCGGGGTGGCGCTCACGCTCCCCTGTCCGATGGCGGCGTTCATGAGATCGCCGCCAAACCATGGGTCGGCGAGCTCCTCCCGGCTCGGATCGAGCAGCTTGGGTCGATCCGGCTCCTCCCGCTGGATCTCCTGCCAGATCCGGAAGAACTCGCGGTCGGGAACGATGCCGGCGGCGTCACCGGTGAGATCGATGCCGGTGGGTGAGCCGAACCCGAGCGAACGGGCCATGTCCTGCAGCACCGTCTCCCGGTCGGTCTTGTCCCACGCCTGATGGATGCCCAGGGCCACGGAGTAGAAGAAGATGTTGCACGACTGTTCGAATGCCTGGCTCAGGTTCA
>DATCZS010000024.1:0-4260 GCA_036525795.1 Acidimicrobiia bacterium | reverse complement strand
GAAGGAGGGGATGGGATTCGACCCGGCCAGGAGCTTCTTCGTGCCCGACGGCGTCTACGACTTCTTCTCCCGTGCGATGGACCGGGGCCGTGCCGCTCGGGCCGCGTGGGGAGAGCGGCACCGACGGGCGATGACAGACCCCGGACGGGCGGCGGCGTGGCGCGCCCACTTCGAGCCGGGCCCGATCTCGCTCGAGGGCCCCGGCTTCGACGCCGGGTCGTCGCTCGCCACCCGGGCGGCGTCGGGGGCGCTGTTCGGAGAGATCGCCGGGAAGGTCCCCGGGTTCGTGGGTGGCTCCGCGGACCTGGTCGAGTCGACCAAGACGGTGATCGACCATGGCAGCCGGTTCTCGAAGGACGACCGCGCCGCCCGCGACCTCGCATTCGGGATCCGCGAGCACGCCATGGGGACCATCACCAACGGGCTCGCCCTCCACGGAGGCCTCCGCCCCTACGGCGCCACCTTCTTCGTGTTCAGCGACTACATGCGGCCGGCGGTGCGGCTCGGAGCCCTGATGGGGGCGCCGTCGATCTGGGTCTGGACCCACGACTCGGTGTTCCTGGGCGAGGACGGCCCCACCCACCAGCCGATCGAACACCTCGCCTCGCTGCGGGCGATGCCCAACCTGTGGGTGATCCGCCCGGCAGACGCCAACGAGACGGTGGGGGCGTGGGAGATGGCGCTCAACCGGACCGACGGGCCCACCGCCATCGTGCTCACCCGCCAGGGCGTGCCCGTGCTGGAAGGGACCGGGGAGGTGTCGAGCGGCGGATACGTGCTGCGGCAGGGTTCGGATGCGGTGATCGTCGCCACCGGGTCGGAAGTGCACGTGGCGCTGGCGGCCGCCGAGATCCTCGAAGAAGAGGGGCGTTCGGTGCGGGTGGTCAGCCTGCCCTGTCTGGAGGCGTTCCGGGCCCAGCCGGCCGAATACCGGTCGTCGGTGCTGGGCGAGGGGATCCCGCGGATCTCGCTCGAAGCCGGCTCGACGTTCGGGTGGGGCGACATCGTCGGCTCCGACGGGCTGTCGATCGGCATCGACCGGTTCGGGGCGTCGGCGCCGGCCAAGGTGATCGCCGAGCAGTTCGGGTTCACCGGCCCCACCGTCGCCGCCCGCATCCGCCCCCTCCTCGACTGAAGAACGGTCAACCCAGGGCTCCAGTCCACACTCAGTGTGGACTGGAGCGCGCGGTTCGGGCTGAACTTCGCGCACAGATCCACACTGTGTGTGGCCCCGAGCCCTGGGTTCGGGGCCACCTGCCCCGAGAACCGGATCGGGGGGTGAGGACAAAACGGGGGTAAAGAATCCCAGCCCAGGATCCGATGTCTCTCTCATGACTCCGCGAAGCGCTCCGACGCGCCTGCGGCGTGCGCTTGCCCTCGTCGTCGGTCTCGTCACCTCTCTCAGCCTGTCCGTGCCCGCAGCCGCCGCCGGGGAGTTCAGCCCCGACACGATCGTGTTCCCCGTGATCGGGGCGGTCCACTACACCGACACCTTCGGCGACGCCCGCTCGGGTGGCCGCGGCCACGATGGCACCGACATCCTCTCCGACGGCGCCGTCAAGGGCCTGCCGGTGGTGGCGGTGGCCGACGGGGTGGTGCGGTGGATCGGATCGTCGTGCTGCTACCTGTCGATCGACCACGGCGGCGGGTGGGAGTCGTGGTACATCCACCTCGACAACGACACCCCCGGCACCGACGACGGGCTCGGATGGGGGATCGCCGACGGGGTGGTCCGAGGCGCCACCGTGTATCAGGGCCAGCTGATCGGATGGCTGGGCGACAGCGGCAACGCCGAATGGGTCTCCCCTCACCTCCACTTCGAGCTGCGCAAGGACGGGGTGGCCGTCAACTCCTACCCATACCTGATCAACGCCCCGGTGCTCGACCAGGTGGGCGCCTCGCTGTGGAACGGGCGGTTCCGCGACGACGACGGCTCGGTGCACGAGATCGACATCGAGAAGATCGCCGAGCTGGGGATCACCAAGGGCTGTGAGTCCGACCTGTACTGCCCTGACCGTCAGATCACCCGGGGCGAGATGGCGGCATTCCTGCGCCGCACCTTTGACCTGCCCTCGTCCGACGTCGACTTCTACCTCGACGACACCGGCGACTTCTTCGAAGACGACATCAACGCCGTCACCGCCGCCGGGATCGGATTCGGGTGCGCCGAGAACGAATACTGCTCAGAGCTGCCGCTGCTGCGCGAGGAGATGGCAGAGCTGCTGGTTCGCGCCTTCGGCTACACCGACCCCGAGGGTCTCGACCGCTTCGTCGACGACGACGACAGCCCGTTCCAGTCCTCCATCAACGCCCTGGCGGCGGCCGGAGTGACCTACGGCTGCGAGCCCGACCAGTTCTGCCCCGACCGGCCGCTGTCGCGGGCGGAGATGGCGTCGTTCTTCGTGAGGTCGCTGGGGCTGTAGGAGTCTCCAGTCTCGAGTCCCGAGTCGCAGGTCCCGAGTCTCGTCTCACGTCTCACGTCGCACGTCTCACGCACCGCGTCATATGACAAGCGGAGCCGAAAGGCGCCCCCGCGTCGCGTGGTGATTCGACCGCCCAACTAGTCTTCCCGGGATGCGCAGGCGGTTCCTGTTTCGCACGGCTGTGCTCGACTTCCTCTCCCTGGTGGGGGGCGTGTTCACCGCTTCTCTCGTCGTCTTCGGCTCGCCGGTGGCGTGGGAGGTTCCCGCCGGCTACCCGGGCGAGGCGAGCATGTGGCCTCTCCTCGGGTTTCTCCTGCTCGGGCTGATCGGAGGGTCCTACCTCTCGGTGCGCACCTGGAGTGGCGTGCCGCGGCCCTCATACGGCCGGGCCGTGTCGATCAGCATCATCACGGTGGCGATCGCCTCGATGGCCACCCTGGTGACCCGCTCGTACTACTCGGTCCGCTTCCTCGGCTTCACCATGGTCACCATGCTCGGGCTGGCGCTGGCCCACCGGGCGGTGAGCCGTTCGCGGCCCTGGACCGAGCGGGTGGCCCTGGTCACCGCCGAGAAGGAGTTCGCCGACCACCTGCGGATGGCCACCCACGTCGACGTGGTGGACGTGCTCGATCCCCGGTCGGAGACCCGGCCCAACCAGCTGGCCAACAACGTGACGGTGGCGGTCGACCTCCGCGCCCTGCTCTCCGAGCCGATGGCGCAGTTCGTGGCGTCTTCCAACGTGGCCGGATACGAGGTGCGGTCGCTGGCGGACGTCTATCAGGAGCACACCGGCCGGTTCCCGGTGGTGCATCTCGACGACGGATGGGAGCTGTCCACCCCGGTGCAGGAGGCCGCCCAGTACCTTCCGGGCAAGCGGATCCTCGACCTGGCGCTCGTGGTGCTGCTGGCGCCGATCTGGATCCCGCTGGGCGGGTTGATCTGGCTGGCGGTGCGGCTCGATTCGAAGGGCCCGGCGATCTACCGCCAGGCCCGGGTGGGCCAGCACGGCAACCCGTTCACGCTGCACAAGTTCCGCACGATGAGGGTCGACGCCGAAGAGAACGGGCCCCAGTTCGCCAAGCCGAACGACGAGCGGCTGACCCGGGTGGGCCGGTTGCTGCGCAAGGTTCGGGCCGACGAGATCCCCCAGCTGTGGAACGTGTTGAAGGGGGACCTCTCGCTGGTCGGCCCCCGCCCGGAGCGCCCCGAGTTCCACGAGTCGTTCTCCGAGTCGATCCCCTTCTACCGCTACCGCACGCTGGTGCGGCCGGGCGTCACCGGCTGGGCGCAGGTGAACTACGGCTACGCCGACGACGAGGCCGACACCATCGAGAAGCTCACATACGACCTGTACTACGTCACCCGCATGTCGCTGTGGCTCGACCTCCAGATCCTGGGGAAGAGCACCTGGACGGTGCTGTCGGGCTTCGGCGCCCAGTAGCCCAACCCGGCCTCTCTATCCTCGCCCGAATGAGCAGACTGCTGCGGCTGGCCACGTCGCTCCCCGAGCCGATCCGGCGGACCATCAAGTCGATCCCCGGCTCCGACTGGCTCAGGGCGATCGTCGCCGACCGGCCCAAGGGCAGCCCGGTGCCGACCGGCGGGAGGAGGACCGTGGTGTACCTCCCCACCTGGGTGCACTGGGACGTGATGCGCCAGCGCCCCCAGTACCTGCTCGCCGCCTTCGGCCGGCTGGGGTTCGACGTGGTGTTCGTCGACCCGGACGAGAAGCAGCCCCGTAACGCTGACGGGGTCAGCATCGTCCCGAGCGTCCGCCACGCCCCCCGGTCGGGCGTGATCATCTACACCCACTTCGCCCCGATCCGCCGGATGATCG
>DATCZS010000023.1:0-77315 GCA_036525795.1 Acidimicrobiia bacterium | reverse complement strand
GTCTCACGTCTCACGTCGCACGTCTCACGTCTCACGTCTCACGTCTCACGTCTCACGTCTCACGTCTCACGTCGCACGTCTCACGTCTCACGTCTCATGTCTCACGTCTCACGTCCAGATTCGCTGATCGCCGATGGCTGTTGGCTGATCGCTCTTGTCTGTTGGCCGATGGCTGATGGCCGAGACCGGCGACCTCAGCCCGTCATCAGCCGGGCGAACCGCTCGACGTCGATGTTGCCGCCCGACCAGGTGACGCCCACCCGGTGGCCGGAGACCTCGATGCGGCCGGCGAGGATGGCGGCGAGGGCGCTGGCCCCGCTCGGCTCGAGGACGACGTTCATCCGTTCGAAGGCGAAACGCATGGCGGCAACGATCTCGGCGTCCGAGACGGTGACGATCTCGTCCACCCGTTCCCGGATCACCGCAAAGGTTCGCTCACCGGGCGACGTGGTCTGTTGCCCGTCTGCGATGGTGCGCGGCGTGGGGATCGTGACGATCTCCCCGGTCTCGAGCGAGCGCCTGACGTCGTCTCCCGCCTCCGGCTCCACTCCGATGACCTGCACCGCGCCATCGAGAGCCTTGGCGACCGTGGCACAGCCGGAGATCAGTCCGCCGCCGCCCACGCAGACCACCAGCATGTCGAGGTCGGGCACCTGTTCGAACAGTTCGAGGGCGACGGTGCCCTGGCCGGCGATCACGTCCCAGTGATCGAAGGGAGGGATCAAGGTGGCGCCCCGATCCCGGGCGAGTGACTCACCCAGCGACGTCCGCTCCTCGGAGTAGCGGTCGTAGGTGACCACCTCGGCCCCGTAGCCGCGGGTGGCGGCGAGCTTCGATGCCGGGGCGTCCTCTGGCATGAGGATGGTGGCGGGGATCCCGTGGAGGGCGGCGGCGAGGGCGACGGCCTGGGCGTGGTTGCCGGACGAGTACGTGGCGACGCCCCGTCGCCGATCGATCTCCGCCAGGGAGGCGATCGCGTTGTACGCCCCGCGGAACTTGAACGAGCCGGTGCGCTGGAAGCATTCCGCCTTGCACGAGATGGACCCGCCCACCGCCAGGTCGAGCGTTCTGCTCGAAAGGACCGGGGTCCGATGGGCGACCGCCTCCAGCCGGCGGGCGGCGGCCCGGACGTCGTCGAGGGTGGTGATCATGTGTCTCCGTCTGGCCGGTTCCGTGCGTCGAGGGGATGGTGCACCGAAGGTGCCCCCCGTGGAGGGATTGTTGCCGGTCGCGAGCCGCCCGCGCCGGGTCGGTCGGTTCCTGTGGTGGCCTCGGTCCGCGCACGCAGGTGACCGGGCTCCGGCTAGCTTGTCCGGTGGTCGCTGTACGGCGACGCTGTGCGACGTCGGGGGTCCGAGATGGATGCGGCGAGGCGCGTGGGTGTGTCGACTCTGGCGGCGTGGGTCGTCGTCCTCGCCGCCTGCGGGGGCTTGGAGTCCGACCCGTGTGGCGACGGAGACGGTCTGCGGGCCCCCCGGTTCGGAGAGGCGGCGACCGCACAGTCCCTCGAAGGAGTGGTCGAGTCCGAGACGATCGCGGCCAATCCCCTCCCGTGGGGGCGGTCCGTGTCTGCGGTCACCCGGGTGTGGGGAGGGGTGACGGCCGAACGTCTGGTGATCGGCCAGCGAGGTTTCGTCTCCTGCCCTGTCCGCCCGAGCGACCCCTCGGGGACGATGCGGTACCGATTCGTGGGACTGGACATCGAGGGTGTCGCCGACCAGGTGGTGATGTCAGGGCGGGCGGGGGTCGAAGCCCTCATCGCGCTCGATCTCAACCTGGGGGATCCGGTCATCTACGAGGTCACCGCCGTCGACCGGTTCATGGCCCGGCTCCAGGCCTGGCTGTGGGAGTTGGGCGTTCTCGTCGTTGCGCTCACCGGTGTCTCTCGCATCGTCTTCGTCGTCCGGCGGCGCGGCAGGGAACGACGCGGCTATCTGTTCTGACCGACCTCGAGGTGGCGTCCCCGACTATGCGGGGAGGGGGCGGCGCCATATACTCGCCCGAGTTCCAAGCGTCTCCGGGAGAAAGACCGCGATGTCAAGCACAACTGTCTTGTCGATCGCGCTCGTAGCAGGCGTGGCGGCGCTCCTGCTGGCGGTGTACTACACCCGCGCAGTGCTCGCCACCAGCCAGGGCAACGAGCGCATGGTGGAGCTGGCCGCCGCCATTCGAGAGGGAGCGATGGCCTTCATCCGTCGGGAGTACACGTGGGTGTCTGCCTTCGTCGTGGTCATGGCCGTGCTGATCTTCAGCTTCCTCGACTGGGGCCGGCCCTGGGGAGCCGTCGCATACATCTTCGGTGCGGTTCTCTCGGGTGGCGCCGGGTTCGTCGGGATGCGGATCGCGACCGCCGCCAACGCCCGCACCACGGAGGCTGCCCGGGTGGGGGGCGTCCAGGCCGCGCTTCCTCTGGCGTTTCGGGGCGGTGCGGTCATGGGGTTCACGGTGGCCGGATTCGGCCTGCTCGGGGTGGTGCTCGCGTACATCTTCTTCCGAAACGTGCTCGACGAGCCGCAATGGGCTGACATCGTCACCGCCGTTGGGCTCGGTGGATCCTCGATCGCCCTGTTCGCACGTGTCGGCGGCGGTATCTACACCAAGGCGGCCGACGTCGGCGCCGACCTTGTGGGAAAGGTCGAGGCCGGCATTCCCGAGGACGATCCGCGGAACCCGGCGGTGATCGCCGACAACGTCGGCGACAACGTCGGCGACGTGGCGGGCATGGGTGCGGACCTGTTCGAGTCCTACGTCGGCTCGCTCGTGGCACCGATCGCCTACGCCGCCATCGTCTTCTCCGGCAACGACGCCCTCCAGATCGCCGCCATCCTCTTCCCGCTGGCGATCGGCAGCGTGGGGATGTTTGCGTCGATCGTCGGTTCGTTCCTGGTGCGGGCCAAGGACGAGGAGCACCTCGCAGCGGCGCTGCATCGCGGCACGAACTTCGCCCTCGTCGTCACGGCGGCTGCCTCGTTCTGGCTCGTCTTCTCGGTGTTCGGCGACGTCGGACTCGAGAACCCCGTCGGCCTTGCATTCTCGGTGATCGCCGGACTGGTGGTCGGATGGCTCATCGGCAAGATCTCGGAGTGGTACACCTCCGACGCCTACAAGACGGTCAAGGAGATCGCCCGCCAGTCGCAGACCGGACCGGCGACCGTGATCATCTCGGGGATCGCCGAGGGCATGCGCTCGGCGGCTTTCTCTGTCGTGGTGGTCGCTGCCGGGATCGGTGTGTCGTTCTTCGCCGGTGACTGGGCGTTCGGCGATGCGATCGCCGGAGGCGGCATCTACGGCGTCGCCATCGCTGCCATCGGGGTGCTCGCGACCCTGGGGATCACCATCTCTGTGGACGCCTACGGACCGATCGCCGACAACGCCGGCGGCATCGCCGAGATGGCTCACCTGCCGGCCGAGGTGCGGAAGGCGACCGACGCGCTCGACTCGCTGGGCAACACCACCGCCGCCATCGCCAAGGGATTCGCCATCGCCTCCGCCGCCGTGACCGCGCTGGCGTTGTTCGCCACGTACACCAAGGCCGTCGATCTCGAGTACATCGACATCTCCCGGCCGCAGACCACCATCGGGCTGTTCCTCGGTGGTGCCTTCCCGTTCCTGTTCGCCGCGTTGACCATGAACGCGGTCGGACGGTCCGCCAACAAGATGATCGAGGAGGTCCGTCGCCAGTTCCGGGAGATCGTCGGCCTCAAGGAGGGCGATGAGAACGCCCGCGCCGAATACGCCAAGTGCGTCGACATCGCCACCTCCGCCGCCTTGCGTGAGATGGTCATCCCCGGCTCCCTCGCGGTGATCCTGCCTCTGGTGATCGGGTTCTACGACACCGAGATGCTCGGCGGCTTCCTCGCCGGCGCCCTGGTGACCGGATTCCTGCTGGCGATCTTCATGGCGAATGCCGGTGGAGCGTGGGACAACGCCAAGAAGTACATCGAGTCGGGCGCCCACGGCGGGAAGGGCTCGGACGAGCACAAGGCGGCGGTCATCGGCGACACCGTGGGGGACCCGTTCAAGGACACCTCCGGTCCGGCGATGAACATCGTCATCAAGGTGATGACGATCGTCTCCCTCATCTTCGCCTCCGCGTTCATCTGATCGCAGTGCCCGCCCGGAGGCAGCGATCGGCCATGAGCGATCAGCCAACCGGCCCCGGCATGCCGGGACACGGTGGCCGTCACGCCGCCTGCGACCACTCCTGCCCCTCGACCGCCGATTCCCAACGAGCCCTCGCCTGATCGCCGTGTCCCTCGAGATCACCATCGTTCGTCACGCCCGCTCCGAGGGGAACGAGGCGAACCTGTGGCAGGGCCAGGTGAACTCGCCGCTGTCGGCGGGAGGGAGGCTCCAGGCTGCGGCGTTGGGCGAGAGGCTCCGGGGCGAGACCTTCGAGGTGGTCGTCTCCTCCGATCTGGACCGGGCCGGCCAGACCGCCCACGCGGTGGCCTCCGATCCGGAATTCGATGCGGCGTGGCGAGAGATGGATCTGGGGGAGTGGGAGAACCGCTCGTTCGAGGGCGTCACCCGGGAGCGGCCCGACCTGTTCGAGGCCATTCGGAACGGCGAAGAGGTGCGGTTCGGCGCGACGGGCGAGACGATCCCCGAGTTCGAGCGCCGGATCTTCGCGGCCTTCGATCGCCTGGTCGAACGCATGGACGGCAGCGGGCGGGCCCTGGTGGTGACCCACGGAGGCGTCGTCGACGTGCTCGTCGGCCGCGCCCTGGGACGCGTGCGGGCGAGGCGCACGTTCCCGATCGCCACCAACACCGCCCTCACCACCTTCACGACCACCCCGGCCTGGCGCGATCCGGACGCGATGCGGATCCAGACCTTCAACGACGCCGCCCACCTCGGTCACGACGCCGGATTCCTCGGCCGGATGCGCTCCGAGGGCAGGCCCGTCCTCGCCCTGGTCCGGCATGGAGTGACCGCCGCCAATCAGGAGCACCGGATTCAGGGGCATTCGTGCTGGGGTCTCTCCGAGGAGGGCATCCGGCAGGCCGAGGCGTTCATGCGCTGGTACGGGTCGGTCGACCGCGTCATCAGCTCGCCCACCGCCCGGGCCTTCGAGACCGCCCGGGTGCTGGCGGGCGAATCGGCGATCGAGCGATTCGATGCCCTCATGGAGATGGGATTCGGGGACTGGGAGGGCCTGATCTACGAGGATCTGATCCAGCGATCCGGCGATCCGCTGGCCCATCAGGTGTTCGTCGAGGGGCAGGACCTGCGGAGGGGGCGCACGGGTGAGTCGTTCGCCATGCTGGTCGATCGGCTGGGGGCGTTTCTCTCGACCCTGGAGGTCGATCCGGGCCAGCGAACGGTGGCGGTCTCGCACGGCGCGGCCATCAAGGCCGTCGTGGCGTGGGTGACAGAGCGGGGCTCCGGCATCAACGACGGTCTGTCCACGCCCCACAATGCGGCAGTGAGCCATGTCGTCTTCTCCCCAACCGGTCCCGTTCTGGCAGACTTCTCCGTCTCCCCCCTGGGGAATCACACATGAGCTACGACTCCACTCGCTACGCAATGCTCAATCGATGGGATACGCGACACGAGATGACGGTGCGCCGGCATCTCGATCCCCAGCCGGGGGAGCGGGTGCTCGAGGTCGGTGCGGGGAGGGGCCACCTCACAAAGCGGCTGCGCGATTGGGGGGTGGACGCGGTTGGCATCGACGCCAATCCTCGGGCGGCCGAGGTCGCCGTGAGCGACGGCGTCCTGCACATGGTCGGCGAGGATCTGGCATTCGAGGACGACTCGTTCGACAAGATCGTCTCCGTGCATGCCATCGAGCACATACCCGACATCGAGGGGGCTTTCGACGAGATGGCCCGGGTGCTCCGGCCTGGTGGGAAGGCGGTGTTCATCTACCCGGCGGAGCCGATCAAGGGCGTCTGGGCGATCCCCACGGCGCTGATCCTCTTCGGGAACCCGTTCAAGGCGACCACCGTGCACTGCCAGTGGCTGTGGCCTGCCCGGGTTCGCCGGATCGCCGAGCCGAGGGGCTTCGTCCACCGCCATTCGGAATTCAACCTGTTGTCGAGCCCCCAATTCGTCAGCGTCTTCACGCGGTGACCTGAGCCGGCCCGTATCGAGTTGCAGCGGCCTTCGGGAGGCTCCCGCCCCCGGACCGATGGTCGGCACCGGCCGCCCGCTCCGCCTCGAGCCGACGGACGTCCGGGGGGCAGGGCGTTCGAGCCCCCGTGGATCCGTCGGCGGTCGTGCGAGGGAGGCCGATATGCTGGCACCCATGTCGGATCTACAGGGTGCCTTCGACGCGCTCGACGACTGCCGGGAGGCGCTCGCCAAGCTCGACGCGCTGTGCTGTGAGCCGGGCCGAAGCCCGTCGATGGCGGCGCTGGGGGCCACGGTGGCGTCGGCCCGGTCGACGATCGAGGGGATCGTTGCCGATCCGGGCATCGTCGACGAGGCTCTGGGCCGGCTCGAGGATGCCGGCGCCCAGGTCGGCCGCCTCCAGGTCGGATGCTGTGCCCCGGCACGGCTGCCCCTCTATGCGCGGCTCCTGGAAGGGTTGACGAAGGCCCAGCTCGTGGTCAATGCAGCGGTCGGTCGGGGGCACTGAGAACGACGTCCGGCAGGTGGGCCGGTGGCCCACGACCGGGAAACCGAGGCCGGCGCCTGCACCCATCAGGCGATGGAGGCGCCCCGATCAGACCAGGCCCAGCAGCCGCCAGATGCCGATCGCTGCCGTCATGAGGAGGCCGATTCCGGCGAGGTCGAGCGCGATCCCGGTGCGGAAGATCTCCCTGGTGGTGAACAGACCGGTCGAGTAGGCGATCATCGTCGGTGGAGTGCCGACGACGAGGGCGAAGTCGATCGACGAGGCCACCGCCACCACCACCACCAGCAGGGTGGGGGAGACCCCGAGGATGCCCGCCAGGGGGATGGCGAGAGGAATCATCATGGCCGCCGTGGCCGTGTTCGAGGCGACCGTCGTCAACGAGAGTGCGACCACCGCAACCGCCGCCACGCCGATCGACGGCGGCAGGCCCCCGAGGCCCGCCAAGCGGGTGGCGAGCCAGTCCGAGGTGCCGGTCCGGGTGAGAAACACGCCGAGTGTCAAGCCTCCGCCGAATGTGAGGAGCGCCGCCCACGAGATACGCCCGAGGTCCTCGGGGAGCACCTTGCGCAGGGCGGCGAGCGCGACGGCACCGGCCAGGGCCACGATCCCGGTGTCGAGCCCGTGCCATGTCTGGGTGAGCCACACGAGCATCACGCCCACGAACACGGCGAGCACGGTGAGCTGCGGTCGGGTGAGGCGGCCGGCTCGATGGAGTTCTTCCCGGGCTGCGTCTCGAACGCGGTCGAAGTCTGCTCGATCGATCGACACCCCCATGCGCCACCACAGATAGCCGGCCATGAGCGGAAGGAAGACGACGACCAGCGGGAGCCCGTAGCCGAACCACTCGACGAACGAGATCGAGCGCCCGGCGAACGCCTCGAGGAACTCGATGGCCAGGGGGTTGGCGGGCGTGCCGATGGCGCTGCCGACACCTCCGAGGGTCGCGGCGTATGCGATTCCGAGTACCGCCACCCGCCGGTATCCGGGATGGGCGATGGGTGCGGTCACCCCGAGCGCGATCGGCACGAGCACCGCGGCGGCCGCCGTGTTCGACATCCACATCGACAGGAATGCCGAGACGCCCATCATCCCCATGATGAGCGATGCAGGACTTCGCCCCGCCAGAGTCACCAGCGAGATGGCGGCGAGGTGATCGAGTCCCACCCTCTTCATGGCCTCCGCCATGAGGAAGCCACCGAAGAACAGGGCGATGATCGGATGGAAGTAGGGGGCGAGGGCGTCGCCGGCGGTGCCGGCGCCGGTGAGCACGATGATCACCGGGATGGACAGCGAGGTGACGAAGAGGGGGAGCGCCTCGGTCACCCACAGCACGACGACGGCACCGAGCAGTGCCAGGGTCGGCTTCGAGGAGACCGGCGGGCGGCGCATGGCCGTGAACGACTCCTCGTCGTGGCGGAGCGCAGGAATCCGCTCGCGGCGCCCGTCGGCCAAGGTCAGGAATGACTCGACCGTTCCGCCAGCCGCTCCAGGAGCGCTGACCACGACCTCGACGGGAGCGTCGGACGGCACGCCGGAGGGGAGGACGACGACGACCTCGCCCGCGGTGATCTCGGCCGGTTCGTCATCGCCGATCGAGACGTCTTGGCGCAGGACGACCGACCCGTTCACCTCGATCGTCAACGTCCCCTCGCCCTCCGGCCAGGGTTCCGGCGCGATCATCCAGCCGAGGCCGGCCATCAGCACTGCTGCCACGAGCGGCCATCGGCCGGGCTCGGCCGAGGCAGGGCCGATCGCTCCGGTGCCGTCCCGACCCCGGGTCGAACCGCGGGATGAGGATGTGCTCGAATGTTCCACGGGTCCGCTCGATCCACCGTCGCGCCCGTGTCGTGTGGACGCCAGAGTCGATCGACGGCCGCGCCGAGGCCGATTGGCCGCAAGGGGAGGATCCTTGGTTTTCGCGCGCTGAGTGGCGACGATTGCGGTGCGCTGTCGCAACCAAGGAGTCGAATCCGGTGGCTCGTCACTACGTCTTGGATACCTGCGTGCTCCTCGCCGATCCCAACTCCCTTCTGAGGTTCGACGAGCACGACGTCGTCCTCCCGCTCGTCGTGGTCGAAGAACTCGATCGGATGAAGACGCGGATGGACGAGGTCGGGTCCAACGCCAGGTCGGCGATCCGGCTGTTGGAGCAGGTGGGAGCCAGCCGGCCAGGAGGTCTCAGCCGGCCCGCACCGCTCCCCTCCGGCGGCACGATCCGGATCGAGCTCAACGGAGTGCTGTCTGACCGGCTTCCGTCCGTGCTCGATCCCGTCACTCCCGATCATCGGATTCTCGCGTCGTGTCTCACGATGGCCGATGCCGGACTCGATCCCGTGCTCGTGACCAAGGACGCGGCATTGCGGATCAAGGGAGCGCAGCTCGGCGTGGAGGTTCAGGACTACCGCGGAGATACCGTCCGGGTCGACGAGTTGGCGACCGGCGTCAGGGAGGTGGCGGTCGACGGGTCCCTCATCGACCGGCTGTTCGATGAGGAGAAGGTCGTCGTCGAGGAGTCCAACGCCGTCACCAACGAGTTTCTCGTGCTCCGCTCGGGAGTGTCCCGGTCGGCGCTGGCGCGGGTGATCGAGTCCGAACCACAGGTGGTGGTGGAGCGGGTGTCCAACGGCCCCCGCGCATTCGGCGTCGAGCCCAAGAACGTCCGCCAGACGGTGGCGCTTCACCACCTGCTCGACCCGGACATCCCGGCGGTGTCGCTGATGGGAACCGCCGGTTCGGGGAAGACCTTTCTCGCCCTCGCCGCCGCCCTCGAGCAGGTGCTCGAGCAGGGCCGCTATCGCAAGGTCTCGGTGTACCGGCCGATGGTGGCGGTCGGCCGTCAGGAGATGGGGTATCTGCCCGGAGACCTCGACGAGAAGCTCTCGCCGTGGATGGCGGCCGTGTACGACAACCTCCACGCCCTGTTCAGCGACGCCGGGGTCGACGGCGCCCGGGACGCCATCGAGGAGTTGCTCGAGCGCGACGAACTCGAGCTTGCGGCCGTGACATATCTGCGAGGGCGGTCGATCACCGGTGAATACGTCATCATCGACGAAGCACAGAATCTCGAGCTCTCCACACTCAAGGTGATCATGACCCGCCTGGGCAAAGACTCCAAGGTCGTGTTCTGTGGGGATCTGACCCAGGTCGACAATCCGTACATTTCGCCCTACGGCGGGATGGCGGCCCTCATCGAGAAGTTCCGGGGATCGGCGTTGTTCGGGCACGTGATCCTGGAACGGTCCATCCGCAGTCCGCTGGCGGAGATGGCGGCCCGGGTGCTCTGATCGGTCGCCTGCGCCGGGGTCGACCGCCGGTCCCTCGGCGGGGCGCGGACCGTCCTACGCTCGTATCCATGGAACCGATCGATCTCGGGGTGTGCCAGGCGAAGCTGTTTCGGGAGGATCCGGGGCGGGTGGCGATCCTGCTGCCGGGCAGGGTCTATCCGATCACCGCACCCCTGTTCTGGTTCGCCTCGGAGGCGCTGCGCGCCGCCGGGTGGACCGTGCTCGCGATCGACGACACATATCGCGAAGGTGACATGGTCAGCTGGGTCTCCGAGCGCGCCAGGGCCGGCCTCGACTGGGCCGGATCTGCCCGGCCGCTGTTGGTGGCGAAGTCGATGTCGACCACGGTGGCGACACTCGCCGCCGAGCATTCGATTCCCGGCGTGTGGCTGACGCCCCTGCTCCTCGACCCCTCGGTCCTGGCGGCAATGAGCGCGATCGAGGCGCCGGGACTGGCGGTTGGGTCCACAGGCGATCCGACCTGGAGCCAGAGGGCGGCGATGCAGCTGCGAAGAATGGAAGTCCTGCAGCTGGCCGGGGCCAACCACGCTCTCGAGGTCCCCGGCGAGCCCGAACGATCCATCGAGATGCTCGGTCGCGTCACCCAGCGGATCGGCGCATTCGCCCGTCGACTGGGCTGAGGGATCACCCGGCATCACAATCGCCGGCGAGGGAGACGGGGGTATGGTCGGCGAATCCGGCGATGAGGAGCTCTCGATGAATCTGGGTCTTGCGGTCGGCTACTGGGGCGCCGGACCTCCTGTCGGGGTGGAGGAGCAGGTGGCGGTCGCCGAGGAGCTGGGCTTCGATTCGATGTGGACCGCCGAGGCCTACGGATCGGACGCGCTGTCCCCCCTGGCGTGGTGGGGTGCGAGAACGTCCAGGATGAAGCTCGGCACCGCGATCATGCAGATGTCGGCGAGAACCCCTGCGGCGACCGCCATGGCCGCCATGACGATGGATCATCTGACCGGCGGCCGCTTCATCCTCGGTCTCGGTGCGTCGGGGCCACAGGTCGTCGAGGGGTGGTACGGGGTGCCGTATCCCCGTCCGCTGGCCCGGACGCGCGAGTACGTCGAGATCGTCCGCCGGATCATCGCCCGCGAGGAGCGGGTGGAGTTCTCGGGAGCCCACTACACCCTTCCCTATCCAGGAGGAACGGGATTGGGCAAGCCGCTGAAGTCGACCATCCATCCTCTGCGCCCGGACCTGCCGATCTATCTGGCGGCGGAGGGCCCCAAGAACGTGGCGCTGGCGGCAGAAATCGCAGACGGCTGGCTTCCACTGTGGTTCTCGCCCAAGTCGGACGGCTTCTATCGGGCGGCACTCGCCGAAGGGTTCGGACGCCCGGGTGCCCGCCGCACGCCCGACTCCTTCGAGGTGGTGTGCATGGTCCCGGCGGTGGTCCATCCCGATCCCGAAGTCGCGGCGTCGGTGATCCGGCCGGTGCTCGCGCTGTACGTGGGCGGCATGGGTGCGAAGGACGCCAACTTCCACCTCGAGGTGTTTGCCCGGATGGGATGGGAGGCGGAATGCCATCGCATCCAGGAGCTCTACCTCGCCGGGAGGAAGGACGAGGCGATCGCGTCGATCCCGCTCGAGATGGTCGAGGACGTGGCACTGGTGGGCTCGGTCGACAAGCTGGCAGACGACCTGGCGCGGTGGAAGGAGACGGTGATCTCGACGATGATCGTCCAGGGCCCGCCCGAGCTGTTGCGGGTGATCGCCGATCTCGTGGCCGGTTGACCGTGGCCGCGGTTCGAGTCGACGCCGGGAGGGTGACCACCATCACCATGAGCCGCCCGGAGGTGCTCAACGCCGGCGACCGCGCGCTGCTCACAGAGCTGCTCGCAGCCATCGAAGACGCCGGATCGGACCCGTCTGCGCGGGTCCTCGTCCTCACGGGGGCGGGCAGAGGGTTCTGTGCGGGGGCCGACCTCTCCGCCGGAGCGTGGGCTCCCGGCGAACTGCCGATGGGCGAGGCGGTCGGCTGGATACTCGAGCACGGGTGGAACCCGATCGTTCGTGCCCTGTTGGCGTGTCCCAAACCGACGATTGCCGCGGTGAACGGCGTCGCCGCAGGCGGGGGAGTCGGGTTGGCGCTGGCCTGCGACGTGGTGGTCGCCGCCGAGTCGGCCTCGTTCGTGGAGGTGTTCGGGCCGCAGCTGGCCGCGATCCCCGACGTGGGCTCGACGTGGTTCCTGACCCATCTGGTCGGGCCGGCCCGGGCGCGGGGAATGTCGCTGCTGGGCGAGAGGATCCCGGCCCGTCAGGCCGCCGAGTGGGGTCTCATCTGGAAGGCCGTGCCGGACATCCGACTCGTCGACGAGGTGGGCCGGGTGGCGGAGCGGCTCGCCCGGCTCGACCCCCACATCGCTCCCGCCATCAGGGCGGCGCTGTCCGAGGCGGGGACCGCCACGCTGGACGAGACCCTCGACCGCGAACGCGACATCCAGCGCCGGCTCGCCGGCCGCCCGGCGTTTGCCGAGGGGGTCGCTGCGTTTCTCGAGAAGCGACCCCCGCGCTTTCACTGACCTCGCCGCCGAAATCGCGGCGGCCCCGACGTCAGCGATCGATCAGTTCCGCCGGGATGTCGACCAGCTGGGCGCGGAGGTACTCGGCCAGTCCCTTGGCCTGGGGGTCGACCCGCAGCGAAGACGAGACTCCCCGGTCGAGCAGACCGTGGATCACGAAGTTGACGGCTCGGAGGTTGGGGAGGTCGTATCGTTCGATGCGGCGTGGCCGCATGTCGGGCAGTAGCTCCTTGAGCTTTTCGACCGTGAGGAACCGGTGCATCCAGCCGTGGGCGCGGTCGTCTCTGGCGAACACCCCGAGGTTGGCGTTGCCCCCTTTGTCGCCCGAGCGGGCGCCGAGGACCATGCCGAGGGGGAGGAGCAGGGTCCCGGGGTGAGACGGTGGTGCAGGGATCTCCACAGCCGGCACGACCGCCTGGACGAAGGGGCCGGGTTCGGTCTCGGGCACCTCGACGGTCTCGCCGTCCATGCTCACTCGCTGTCGGACCTCGGACCGTGGAATCGTCGTGGGCCAGTAGACCGCGAACGGCTTGGCGGGTCCGGGGGGCCACACCCCGAAGAAGCCGGGGATCGAGCCGAGGGCGATCGATGCCATGGCATTGGACCACTCGCGCCCCACCTTGGCCTCGTCCATGTCCTGTACCCCGACCTCGAGATAGGACACGGCGGCCGCATTCGACGTGGGGTTGGCGAGCTCGCCACCGATGTGGGTGACCACCACCGCGTCGTAGGCGTCCTTCGGGTAGGGGGAGGCGGCCCAGATCTGTGACTCCACGAGGGCCGCCTTCTCCTCGGTGTGCATTCCCGTCAGCCCGATCATCAGCGAGTTTCTGAACCCGCCCGGGTAGGCGGTTGCCACCTTGAGCGTCTCGGGCGGCGGCTCGCCCCGCGCCCCCCACAGCCGCACGCGGTCTCGCCCCATCGGCTCGACGTGGAGTGAGTCGAAACGGGTGGTGACATCGGGGTTGTGGTACCGCTCTGATCCGATTTCGTAGAGGAGCTGGCTCGTCACGGTTCCCACCGACACCTCGCCCCCCGTGCCGTCGGGTTTTCCGATGACGGCGCTGCCGTCCTCGAAGACGTCCGCCCAGGGGAAGGCAGGCACGGTCAGGTCTTCGATCTCGGTGAAGAACGAGTAGTTGCCCCCCGTCGCCTGCGGGCCGCACTCGATCACGTGTCCGGCGGCGACCGCTCCTGCCAGCTTGTCCCAGTCGTCGCGGCGCCACCCATGGCGCCAGGCAGCCGGACCGACCACCAGGGCGGCATCCGTCACCCTTCCCGTGACGACGATGTCTGCGCCACTGGCGAGGGCTTCGGTGATACCCCATCCGCCCACGTAGGCGTTGGCGACCACCACTGCCCCCGCCTTGTCGCCGAGGGGCTCACCGGTGTCGGCGTTGACGAATTCGTGGCCGGCCGCCACCAGGTCGGCGAAGCGGGGTGCGAGATCGTCGCCCGTCACGGCGGCCACCTTGGGCGACAGGCCCAACCGTTCGGCCAGGGCGTCGAGCGCGTCGGCGCATCCGGGCGGATCCAACCCGCCGGCGTTGACCACCACTTTGATGTCGCGGTCGAGGCACGTGCCCATCACCCGCTCCATCTGCTGGACGAAGGTCCTCCCGTACCCGCCGTCCGGGCGCTTCATCCGGGTGCGAGCCCGGATCAGCATCGTCAGCTCGGCGAGCCCGTCACCGGTCAAGACCTCGACTTCGGGATCGCCGAGCATCTGCTCGGGCGCATCCGGCCGATCGCCGAACATGCCCGAGATGTTTCCGATGCGGATCGGTGCGGCCATGTTCGATCAGGCTACAGGCGAGGCGGGACGCGGGCGCCCCAGCCGGGGTTCGGGATCGGGGCGGGTCCGAACCCCGTATCCTTCCTCCTGTGCCGCCAGACAGACCGGTCCTGGATCGTCCCCGCATGCCGGCGGGGTACGGCGTACCCGACGATCTCGATGGGTTGATCGAGTGGCCGGCCGTCGAGCATCGCCTGATCGACGCGACGTCCTACTGGCTGGCGACCACCCGGCCGGACGGGCGACCCCATGTCGTTCCCCGCTGGGGGGTGTGGGTCGACGGGCGGTTCTTCTACGACGGCTCTCCGGACACCGTCCATGCTCGCAATCTGGAACGGGATCCCCGCTGCGTCCTCCACCTGGAGTCCGGCGACCAGGCGGTCATCGTCGAAGGCCGGTCATCCCGCAGTCCGAGTCCCGAACCCGAACTGGCGCAGCGGCTGTCGGATGCGTTCGGCCGGAAGTATGCGGAACGGGGGTATCGGCCAACCGCCGAGGCGTGGAGCGGCCCCGATGCGGGAGGGCTGGGCGTGTTCACCCCGCTGAAGGTGCTCGCCTGGTTCGACTTCCCCCACGATGTCACCCGGCTCCGGTTCGGGGCATGAGCGGCGTCGCCGCCGAGGCCCTCGGATACGCCGCCTCGGCCCTGATCGCCGTCTCGCTGATGATGACTTCGGTGTTGCGGCTGCGCGTCGTCAATCTGATCGGGTCGGTGGCGTTCCTCGTGTACGGCGTCCTCATCGGCGCGGTACCGGTGGTGGTCGCCAACGTGGTGATCGTCGTGGTCAACCTCGTGTTCCTGCGCCGGCTGCTGTTCGTTTCGGAGGCGTTCGGCGTGCTGGCCGTTCCGCACGACTCGCCGGTCCTCCTCCGGTTCATGGATCGCTATTCGAGCGACATGGCGACGTTTTTCGACCCCCATGAGCCCTCCCCGGGCGATCTGTGCCTGCTGGTGTTCGATGATCTGATGCCGGTCGGGTTGTTCGTGGGCAGCGACGACGGAGCAGCCAGGATGCGGGTCGAGATCGACTACGCCACCCCGGGGTATCGGGACCTCGGGTTGGGGCGGTTCTTCTACCGCGACAGGGCCGAGGAGTTGTCCGCTCGGGGATATCACAGTCTCATCAGCGATCCCGGGACGGGTGCCCACCGCCGGTACCTCGAACACATGGGTTTCATACCGGAGGGTGATCAGCTGGTGCGCGACCTGATCCTCTGACCGAGGTCGACGCGGTCCGGCGGCCAGGTTCCTCATCGCGTCTGCGGAACCGCCGATCGAGGTCACCCTGACCGAACACGGCCGCTTCGAACCACAACCCGGCCGTCGTTCGTCCAACGCGAACGCAGGGGATACTCAACTGGCCGCCGCCCTGAGTCTCTCGATGAGAGCGTCGGTGGGGGTGGGGAGACGGTCGACGTGGAACGAGTCGTACGCCACCCCGCCCCGTGTATCGATGCGAGCCCGAACCACGGGCATGCCGAATGCATTGAAGGCTTCGGCGACGTCGAACAGAAGGCCGACCCGGTCTGCGCACTCGATCTCGACGATCCCGCCCCCATCCGGAAGGCGCCGGGCGCGGATCACCGGCTCGATGCCGGCGCGTTCGGTGGCCCGGTAGTCATGGCGCTTGGCGGCGACCTCGGTGGCGAGGTCGAAGCCGCGCCGGATGGTGTGGGCCAGGCGCTCGGACAGGTTTCGAGCGTCGCCGCCGTCGATCCCGCCGCCATCGACCTTCACGACGTCGAAGGTGTCGAACACCCGCCCGTCGGACCGCGTGGCGAACCGGGCATCGACGATCGAGAGTCGGGAGAGCGTGATGACCCCGGCCACGGCCAGCAGCAACCGGGGTCGATCGGTGGCCATGACGATCACCCTCGCCGGAATGCCGGCGGACACGTGAACGGTCACCCCGCCCACGCCCAGCGGCTCGCGCGACAGCCGGATGTGGTCGAGGATCTCTTCGGGGGCGTGCCCCATGCGGTAGACCTCGCCGAATCCCGCAAGATGGACCATCGCCTCCGACCGATCCACCGATCCCTCCGAGGCGGCCACCACCCGGTCGACGAGCACCGCCACCTTCGCCTCCTCGGGCATCATTCGCCGATTCAGTTCGCGCTCCATCCGCCGGTAGGCGCGGCGAACCAGTTCGGCCCGCCACGGGCTCCAGGTGTCGGTTCCGGTCGCTCGTGAGTCTGCGACGGTGAGGAGGAAGAGAAACCGCAACGTGGTCAGGTCGCCGATGCGGTCGGCAGCCCACGTCAGGACCCGGGGGTCGTCGAGGTCGTGTCGCGTGGCGAGGTCGGCGAGCAGGAGGTGGTTCTCGACGATGGCGGTGAGGAGTTCCTCGTCTGCGGTCAAGCCGAGAGAGCGGCACAGCTCCGGGAGCCGACCGGCGCCGACCCGGCTGTGATCCCCTTCGAGGCCCTTTCCGACGTCGTGAAGCCACGCCGCCCACACCAGCCGCTCGGGCCGGTCGAGGTCGTCGAGGGCCTCTCTCACCATCGGGTCCTCCGTTCCGGCCAAGAGCCCGAACGCCTGATCGACGGCGGCCAGGATGTGATCTCCCACCGCGTATTCGTGGAAGGGAACGGCATGCGGAAGGTCCCGCAGGCGTTCCCAGTCGGGCATCGCGGGGGCGATCCCCCCGGCCGCGTCGATCCGGTGGAACCGCCGCCGCCTGTCGGGATGGAGCGTCTCCAGGTCGACCGTTCGGCCCGGCTGCTGGTCGGTCTTCCCCCCCACCTGAGGCCACAGCGCGTCGACCAGCCATTCGGCTCCGGTGCGCGCCTCGAGGATCGAGCGTCCCAGCGCGGGCGGGTCGAGATCCAGCCAATCGGCTGCCCGCTCGCGGAGGTCGAACTCGTAGGCGTCGACCGGTCGACCCGCGACTGCGTGGAGGGCGCTGCGGAATCGGGTCAGGTCGCGCCTCAGCCGCTCGTCGCGCCGCTCCGGCTCGACGTCCACCCCGGCGGCACCGAAGAGCCGCCGCCGCCAGTCGACCATGTCGAGGGTGCGGATTCCACCTCGATCCGTCTTCAGGTTGCCGGCGATCCTCCGGTAGGGCTCACGGGCGCGCCGTTCGAGCTCCTCGTTGCCCATCATCTGCACGATCTGTGCGTGTTCCTTCTCGAGGAGGCGGTAGAACCTCGTCTGGAAGTCGGCGAACACCTCCCCGTCGCCGGTGAGCAGCCGGGCGGTCAGGAACGTGCTGATGGCGTCGAGGCGGGTTCCGGCGAAGATCCGGGCATCCCGGGGGGTGTGGGAGACGTGGCCGACCTTGAGATGGGCGTCCCACAGGGGTCGCAGCACCCGTGCCTCCAGCGGGCCGGCGTCTGTGGGGGGACCCAGGAACAAGAGGTCCACGTCGGACCGGATCGCCATCACCCGCCGTCCGAATCCTCCGATCGCCGCCAGCGCGATCCCGGGCGGCACTTCGTGGGCCAGCTCGACGATGCCGCCAGACAGGAGATCGGCCAGACGGGTCTCACAGCCGTCCTCCCACCCTTGCGCGACGAGGACGTCCCGATATTCGAGGAAGGGCAGGAGCGGGGCCGCCACGGTGGCCCCGGGTTCGGTCACAAGGCGTCGGCCCCTCTCTCGCCTGTACGGATGCGAACCACGTCGTCGACCGGGAGGACCGCCACCTTTCCGTCGCCGATGTCGCCGGTACGGGCCGTCTCCTCGATCGCCCGCACCACTGCCGGAGCGATGTCGTTCGTGGCGATGATCTCCAGTCGGATCTTGGGAACGAATTCGACCTGGTACTCGGCGCCCCGGTACACCTCGGTCTGCCCCGACTGGCGACCGAACCCCCGCACCTCGGACACGCTCATACCCGTCACCCCGAGTGTGCGCAGGCGCTCTTTGACGTCGTCGAGCTTGAACGGCTTGATGAATGCGATGATGAGCTTCACGACGTCCTCCTCATTCCGCGCTGTAGGCGCGTTCCTCGTGTTGGGTGATGTCGAGGCCCTCGATCTCGTCGCGTTCCGTCGCCCGGAGACCGATGGTGCGGTCGAGGACACGGGCGATCACCCAAGTGGCCAGGTAGCTGAAGATCAGGATCGCCCCCACACCGACGAGCTGTTTCGAGAAGAAGCCGACGCCCCCGAACACCAGCCCGTCCGAGACGGCCGGGTTGAGGTCACTCGACGCCAGGACGCCGGTCAGGATCGACCCGATGATCCCGCCGACCATGTGGATGCCGATCACGTCGAGCGAGTCGTCGTAGCCGAAGCGGTGCTTCAACGTCACCGCCCACCAGCAGACGACACCTGCGATCAGGCCGATGGCGATCGCGGCCAGAGGAGAGACGAACCCCGCCGCGGGAGTGATCGCCACCAGACCGGCGACCGCACCGGACGCCGCCCCGAGCAGCGTCGGCTTGCCTGTCTTCCGCCACTCGGCGATCACCCAGCCGAGCGCTCCGAGCGAAGCTCCGATCTGGGTCGTGACCAGGGCCCTCACCGCGTTGCCGTCTGCGGCGAAGGCGGATCCGGCGTTGAAACCGAACCAGCCAAACCAGAGAATGCCGGTTCCCACCAGTGTGAGCGGAAGCGAGTGGGGTCGCATCGAATCGGAGCCGAACCCGCGTCGTGGCCCGAGGACGCGGATCAAGGCAAGCGCGGCGATGCCGGCGTTGATGTGGATCACCAGACCTCCGGCGAAGTCGCGGGCGCCCCAGGCGAACAGCCAGCCGCCCTCCGAGAAGCCCCAATGGGCGGCGATCGGATACACGAGCAGCGACCACAAGGTGACGAACGCCACCCACGCCGAGAACCGCATGCGGTCGGCCACGGCCCCCGAGATCAAGGCAGGGGTGATGATGGCGAACATCATCTGGAAGGCGAAGAACAGCAGCTCCTCGTCGCCGACGCCGTTCAATCCCAGCTTCCCGAGACCGCCGAACAGACCCCCGTTGGTGTCGTCGAATGCGATCGAGTACCCGATGACGAGCCACACCACCGTCACGATCGGGATGGTGAAGAAGTTCATCATCAGCATGTTGAGGACATGTCGCGTTCGCACCATGCCCCCGTAGAACAAAGCCAGCCCGGGGGTCATGAAGAGGACGAGCGCACACGCCATCAACACCCAGGCAATATCGCCTGCTGCCATCGGCCCTCCTCGTTCGAGTGGCCGGGACGATACCGCAGCCCGTCGTCCGCCGTCTGGATCGCAGGCGGAAACCGCCGATCGCTACCCTTCGACCGTGCCGACCGTCACCGTCCGTCGCCTGGCCGATTCCTGCGTGATCGTCGACGACGGCAACCACGCTGCCCTCATCGACCCCGGGGTTCACACGTGGCGGCACCCCGACTTCTCGATCGACGACATCGTGTGGCTCGACCGGATCCTCATCACCCACGCCCACGCTGATCACTGTCATCCGGAGTTCGTGGCGTCGCTGGCCGAGCGCTTTCCCGATGTGCCGATCCAGACGAATGCGGCGGTGGGCGCGATGCTCTCCGCCCACGGCCTGGCGGTGACCGTCGAGAACGGGTCGTGGATCGAAGCCACCGAGGCGCCCCATGAGCCCACGCCGTTGGGGGAGGGACCGCCGAACACGGCCTTCCACGTGGGAGGGTGGTTCACCCACCCGGGAGACAGCCGCCGGCTGCACCGCACGGCGCCGGTGCTCGCCCTGCCGATGATGCCGCCCTGGGGTTCGATGACCGATGCCATCGCCTTCGCCAACCGCCTCGGGCCCCGCTGGGTGGTTCCGATTCACGACTGGGCGCTGGGCGACGCCGGTCGGGCATTCGTCGACGACGTCGCACCCTCGGCGTTGGGGCCGAACGTCACCTACCTGGGACTCGGTCACTTCGAGTCGGCGAGACTCGAGCTCTAGCCGGTCTTCCCCAGCACGTCGGTCTTCACTTCTCCGACCTCCACGCGGGCGAAGTGCGTCACGCCGAAGATGCGGTAGCGGACTCGCTCCCTTCGCCCGAGCTGGGCGAAGGCGGTTCGACGGTCGATCACGGTCGGGTTGGTGAGCCGGAACACGCTCCCTTTGTGAATCATCGACCCCGCCCCGGCCGCCTCCAGGTTGCGAAGCCAGTCGACCGCCGTTCCATACGGAAGCGGTACCACGAACCCGCCGGGCACCTCGTGCGCCCACACCGGGGTTTCGTGGGCGTTCCCCGTGGTGCGCCCGAGGTGGTGGATCGACGATGCGTACCAGTTGGGCCGGCCCGCCATCCTGAGCATCGCCGGGTTGAGGTACCGGCGGTTCCAGCGGGCGATCTTTCTCATCGTCTCTTCGTTGCCGCGGCGGAAGACGATCACCAGGGTCAGTTCGAAGGCCGCCAGCACGATGAGCGCGGTGAGAAGGGACTTCATCAGCCGCTTCATGGTCACCTCCCGTTTCATCGTCTCCGGGTGCTCGGGAGCCGACCAGAGGCGATGGTCGCCTGAGCCGGATAGGGTGCGCAGATGAGGCTCACGGTGGTGACCGGTGCGTCGGCGGGAATCGGTCGGGCGGTGGCACACGCAGCCCGGGCGAGAGGCGAGGTGGTGGCGGCGGTGAGCCGCAGGGGGTCGTCCGCCGATCGAGTTCTGACCGCCGACTTGGCCGATCCGGCGACCTGGCCGGTGGTGGCGGAGTGGATTGAGGAGCTTGCGACCGGCGGGCATTGGGAGCACGTCGACCTGATCCATGCCGCCGCCACGCTGGTCCCGATCGGCCCGGCCGGGCTCGTCGATCCGGACGCCTACAGGGCGAATGTGCTGCTCAACTCGGCGGCGCCGCAGGTGCTCGGTGCCTCGTTCGTGGGTGTGCTGAACCGCCATGGCCTCGCCGGATGCGTCGTGATGCTCAGTTCGGGTGCGGCGCGGACCGCGTACGAGGGTTGGTCGTCATACGGAGCCGGCAAGGCGGCGATCGACCAATGGGTGCGGACCGTGGGCGCCGAGCAGGTGCGTCAGCCGGTTCCGGTGAAGGTGCTGGCGGTGGCCCCCGGCGTGGTGGCGACCGCCATGCAGGAGCACATCCGCCGAACTCCGGCGGAACGGTTCCCCCGTGTCGAGCGCTTCCATCGCATGCACGAGGAGGGAGAGCTGGCCGACGCCGACGATGTCGCCGCGAGATTGTGGAAGGTCATCCACGATCCGGCGGTCGAGAACGGAACCGTTCTCGACCTTCGGGCCCACTGAGGCCTGCGCCGCGGGAGCCCCGACGACCCGGGCACCGGTGGCGGCCAGGGGGGCGAAAGGTCACTTCCCGAGCCGGTCCCGCCTCGCCTGGAGCAACTCGCCGGCGCGTTCGAGCGTGATCGTCTCGGGTTCGTCACCCTTGCGAAGCGAGGCGTTCACCTCGCCGTCGGTGACATACGGCCCGTAGCGGCCGGTGCGTACGGTGACGGCCTTCTTGGACACAGGGTCTTGGCCCAGTTCGCGAAGGGGTCCGGCCGCCTGCCGTCCCCGACGGCGGGGCGGCTGGGCGAGGAGTTCGAGCGCCCCGTCGAGGGTCAGGGTGAACAGTTGGTCTTCGCTCTCCAGGCTGCGCCGGTCGTCGCCCCGCTGGATGTACGGGCCGTACCGGCCGTTGAGAGCGAGGATCGCGACCCCATCGGGATCGGTTCCCACCGTTCTCGGGAGCGACAGCAGCTGAAGCGCCTGATCGAGGCTCAGTGCGTCGAGCTCCATCGTCTTGAAGAGACTGGCGCGCCTTGGTTTGTCTTTCGACCCCTCGTCCGCCTCGCCGAGCTGTACATATGGCCCGAACCTCCCTGTGCGACCGAGCACCACCAGTCCGGATTCGGGGTCGGTGCCGAGGATCTTGTCGCCGCGGGTCTGGGTCTCGATGAGCTCACCGGCCAGGACCACGGTGAGTTCGTCCGGGGCGACGTCGTCTGGAATCGATGCGCGTTCTTCCGGGCTGCGCTCGACGTACGGACCGTACCGGCCGACCCGCGCCACGATGTCGCGTCCTTCCCCGTCCGTGCCGATCGGAATGGAGTTGACCGCCCGGGCATCGATCTCGCCCAGCTTGTCCTCGATGGTCTGCTTCAGCCCGGTCTCGCCGAGGTAGAACCGCGTGAGCCATGGAACTCGGTCTTCCTCCCCGGATGCGATGAGGTCGAGGTCGTCTTCCATGCGAGCGGTGAAGGCGTAGTCGACCAGATTCGGGAAGTTCTGCTCCAGCAGGGTCACGACGGCGAACGCGGTGAACGTGGGAATCAGTGCCTGTCCACGCTTGAAGATGTATCCGGCGTCCTGGATGCGCGTCATGATCGAGGCGTAGGTGGAGGGGCGGCCGACGCCGAGCTCCTCGAGCCGCTGGACGAGCGAAGCCTCGGTGTATCTGCGCGGCGGCTGGGTCTCGTGGCCTTGCGGTTCGAGGGCGATCGCCGTCACCGCGTCGCCTTCGCCGAGAGCGGGGAGGGGGCGTTCGGTGTCGTCGGCCTCGGCGTCCGGATCGTCGAGAGACTCGACGTACACCTTGAGGAACCCGGGGAAGTGGATCACCCGGCCGGAGGCGGAGAATTCTGCGTCGCGGCCGTCAGCCGCAGTGGCCGCCAGCCTGATGGACATGCTCTCGCCGCGGGCGTCTGGCATCTGACTGGCGAGGGTGCGCCTCCACACCAGTTCGTAGAGCCTGGCTTCGTCGCCTCCCAGCGCTGCCTGCACCTGGGCGGGGGTCTTCCACTGGTCCCCCGCCGGTCGGATCGCCTCGTGGGCCTCCTGGGCGTTCTTGGCCTTGGAGGAGTAGACCCGGGGATGTTCGGGGACGTACGCATCTCCATACTGTGTGCGGATCGCGCTGCGGGCGGCGCTCGTCGCCGACTCGGACAGCGTCACCGAGTCGGTTCGCATGTATGTGATGTACCCGTTCTCGTAGAGCCGCTGGGCGACAGACATCGTGCGCTGTGCCGAGAAGCGGAGCTTGCGCCCGGCCTCCTGTTGCAGGGTGGACGTACGGAACGGCGGATACGGCCGCCGGGTGTAGGGCTTGGTGTCGGTCGATCTGACCGAGAACGACGAGGACTCGAGCGACTCGGCGAGCCGGGTGGCGTCTGTCTCGTCGAGCACGATCGCCGAGGGGTTCGCCTCACCGGTGGAAGAGAAGTCCTTCCCGGTTGCCACTCTGGTCCCGTCGACGGCCACCAGGGTCCCGCCGAATTGCACCGAGCTCCCCTCAAAGGTGCCTTCGATGTCCCAGTAGGAGGCGTTCCGGAAGGCCATCCGCTCCCGTTCGCGCTCCACCACGATGCGCACCGCCACCGACTGGACGCGACCGGCGGACAGGCCGCGGCTCACCTTGAGCCAGAGCACCCGCGACACGTCGTATCCGACGAGGCGGTCGAGCACCCTGCGCGCCTCCTGTGCCTCGACGAGCCGGTCGTCGAGCTGGCGCGGATGCTCGAAGGCCTCGCGGATGGCCGACTCGGTGATCTCGTGAAACACCATGCGCTTCACCGGCACCTTCGGCTTGAGCACCTGGGTGAGATGCCAGGCGATCGCCTCACCTTCGCGATCCTCGTCCGTTGCGAGGTACAGCTCGTCGGCGTCGGCCAGGAGCTGTTTCAGCTTCTTCACGCGGTCTCGGGACTTGGTGGACACCACGTAGATCGGCTGGAAGTCCTCCTCGACGTTCACCGCGAGGTATGACCAGGGTTCCTTCTTGTAGCGCTCGGGCAGATCCTTGGCGGAGCCGGGCAGATCGCGGATGTGCCCCATCGACGCCTCGACCTGCACGTCGTCCCCGGTGCCGATGGCGCGCAGGAACTGGCCGATCGAACGGGCCTTTGTGGGGGATTCGACGATGACGAGAGCCTTGACCACGGTGCGGCAAGCTACGGCAATGCGAGAGACGGGTCAAGGAGAGCGGACCGTCCGAGGCGGTCGGGACCGGCTTCCGGCCCTGCCGGCGCGGGGTGGCGGCGTCCTTCCGAGCGATCCGCGGGCGTCGATGTCACGAGTCGCGGCCTCGTCATCCCCCGGGTGCGGATTCCCGGGCTTCTCGTACACGGAGTCTCCATGCGTCATTGCGGTCGATACCCTCCATCTTGTGGATCCGAAGATCGAGCGCATCTCTGGCAGCGAACTGATTCGGCGTGGGCCGTTCGCCCGGCTGTGGTGGGCGTCGTCGGTCTCGAGCCTCGGGGACTGGGTGACTCTCTTCGCCACCTTCTCTCTTGCTGCGGAGATCGCCGGAGGCGGGAGGGCGGCGTCGCTGGGGATCCTGGTGCCACTGGTGGCGCGAATCCTGCCCGGTGTGGCGATCGGCATGATCGGCGGGGTGCTCGCCGACCGGTGGGACCGCAAGAAGACGATGGTGGTGGCCGACATGGGTCGGGCCGTGCTCGTGCTGGTCCTCGTCTTCGTCGGCAACTTCCGCGACCTGTTCGTGATCACGTTCGCCATCGAGGTGCTCTCTCTCATGCGTCAGCCTGCCCGCGAGGCGGTGGTGCCACAGTTGGTGCCCGCCAGGCATCTGATGGCGGCCAACGGACTGAACCTCCTCGGTGCGTATGGCACGGCGCCCCTCGGGGCGGCGGTGTTCGCCCTGTTCGCCGAATTGGGTGAGGGCACGTTCCGGGTGTTCGGGTCGGGTGCCGCCACCTCGAGCGCGTTCGCCTTCGATGCGATCACCTTCGTCGTATCAGGGTTGATCGTGCTCACGATCCCGCTCCAACGACTGGAGATTGTGAAGGAGCGAAGGGCGCGGGGGACCTTCGACCTCCGGGCGCCCCTCCGGGACATGGCGGACGGGTTCCGATTCATCGCCAGCTTCCACGCCGTGCGGCGGATGATCGTGGGCATGGCCTTCGGGCTCCTGGGTGGTGGAGCGCTCTTCGTGCTCGGGCAGCCCTTCAGCGCGCAGGTCTTGAAGGGCGGCGACTCCGGGTACGGCGTCATCGTCACCACCTTGGGCATCGGGGTCGGCTTGGGGATGGGGACCATGACCGCATTGGGCCGCCGGATCGAGCGGCGGCAGGCGGTGTTCGCACTGGCGCTGGTGGTCACCGGGGGCGCGATCGCGCTCGCAGCCTTCACCTCTACGGTGGCGGGCGCCGCAGGATGGGTGTTCCTCGCCGGTGCCGGAACCGGAGTGGCGTACGTCACCGGCTTCACCCACCTCCACGCCGTGATCACCGACGACATCAGAGGGAGGACGTTCGCCGTGCTCTATGCCGCCGTGCGGGTGGCGCTGCTGGTTTCATTCGGGCTCGCAGGCGTGGGGGCGGCGGCCCTCGATGGCCGCTTCCCCGGGGTACTCCAGAGCGGCGTCAGGACCGTGATCCTGGCCGCCGGGGTCGTCATCGTCCTGTCGGGAGGAGGAGCGCTGTGGGCGGTGCGCGCCGAGCTACGCGGGGAACCACTCGACGAGGGTGACTACCGCACGTTGCGCGACGCCGGGGACGCCTTGACCTGGATGCGCGGAGATCGCAGGAGCAGGGGCGAGTGACGAATCGGTATGTGGCGCTGGAGGGGGTCGAAGGGGCCGGCAAGAGCACGGTGGCCGTCGCCCTGGCCCAGTTGATCGACGATCGGGGTTCGAAGTCGGTCGTGGTGCGGGAACCAGGAGGAACGGAGCTCGGCGAGGAGATCCGCCGCGTGCTCCTCCATTCGGTCGACATGACCCCGTGGGCCGAGGCGGCCCTGTTCGCGGCGGCGCGGGCCCAGCTGGTGGCGGAAGTCGTGGCGCCGGCGCTGGCCGAAGGAGCGTGGGTGATCTCCGATCGCTCGTACTACTCCTCTCTCGCCTACCAGGGCGGTGCCAGAGGTCTCGGGATCGAGCCGGTGCGACGGCTCAACGAGGCGGTGCTCCAGGGGTGTCTTCCCGACGTGGTCGTTGTGCTCGACATCGACCCCGAGGTCGGCTTGGGGCGGGAGGACGGAGCGGATCGCATCAGTTCGACCGGCTTGGAGTTCCAGCGGGCGGTGGCGTCGGCCTACCGGCTCCTCGTCGCAACCGACAGACGGGTGATGGCGATCGAGGCCCGCGGCACTCCTCAAGAGATCGCCGGCCGGATCCTGGGGGCGATCGAGTGACGGACGTCTTCTCGGGGATCATCGGGCACACCAGGGCGGTTGCGCTGTTGAGGCGAGAGGCGGGCGCTCCCGCCAACGCGTATCTCTTCACCGGAGTCGCCGGAGTCGGCAAGACCACGGTGGCCAGGGCGTTCGCCAAGCTGCTGCTGTGTCCGGAGGCGGTTCGTCATGAGGAGCCCTGCCGCTCGTGTCGCCGGGTGGACTCGGGGAACCACCCCGATCTGTCGGTGATCCGTCCCGAAGGGCGCCAGAGCCTGGGGGTCGAGCAGGCTCGCACCACCGTGCAGCAGGCAGTGATGTCGCCCGTCGAGGGAGACCGCAAGGTGTTCCTGTTCGAGGAGGCCTCGAATGTGACCGAGCAGGCGGCGAACGCCCTTCTCAAGACGCTGGAAGAGCCCACCGCATCGACGGTCTTCATCCTGGTGGCCGAGTCGGAAGACCACCTCCCTTCCACGGTGGCCAGCAGGTGCCGCACGGTGCATTTCGGTCGGGTGGGAGACTCGGACATTCGCGCGGCCATGGAGTCGCTCGGGGTCGACACGGAGAGGGCATCCGCCCTCGCCGCCATGACCGGAGGGCGCCCGGGGCTCGCCCTCGCCCTGATCTCGACACCCGACATCGGGGAGTTTCGAGCCGGCTGGCTGTCGGTCCCTCATCGAGTCACGGATCGACCCGGTGAGTCCTTCCTCCTGGCCCAGGAGATGCTCGCCGCCGCCGATCCACTGGTCGACCGGGCGGTCGCCGAGTCTCCTGACCAATCGAGCGACCAACTCGATCGGGCCAAGCGCAGGGCGCGCAGTGCGCTGATGATGAGCGGGCTGGAGATCCTGGCGACGTGGTACGGCGATGCCGCCGCAGTGCAGTACGGCGGGCCCATCCGCAACACCGATGTGGCGGTGTCCTCGCTCACCGTGGTCTCGCCCGCCCAGGCGGTGCGCAGCGCCGAACTGGTGCTCGACGCAATCGCCGACCTGCAGGCCAATCTGCGGCCCCAGCTCCTGCTCGCCAACCTGTTCACCGAGCTGGGAGCGGTCGAATAGGGCGGACAGCCCGGTGGGCTGGAACGCACGTCGCACGTCGCACGTCACACGTCACACGTCTCACGTCGTACGTCTCACATGGCCGATACCTGATCGCAGGTGGATGATGGCCGATCGCTGGTGACCGATCGCTGATGGAGCCGGAGAGGGGATTTGAACCCCTGACCTACGCATTACGAGTGCGTTGCTCTACCCCTGAGCTACTCCGGCGAGGGGCGACATGATACCCAGTCGTCGGCGGGCGCCTGTCTGGCCCGGGCGTGGAGCGCACTACCCTCCGGGTGTGGCCGATCAGGCGAACTTCGAACGCGACGCCATGCAGTACGCACCCCAGCTGTACACCGCGGCGATGCGCATGACCCGGAACCCGGCAGACGCCGAAGACCTGGTTCAGGAGACCTTCCTCAAGGCATATCGGGCGTATCACACCTTCGCAGAGGGGACCAACCTCAAGGCGTGGCTCTACCGGATCCTCACGAACACCTACATCAACCGCTACCGCCGTGAGCGACGGCGACCGACCGAGACCGACCTGGGCGACCTCGAGGAGCTCTACCTGTACCGTCGGATAGGCGCAGATCAGTCGGCCGCCGCGTCTGGCAGCGCCGAGGATGCCGTGCTGTCGGGCCTGGTCGAGGCCGACATCAAGCGAGCGGTCGAGGATCTTCCCGAGGCGTTCCGGCTCCCCGTACTCCTCGCCGATCTCGAGGGATTCGCCTACAAGGAGATCGCAGAGATTCTGGACATCCCCATCGGCACCGTGATGTCCAGGTTGCATCGGGGAAGAAAGGCGCTCCAGCGAGCGTTGTGGAGTTTTGCACAGACCAGAGGGCTCGTACCGGATGAGGTGACGGCTGATGAGTGAACACTGCGATGAAGCGCTCGCCCGGATGTACGAGTACCTCGACGGAGAGCTCGGCGACCGAGACGTGATCGCCCGCATCCGTTTCCACCTCGAGGACTGTCCCCCGTGCGGGGATTCATTCCAGTTCGAGGAGAAGCTGAAGGTCGTCGTGCGGAACCATCTCCAGGAAGAGGTGCCGGACGAGGTCCTTCACCGGCTCCGCACCCTGGTCCGTTCGGAAGGTCTGATCTCGGACCGATGAGTTCGCTCCTTCGAGGTCTGATTGGGTAGTCTCCCGCTCCATATGCGGTTTCGACTCGTCTCGTTTTCGCTGCTCGCGATGGTGTTCTTGACGCTGGCGGCCTCGGTCTCGGCGGTAGAGGAAGCTCCCGAGGGAACTCCCGGTGGCGGGAGTGCCGAAGTGGTGAGCGACTATCAGCCTGCGGTCGAGGTCGACCTCCGCGCCGGAGTCGAAGCCGGCCAGGAGCCGTGGACGACCCGGTTCCTGGTTCCGACCACGGTCGTTCTCGGAGCTCTCGTGGTGTTCGTGACCGTGGTGCAGTACTTCACCAAGGTGGTCAGGGCCCGCTACAAAGTGGTCGAGTGACCGAAGGGATCCCCTGGCCCTTCGCCGGCCGGGTCGCCGGTCTGGTTGCGGGAGACGATCCGCTGGCGTCCGGGCCGCTGCTCGACCACCTCCGCGACGATCTTCCCGGAGTGGTGATGCGAGCAGGCGCGCTCGTCGAGACCGAGACGGGTTTCTCTCTGCCGGGCGATCCGGACGTGACCGTCGTCTCGCGAGCCGAGTGGGCCGAGCGCAACGTCGCCGCCTTCCAGACGATGCTGGCGCCGGCAGAACGGCAGCTGGCCGGCCGTCTCTCCTCCGTCGTCGACGAGGAAGTCGGATCCACCATCGCCAAACGTCTGGTGGCCGCAGAGACGGGTGCGATGCTCGGATTCCTCTCCCGGAGGGTGCTGGGTCAGTACGAGCTGGTGCTTCCGACCGAGTCCGATGCAGATTCGATCGCCTTCGTCGGGGCGAACCTGCTGTCGATGGAACGCCGCCATCAGTTCATTCCCGCAGAGTTCAGGATGTGGGTGGCGTTGCACGAGGCGGCCCATCGTGCCCAGTTCGTGGGGGTCGACTGGATCCGGCCCCACTTCCTCTCACTGGTGGAAGCGATGGTCGCAGAGGCGGAACCGGACGAAGCGCGCCTGCGGACCCTCATCAGGAGGGTGCGGCGGGCGAGGAGCGAAGGCAGTCCTCTGATCGACGAACGGGGCCTGTTCGGCCTGTTCGCCTCCAGACACCAGCGCGATCTCCTCGATCGGATCCAGGCCACCATGTGCGTGCTGGAAGGCCACGGACACGTCGTGATGGATCGGGTGGGGGACCGGGTGCTCAGGACCAGGACCCGGATGGCGGCGGTCGTGAAGACCCGCAGGGCCGATCCACGACTCGCGATGTTCTTCCGGCTCACCGGGCTGGAGATGAAACTGAGCCAGTACGAGATGGGGGAGCGCTTCGTGCTCGGCGTGGAGCGAGCCGCGGGGTGGCGGGCGCTCGATGCGGTGTGGTCCGAGGCGGCTGCGCTCCCGACGATGGCCGAGATCGAGGATCCGCAGGCGTGGCTGAGACGCGTCGCCTGAGGGGGCTCGCCGCCACGGTGGCGGACAGGAGCAGCGCCGTGGGGAGCCCGGCGGTCGCCGCCCTCTCCGGGGGAGCGGACTCGGCGGTGGCGGCGTGGCTGGTCGCCCGGTCGGGATCCGGTCGTGCGATCCATGTCGACCACGGCCAGGAGGGCTCCGGGCTCCTGCGGTCCGCCGCCCGCGACATCGCCTCCGTTCTCGGACTCGATCTGAAGGTGATCGAGGTGACCCCGGGCGGACGGTCGGAAGCGACGCTGAGGTCGGCCCGCTACGGGGCGCTCTGGGAACACACCCGATCCGACGAGTGGGTCGTCCTCGGCCACACCGCCGACGACCAGGCAGAGACGGTGATGATGAATCTGATGCGCGGGGCGGGCCTCGAGGGGATGGCAGGCATGCCGGCCGCCCGAGGGCGGCTGGTCCGCCCGCTCCTCGGGGTATGGCGCTCGGAGACACGAGAGCTCGCAACCCTTCTCGGGCTGCCGTGGGTCGACGATCCGTCCAATCGCGACCTCCGGTACTTCCGCAACCGCGTTCGGCTCGACCTCATGCCCCACATCGAGCGATCGTTCGCTCCGGCGTTTTCCGCCGGACTCGTGAGGGCGGCCGCCGCACTCCGCGACGACCTGGCCATCCTCGACGACGCCGTTGGATCGATTCCGGTCGACCGCTCGCCGCGCCGCGCCGCCGTGCCGCTCGACGCGTTGCGCCGCGAGGGCCCGGAGCTCTCGGCTCGAGTCGTCCGCCGAGAAGTCGCCCGCCTGGGAGACGGCTCTCCGCCGAACCGCGATGCGGTGCTGCGTGTCATCGAGGTGGTCGACGGGCGCCGCCGGTCCGCCCAGGTCGGAGGCGGGATCACGGCGAGCCGAACGGGCGAAGTGCTGTGCCTCGAAGCGGCCCCCCGCCGGTCCGATCCGGTCGAGTTCCGTCCCGGCACCCTGCGATGGGGGGCGCTGCGCCTCGACGTGAGGCTGACCGAGCGCGGACCGGCCATCCCGTTTTCCAACTGGGCCGCGGTGATCCCCCTCGCGGAGCCTGCAGGGTGGCCGCGGATCCGGGCCGTGGAGCCGTCGGACGTGGTCGGCGCCCCGGGCCGGGAGCGACCCGCATCGCAGGCGATCGAGGGCGCCGGCCTGGCGACGGCGGACGACCCCGGTCCCTGGCCGGTGGTGGAAGTCGGTGATCGGATCGTGTGGATCCCCGGCGCCTACCGGGCGAGTTCGACTCGGGGTGAGGCCAGGAGCTACCTTTGCGCCGTCGCGGCGGAGGATGAAGCGTGGGGACCATTCGCACCCTGATCACCCAAGAGGAGATCGATGCCAAGCTGGCCGAGATGGGCCGGCAGATCAGCGCCGACTACTCCGGCGGGGATCTGCTCATCGTCGGCGTCCTCAAGGGTGCATTCATGGTGATGGCCGACCTCGCCCGCCACATCGACCTTCCGGTGGAGTTCGACTTCATGGCCGTGTCCTCCTACGGGGCGTCCACCCAGACATCCGGCGTGGTGCGGATTCTCAAGGACCTCGATCAGGAGATCGCCGACCGGGACGTGCTCATCGTCGAGGACATCATCGACTCCGGGCTGACGTTGAACTACCTGATGAAGAGCCTGCGCGTGCGGCGGCCGGCCTCGTTGGAGATCGCCGCACTGCTGGTGAAAGAGGGGATCCAGCGGGTTCCGCTCGACGTCAAGTATCCGGGTTTCGCCATCGGCCCCGAGTTCGTCGTCGGCTACGGGTTGGACTACGCAGGCAAATACCGCAATCTCCCGTACATCGGCGTCATCGAAGGCGATCCCGAAGATGTGCGGGCCTTCGACTGAGACACGTCCTGTCTCTCGTTTCGATGGTGCAGGCGTCGCGTCGATCGGGGGCCATGGCCGTCGCTTCGCTTAGCGGGGTCGCTCCCGTACCATGTGTCCGTCGGCTGTTCCGACCTGAACCGCGGAACCGAGGAGAATGGTGAGTCGCACCTTTCGGACCCTGTTGATCTATGGCGTTGTCTTCGTCGTCCTGGCCATCGTCGCCCAGCAATGGTTCGAGGAGGCGAGCGCGCCTGAAGAGATCAGCCTGACCGATTTCTACACCAAGGTCGACGACGGCTCGATCAAGGACGTGACGATCTTCGAGCGGACCAATCGCATCCAGGGCCGCAACGCCGGCTCGGATCAGCCGGACGGCTCCTTCGACTTCATCGTCCGCTATCCGGCGGAGCTCGAGGACGAGCTCACCACCCAGGTGCTCGAGGCGGGCATCGAGGTCGACAACGACAGTGAGCCCGCCGGATTCTGGGAGCTCCTCTTCAGCTTCCTGCCCTGGTTGATCCTGATCGGGTTCATGGTCTTCATCTTCATGCAGATGCAGGGCTCGGGGAACCGCGTCATGCAATTCGGCAAGGCCAAGACCAAGACCATCTCCAAGGACCAGCCGAAGGCCACGTTCAAGGATGTCGCCGGTCTCGAGGAGGCGATCGAGGAACTGGAGGAGATCAAGGACTTCCTCCAGAACCCGGACAAGTACCGGGCGCTCGGGGCCAAGATCCCCAAGGGGGTCCTGCTGTTCGGCCCTCCAGGAACCGGCAAGACCCTGTTGGCAAGGGCGGTCGCGGGTGAGGCCGGAGCGCCGTTCTATTCGATCTCCGGCTCCGATTTCGTCGAGATGTTCGTCGGTGTCGGAGCCAGCCGGGTTCGTGACCTCTTCGAACAGGCGAAGCAGAGCGCTCCAGCCATCATCTTCATCGACGAGATCGACGCCGTGGGGCGCCATCGCGGCGCCGGCCTCGGTGGCGGTCATGACGAACGCGAGCAGACGCTCAACCAGCTGCTGGTCGAGCTCGACGGGTTCGAAGGAAGCACCGGGGTGATCGTGATGGCTGCCACCAACCGGCCGGACATCCTCGACCCCGCCTTGCTCCGCCCGGGGCGCTTCGACCGGCAGATCACCGTCGACGCACCCGACATCGAGGGCCGCAAGGCGATCCTCGAAGTGCACGCCAAGGGCAAGCCGCTCGATGAGGAGATCGACCTCGAGGTCCTGGCACGGCGCACCCCCGGCTTCACCGGGGCGGACCTGGCGAACCTCATCAACGAGGCCGCGCTGCTGACCGCAAGGAGACGGCGGTCCCAGGTCGGCATGGACGAGCTGGAGGAGGCGATCGACCGGGTCATCTCCGGCCCGGAGCGGAAGACCCGTGTGATGACAGACGATGAGAAGAAGCTCATCGCCTACCACGAGACCGGGCACGCCCTGGTCGGTTGGGCACTGCCGATGGCCGACCCGGTACACAAGGTCACCATCGTCGCCCGCGGTCGATCGCTGGGGCACACCCTGTCGCTCCCCACCCACGACAAGTACCTGGTGAGGCGGTCCGAGCTGGTCGATCAGCTGGCGGTGCTGCTCGGAGGTCGAACCGCCGAGGAACTGGTGTACGCCGATCCGACGACCGGGGCGGCCAACGACATCGACAAGGCGACGTCGATCGCCCGGCGCATGGTGATGGAGTACGGGATGAGCGATCGACTCGGTCCGCTCCAGTACGGCAAGCCCGCCGGCGAGGTCTTCCTCGGCCGCGACTACACCCGAACCCAGGACGTCTCGGACGAAGTCGCCGCCTCCATCGACGAAGAGGTGCGGGCGCTGATCAGCGCCGCCCACGAGGAGGCTCGCCAGATCCTCACCGCCCATCGCGATGCCATGGAGCGCATGGTCGCCTGCCTGCTCGAGCAAGAAACGGTCGGTCCGGACGAGGTCTCGGAGATCTTCGAAGACGTGCCCAAGTGGGAGCACGCCGCAACCGGCTCGCTTCGCATTCAGCGTCCTGTCTCCGCTCCGGACAATCAGCGCGGCGTCGCCGCGGTCAGCATGACGACCGAACCCTCCGCCTGATCGGCCCGTCGCCGGAATCGCTAGGGTCGGCGAGATGACCAGCGACGCCACCCCCGTCAGTGGACCCGCCGGTGGGGTCGACCAAGACGCCATTGCTGCCGCCGTCCGGCAGATCCTCGTTGCGGTGGGCGAGGATCCCGACCGCGACGGCCTCGTCGACACTCCCGACCGGGTCGCCCGCTTCTACGGGGAAGTCCTGTCGGGGATGTGGGAGTCGGCGGACGAACACCTGTCGGTGCAGTTCGACTCGCACTACGACGAGGTGGTCATGGTGCGCGACATCCCGCTGTACTCGCTCTGCGAGCACCATCTCGTCCCGTTCCTCGGTCGGGCGCACGTCGCCTACATCCCCAACCCCGCAGGGTGCATCACCGGCCTGTCCAAGCTCGCCCGCCTCGTCGACATGTACGCCCGGCGGCTCCAGGTTCAGGAGAGGCTGACGACCCAGGTGGCGGACGAACTCGAGAGGGTGTTGGAGCCTCGCGGCGTCATGGTGGTCCTCGAGGCGGAGCACCTGTGCATGTCGATGAGGGGTGTGCGCAAGCCGGGATCCACCACCGTGACGTCTGCGGTGCGCGGGATCTTCCGCAGCAATCCGGCCACGCGGGAAGAGGGGATGCGCTTGCTGATCGGCACAGGCCGATGAAATGGACGTGGCGGCTCCGCACCCGCCGCATCTCGTTCGGTCGTCCGCTGGTGATGGGGATCCTCAACGTGACACCGGACTCGTTCTCCGACGGTGGTCGGTTTCTCGATCCTGGCAGGGCAATCGAACACGGCCTTCGATTGGCCGAGGAGGGTGCGGATCTGATCGACGTCGGTGGCGAGTCCACCCGTCCGGGGGCGCGAGCGGTGACGGCCGCCGAGGAGTTGCGCCGGGTGGTTCCGGTGGTCGAGGGGCTGGCTGCCAGAGGGATCGTCGTCTCGGTCGACACGTCGAAAGAGGTCGTCGCATCTGAGGCCGTCGAAGCGGGGGCCGAGATCGTCAACGACGTCGGTGGCCTCGGCGGTGAAGGCATGCGCCATCTGGTTGCCGCGAGCGGCGCGGGAGCGGTCGTGATGCACATGCAGGGCACGCCACAGACCATGCAGCATGCCCCGTACTACGAAGATGTCGTCTCCGATGTCGTCTCGTTCCTCGGCCAGAGGTTGGCCCAGGCCATCGAGGCCGGTTGTGACCGGGAGGCACTGGTGGTGGATCCCGGCATCGGATTCGGCAAGACCGTCGAGCACAACCTCGCACTGTGCAACCGGCTCGAGTCCCTGTCCCTCCTGGGGCGACCGATCCTGATCGGAACGTCGCGGAAGCGATTCCTGGGGGAGATCACGGGGGTCGACGATCCGGCGCGCCGCGACCACTCCACTGCGGTGTCGCTCGCGCTGGCAGCCGAACGGGGGGCGGCGGTGCTGCGAACCCACAACGTGGCTCTCACCCGGGAGGCCCTGGCGGTGGCGTTGGCTATCGTGAGCGAAAGGGCATCCGACCTCGCCCCGTCAGTGCACATCGAGCCGCGAACGACAACCACCGCCACATGATCACCGGACTCAAGCCACGCGGATTCACATGGGTCATCGCCGACCGTCTCGCCGTCTCCGAGCGCATCGGAGGCTACGGCTTCCAGCATCGGCGGGTTCGCCGCGAAGAGGAGATCAGCTGGCTCGTCAAGGAGGCGAAGATCACCCATGTCGTCACCCTCCTCGCCGGCAACCAGAACCTGCAGGCGTATTCGGCTGCAGGGCTCGAAAGCCACTCCGTGCCGATTCCCTCCGATCTCACGCCGGGCGACGCCGCCAGGCTCTACCAGACCCTCGACGAGCTCTTGAAGCGCCCGGGCGCCCGGGTCCTGGTCCACCGCGAGATCATCGACGACACGGTGGCCGGGCTCATCGGCGGCTACCTCATCGCCTCGAAGCTGCTGGACGACCGGATCCTGGCCGCTGCCATCATCCAGGAGATCCTCGGCCGGCCGCTCGGTCCGGAGGGGCGGGCGCTGATCCCCGAGCCGCGGGTTTGAACGGTGGACCGGATCGACCTCGTCGGGATGGAGGTCCTGGCCCATCACGGCGTGTTCCCCGAAGAGAAGCGGCACGGCCAGGTCTTCATCGTCGATGTCCGGCTCTCCCTCGACCTGTCGTCGCCTGCAGCGAGCGACGACCTCGATGACACCGTCGACTACGGCGAGTTGACCCGGCGAGTTCACGACGTCGTGGCCGGTGAACGCTGGGATCTCATCGAACGCGTCGCCCAGCGGGTGGCCGACGTGGCCCTGGAGGATCCGAAGGTCGAAGCGGTGACCGTCACGGTGCACAAACCCCATGCTCCGGTGCCGGTCCCGGTCAAAGACGTCGCCGTCACCATCACCCGGACCCGGTGACGAAGACGGCCATCGCCCTCGGGTCGAACCTGGGAGATCGTCTCGCGCACCTGCGGGCCGCTCATGAAGGGCTGGCATCGCTTGGTTCGATCATGGGTGTTTCCTCCCTGTACGAGACGGCTCCGGTGGGCGGTCCCGCCCAGGAGCGGTACCTGAACGCGGTGGTGCTGGTCGACACCGATCTTCCCGCCCTCGAGCTGCTGTCCCGGCTCCAGGAGATCGAGCGGTCGTCCCGGCGCGTGCGCGGCGAGCGATGGGGCCCCCGCACCCTCGACCTCGACCTGGTGGCGTGGGAGGCGGATCCGGTGTCACTCCCCGCCCTGTCGGTCCCGCATCCACGCGCCGTCGAGCGTCGCTTCGTCCTGGAGCCGCTGGCAGACGTCTGGCCGGACGCGCCGGTGGCTCCCGGGCTGAGCGCCACAGAGGCGCTGGCCCTCGTCGGCGACCAGGATGTGAAGAGGTGGCATGGCGCCTGGCAGAGCGAGTCCCCCCACCTCGGTCCGGCCGCCGGTCGATGGGTCATCGCCCAGGTCATCCTGTGCCTGGTGTGGGGGGTCATCCTGGTGGCCACCGCCGGCGTGCCGATCCCGGCCTGGCGGGGACTGATGGGCGGCGCGCTGAGCGGCGCCGGGCTGATCCTCGGGGCGGCGGCGATCGCCGCGCTCGGGGCTGAGCTGACCCCATACCCACAGCCGCGCCCCGGGGCGTCACTGGTGGCGACAGGCCCTTACCGCCTGGTTCGCCATCCGATCTACGGTTCGATCGCGCTCGGGTTCGCGGGTGTCGCCATCCTGTTCGGGTCGCTGCCGTCCCTCGTCGGGGCGCTGGCGATCGCCGTGTTCTTCCGTTCCAAGTCCGCCGTCGAGGAACAGGCGCTCGCCATCGGCATCCCCGACTACCCGCGATACCGGGACTCGGTTCGAAGGAGATTCATCCCGTTTCTGTGGTGATGGCGGGGGTATCGCATCAGGTCCGCGGGCCGATTGCTCTCTATCAAGGGTGGGGCGCGGGTGGTACGCTCGTGCCATGTCGGAGCGCGGACCTCCGGACGGTGCGACACGAAAGGGCTTTCGACACGCACCGATCCAAGGAGGACGAGATGGCACGACGCGCACGAGATCGCCGCAAGGCGATTCCGGGATACGACGAGTTCCGCCCCAGTCGCGATGACCGGCGGCGCTCGCACCGTCAGGCCCGCCATGCGGCCCACCAGGTCCTGCACACGCTCGCAGATCCCGATGAGCTGGCCGGACTCCCGGAAGTGCGATCGGATCGTCACCGTCAGCCCGAGGCCACGGCCACCGAACCGGAGAAGCGCAGGTTCAGGGTCTGGAAGACGAAGTTCTGGAAGCGCCGCGACGGATACCGCCAGATGCGGGCTCGCCTCGACGCACGCTGGGATGAGATCGACGCCGAGCCGGAAGAGGCGTGGTGATCTGTTGAGTCCTGAAGGTTTCTGAGGCGCTCACAGGGGCGCCACCCTCCCGTCGCCTTGGGGCCGGTCGAGAACGGGCGGTCTCCCCGGGGTGGCAGGAGGAACGAGCTGATCGGGGCGATCGACCAGGTGGTCGGCGCCCGCCGCCTCCAGTTCGGAGGCGGTGCCGAACCCCCAGGTGACTCCGATCGATCCCACGCCGAGCGCCCGGCCGGCGCGCATGTCGTGATGACGATCGCCGATCATCCAGACCCCCTCCCGTCCGGCTCCCAACCCGAGGGCGGCCAGCGCCCGGGCGAGGGTCACGGGTTTCTCCTCGTCTTCTCCTGATCTCGGCCCTTCGATCAGCTCGAGGTAGGGGGAGAGCGCCAGCGTCTCCAGGATCGGCACCGCGAATCGACGGGGCTTCGACGTCACCACGCCGAGCCGGGCGCGTCCGGCCATCCTGTCGAACAGCGCATGGATCCCCGGGTAGGCGAGCGCCAGGTCGATGGACGCCGCCGCGTACACCCCTCGGTACGTCTCGATCAACGGATCGACCAGGCGATGGTCGTTCCCCGACTCGGCCACGAGTTCGGAGAGCACCTGGCGCAACGGGGGTCCGATGAACCGGGAGATCTCGGTGCGTTCGATCGTCGCCAGGCCGTGCCGGGTCAGGGAGGCATTGATCGAGCTGAGAATCGGCTCGGTCGAGTCGACCAAGGTGCCGTCGAGATCGAAGAGGATCACGTCCATGGCGGAGCACCATACGCGGTCCCGCCGGCCCGGCCCGCCGGTACGATCCGTCCAGGCCCCGACCGGGAGGCGTTGGAATCGATCGCGAGGCTCGATCCAGAGTGATCATCGTCGGCTGCGGGCGAGCCGGAGGCTCGTTTGCGATCGCAGCGCGACGCGCCGGCTTCGATGTGCGTCTGGTTCCGGGGCCGTCCGGTCGGGTTGTGGCCGGCTTCACCGAGTCGGTCATCCCGCAGGGTGCTCCGCTCCCACCGGCTCACCTGGTGGTGGTGGCGGTGCGGGACGATGCGATTCCCGCAGTTGCCGCCGATCTCGTCTCCCGCATCCGGGGTCGGCCGACTGTGGCCCACCTGTCCGGTCTCACCAGCATCGACAGCCTGGCCGACCTCGAGGCGTCCGGTGTCGCGGTCGGTTCGCTCCATCCCCTGATGACCCTTCCCGATCCCGAGCACGGGGCGGCGGCGCTCGAAGGTGCCTGGGCCGCAGTCACCGCCGGCGACGAGGTGGCCGATACGCTCGCAGCCTTCGCCTCGACCCTCGGCATGATCCCGTTCCGGCTGCCCGACCATGCCAAGGCGCTGTATCACGCCGCCGCCAGCGCCGCCGCGAACTTCGTCACTGCGGTGCTCGGCATGGCGGGGGAGCTCGCTGAGGCGGCTGGCGTGCCCTTCGAAGCGTTCCGGCCTCTGGCCGCAGCGGCGGTGGAGGCGGTGATCGATGCGGGCGCTGACGCAACGCTCACCGGCCCCGTTGCCAGGGGCGACTGGCGCACCGTGGCGTTGCAGCTGCAGGCCGTCGACCGGTTGGGGGCCGGTCTGGGCGAGGACTACCGGGCGCTGATCCAGGTGACCGCTCGGCTCGCCGGGAGGCTCGAAGAGGCGCGGTCTGTCGTAGAGTCGGAGTGATGGAGGTCCTCGCGACATTCGCCGAGACCAGGGCCGCAGTCCACGGGACGACGGTGCTCGTTCCCACGATGGGCTCCCTTCATGCCGGCCATCGCTCGCTCATCGAAAGAGCCAGGGGTCTGGGCGACACCGTGGTGGTGTCCGTGTACGTCAACCCCCTCCAGTTCGACGACCCGGATGATCTCGCCCGGTACCCGCGCGATCTCGATGCCGACCTCTCCGCGGCGCAGACGGCGGGTGCCGACATGGTCTTCGCTCCGACCGATGCCGAGATGTATCCGGCCCTGCCCCAGACCAGGGTCGTCGTCGAGGGGGTCTCCGAGCGGATGGAGGGCCTGTATCGGCAGGGCCATTTCGACGGTGTCGCCACGGTCGTGACGAAGCTGTTCGCCGGTCTGCGGCCGGACGTGGCGGTGTTCGGACGCAAAGACGCCCAGCAGCTCGCCGTCGTCAGGACGCTCGTCAGGGATCTGAGCGTCCCCGTGGAGATCGTCGCCGGGCCGACAGTCCGCGAGCCGGAGGGTCTGGCGATGTCCAGCCGCAATGCCGCGCTCACTGCCGCCGATCGGACCAGGGCGGCTGCGATCAGCCGCGGCCTCTTTCTGGCCGCCGAGCTCGTCGAGGCAGGTGAACGCGACGGCCTCGTCCTCGAGCACGCGGTCGAGGGCGAACTGAACGCGGGCGGAATCCAACCGGAATACGTCGAACTGGCCGATCAGGTGACCGCCGAACGACTGAGCGCCCTGTCCCGGCCGGCGTTTCTGGCGGTCGCCGCCCGGGTGGGAGACGTGCGGCTCATCGACAACGTGGCATTCGACGAGGTGGAGCATCGCTTCGTCGCCGACCGGGGGATCCGGGCCGGGTCCGGAACCGCCGTCGCAACGTGACGACATTGCTGGCCGTCGATGTCGGGAACACGACGACTGCCTTCGGCGTGTTTCGGGGTGAGTCCCTGGAGCACCACTTCAGCATCACCACCCGCGACCGGACCCCGGACGAGTACCTGATCGCCATCGATGCGATGCTCGGCCGGATCGACGTCACGCCGTCTGGGGCGATCATCGGCAGCGTGGTGCCGTCGACGGTGGGAGCGGTGCGGAGGGCCGTTTCCCGCCTGGTGCAGGGCAAGGTCGTTCAGGTCGGCCCGGGAGTTCGGACCGGTCTGCCGATCGACCTCGACAACCCCCGGGAGGTGGGGGCCGATCGAGTCGCCAACGCCGTTGCGGCCGTCTCCCGCTGGGGGGCACCGGTGATCACCGTCGACTTCGGTACCGCCACCACCGTCGACCTGGTGGATCTGGCCGGGAGGTTCTGCGGCGGCGCCATCGCTCCCGGAGTCCGGATCTCGGCGGATGCGCTGATCGATGCGACATCGTCGCTGCGCGACGTGGACGTCGTGCCGCCGGGCCGCGTCGTCGGGCGGTCGACCGTCGAGGCCATGCAGTCGGGGCTCACCTTTGGTTTCGTCGGACTCGTCGACGGCCTCGTCCGCCGGGTGCAGGCCGATCATGATCTCCCTGCAGACGTTCCGGTGGTCGCCACGGGAGGCCTGGCGTCGGTGCTCGGCCCGCTGAGCGGCTGCATCACCGCCGTCGACGAGTCCCTCACGCTCACGGGGCTCCGCGTGATCTACGAGCGCAATTGATTTGGCGCGCATCGAATCGGCGTCCAAGCTTGCTGCTCTCATGAACCAGCCGCCCCCCGACATCGATCCGGCCGAGGATCCGGGCACACACTCGCACCCGACCGACGGGCCGCTCGACGCGCATCCCCTGACCGCGGCCCGACTGGCGCGACTCGGAGAATGGGTGGCCGGAGGCGCCGAGGTCTATCCGCCCCGCTACGAGCGCTCGGCCACCGCAGACGAGCTGCACCGCCGCTACCCGGATCTGGAGGCGGGGTCCTCCACGGGCGAAACTGTGGCCGTGGCGGGTCGGATCCGACTGGCCCGCAGCTTCGGCAAGCTCATCTTTCACACCGTCGAAGACCAGTCGGGACGCATCCAGCTGTTCTGCGAACCCAACACCCTCGGCCCCGAGGGGTTTGCCCGGGCCGAGCGCCTGGAGGTGGGGGACTGGGTGGGCGCCCGCGGCGAGGTGATCACGACGCGGAAGGGCGAGCTGTCGATCCGGGTCGAGGACGTCCGGTTGCTTTCGAAGGCACTCCGTCCGCTGCCGGACAAATGGCACGGACTCACAGATCTCGAGACCCGGTCCCGCCGGCGGTACCTCGACCTGCTGGTGAACCCCGAGTCGCGGCAGATCGCGATCACTCGGGCGCGGGTGGTGAGCGAGCTGCGGGCCCAGTTCGAGCAGCGGGGCTACATCGAGGTCGAAACACCCGTTCTGCAGATCGAAGCCGGCGGGGCGCTCGCCCGGCCTTTCGTGACACACCACAACGCCCTCGGGCTCGACATGTATCTGCGGATCGCCACCGAGCTCCATCTGAAGCGTCTGGTCGTCGGCGGCCTCGAGCGGGTGTTCGAGATCGGGCGCATCTTCAGGAACGAAGGCATCGACGCCACCCACAACCCCGAGTTCACGACGCTCGAGTCGTACGAGGCGTTCGCCGACTACACCGACATCATGCGACTGGTCGAGGATGTGGTGCCGGCCGTCGCCGAGGCGGCCAAGGGGAGCACGCTGATCGAGTATCAGGGCAAGCCGGTCGACCTGTCCGGACCGTACCGGAGGGTGCGCCTGGTCGACATGGTCTCCGAAGCCGTGGGAGAGGATGTGTGGCCTCCGCTCGAGCGTGACCGTCTGGCCGAGATCGCCCGGGTGCACGGCGTCGACCCCGAGCCGGCGTGGAGCTACGGGAAGATCCTCGACGAGCTCTTCGAGGCACTCGTGCAGGACACGATCTGGGAACCGACGTTCGTGACGGACCACCCGGTCGACATCTCGCCGCTCGCCCGCCGCCACCGCAGCGACGATGGCCTCACCGAGCGTTTCGAGCTGTTCATCGCCGGGTCGGAGTACGCCAACGCATTCTCCGAACTGAACGACCCGATCGATCAGCGGGAGCGATTCGACGCGCAGGCGAGGGCGAAGGAAGAGGGAGACGAGGATGCCCATCCCGTCGACGAGGACTTCCTCCAGGCTCTCGAGTACGGGCTTCCGCCGACGGGCGGTCTCGGGATCGGCGTCGATCGGTTGGTGATGCTGCTCACCGACCAGACCCACATCCGTGACGTGATTCTCTTCCCCACCCTGCGCCCGATCGAGTCCTGATCCCGGCGCCCGTTCGGTGCCACACCTCGCGTCTTCCGAGGACGATCTCCTGCAGGCAGCGGATCGTGGGATCGTCGTCGCAGCTGAGGACCTGCAGTTTCAGTCCCTGGTCAGCCGAGTGAGCCTGGCGGCCAGTTCGGCAGGCGAGAAGGGCTTGAGGATGTAGTCGTCTGCCCCCAGTGCGAAGCCGCGGACGACGTCGCGCTCTCCTCCCTCAGCAGCGAGCAGCACGACCGGTGTGCCGTCGAGGTGTCGCATGGCGCGCACCCTCCTCAGCACCTCGAACCCCTCCGTCCCTGGCATCTGGACGTCCAGCAGCACCATGCCGAATGCGCCGTCTTCGATGCTCTCGATGGCCGAGACACCGTCAGGGTGGTGGGTCACCTCGAATCCCTCTTGCTCGAGCCTGTGGATGATGAGGGCGGCGGTGAGGGCGTCGCCTCCGGCGAGAAGGACACGGCGGTTGGTCGGGGCATCCGAGTGGATGGCCACCCGATCGCCCCCCGCCCGGTTGAAGTCGAGGGCGAACCGCTGCGCCCGGGCGTGGGTGTCATGCAGGCCGCGTCCGCCGTCGTCGGCGACGATGGCGGCCGAGAAGCTCGCCAGGGCGCCTTCCTGAAACGGGTGCGCGGCGTTCCTGAGTCGAAGCCGGACCCGGTCGAGCACGTCGCGCAATTCATCGGGCGACCGCTGCGACACGACGATGACGTCGGACCCATCCCAGCTCCCCACGGTGGCCCGAGTTCCGACGACCGCGGCCACGGCGTCGCGCACCGTGGGCGCCAAAGCCGTATCGGGACCATCGGAGGGTCGCCCTCCAGGACCGTGGGTCTCGGGCACGAGGGAGGCAACGGTGATGGGCAGGCCCCGGCGGAGAAGACTTCGATAGGCAGAGGTGAGGGCGCCGCGCCCTTCGCAGGCGGTCACGGTGGAGGCCTCGGCCAGCAGACCGATCGCCCGGCGAGCGGTCTCGTCCGGATCGAACGGCCTGCCGATGAGGACCACCGGGAGGGCGGAGGTCGTCTCGTCGAGGCGGATCTCATCGAGCAGGGTCCGTCCGTCGCCGTCGGGGAGGACGACGTCCAGGATGATCAGGTGGGGTGGCTGATCGCGGATCAGGCGGCGGGCGACCTCGAGGGTCCCCGCCGTGTCCACCCTGCGGTCGTCTGAGTCGATGCGTGCCTGCAGGATGTGGAGGATCGCCGGGTCGCCGCCGGTGATCAGCACCCGGTGGCGCGGCCCGGCGTGGGAGATCTCGCGCATCACACGCGCCAGGTGCCTCGCCTCGGTCAACAGGTGGTCGCCGGTGGCTGCTTCGACTCGGGCGGCGGCGTCGGTGAGGCGCGGGCAGTCGTGGATTGCGCCCGAGTCCCTCAGGGCGCGTGCCAGACGTCGCAGCGTCTCGACGTCGTCGATGGTGCCAGAACCGATCGACCGGGTGAGCTGTTCGACCCGGGCGAGTCGGTCGATGACCGATTGTCGGAAGAGCTGGCGAAGATCGTCCATCTACCTGGAGGATCGGCGCTCCTCGGATGGGTCTGAAGAGTTTCGGTCAGCCTCGCCGCGACGTCACGCGATCCACCAGATACCGTCCCACCGACTGAAGCACGGGCAGGGCCTCGATGTCGGGGAGCGCCCCGAGGGCATGGTCGGCGCGGTCGAGCCGGCGGAGTGCCGCTTCCACCGTTGCGTCGACATACCCTCCGCCGCGCACCAGGTCGATCACCTCGTCGACGGCGTCGTTGGGGTAGGGGCGGGGCTGGTCGAGCAATTTGCGGATGCGCTCGCCGTCCGTCCCCTGCAGGGCGAGGAGCAGGGGCATGGTGAACTTCCCCTCATGGATGTCGGACCCTGCCGGCTTGCCGAGGGTCTCGGACGTGGCGGTCAGGTCGAGGACGTCGTCGGCGATCTGGAACACGATGCCCACCTCTCCCGCCCAGGTGGAGATCGCCTCGATGGTGTCTGCGTCTGCATCCGCGGCCATCGCCCCGAGCCGAACGGAGGTGCGGATCAGCGAGGCGGTCTTCTGGTCGATGACCCGCTCGTATGCGTCCAGCCCGTGGTCGAGGTCGAAGTCGAGCGCCAGTTCTCGCGTCTGGCCTTCGACCAGCTCGGCGTACGTGGCGGCAAGGAGCCGCACCGACTCCTTGGAGAGATGGGTGGCGGCCGTCTCCGACGCGCGGGCCATGAGGAAGTCGCCTGCCAGGATGGCGATGGTGTTCGACCAGTTGGTGTTGGCAGAGATCGCCCCTCGCCGCGTGTCGGCTTCGTCGATCACATCGTCGTGGTAGAGGCTGCCGACGTGGATCAGTTCGACGGCCACCCCCGCTTCGATCGGTCGATCGTCGTTCGATGGTCCGAACTCGGAGGCGAGCAGGGCGAGCAGCGGGCGGTACCGCTTGCCCCCCGCCGCCAGCAGATGCTGGGCGATGTCGGTGAGGTGGTCGTGCTCGGAGACGGTGACCTCGAACAGCCGGCGCTCGAGACGTTCCATGCGGTCCCACACGCGGGGGAGGGGAACGAGGTCGACGAGATCGGGCATGGGCGGGGATGGTACTTGTGAGCCCAAGCAGAGCGATAGTCGGCTGGAGCGGGGCGGCGTCGCCCCGCGGGGAGGTCGGGGCATGGCCTCGACGGCGTCATGCGGGCTCCCCTCGACCCGGGCTGCCGGACCCCGGGAGGGGGCAGCCGGCGGTGGACCGACGGTGGGAGTCTGCGGTCTTCTGGGGTACCCTCCCCCAACCTGCCTTTCGGCCGGCTGAGTTTGGGCAGGGACCCGCTGTATACTTTGAGTTCTTCCAGGGAACTCGCGAGGAGGACCGCCTCTTGTTCGAACGCTTCACAGATCGGGCCCGCCGAGTTGTCGTCCTGGCGCAGGAAGAAGCCCGTCTTCTCAACCACAACTACATCGGAACCGAGCACATCCTGCTCGGTCTCCTCAACGAGGGCGAGGGCATCGCCGCCAAGGCCCTCGAGAGTCTCGGCATCAATCTGAGCGCGGTGCGCGAGCAGGTCGTCGAGATCATCGGGCAGGGCCAGCAGGCTCCGACCGGTCACATCCCCTTCACGCCGCGAGCCAAGAAGGTCCTGGAGCTGAGCCTGCGCGAGGCGCTCCAGCTCGGCCACAACTACATCGGAACCGAGCACATCCTGCTCGGCCTCATCCGCGAGGGTGAAGGCGTGGCGGCCCAGGTGCTGCAGAAGCTCGGTGCCGAACTGCAGAAGGTCCGTCAGACCGTGATCCAGCTGCTCTCCGGACCGCAGGGCTCCGAGGAGAAGCCGGGCGCGGCGGGGTCGGCGGGATCGCGAGCTTCCGCAGGTGGGGGCGACGCGTCCGGGCAGGGCTCCACCGTGTTGGATCAGTTCGGCCGCAACCTGACCCAGGCTGCTCGCGACCGCAAGCTCGACCCGGTGATCGGCCGGGCGCGGGAGATCGAGCGAGTCATGCAGATCCTGTCGCGGCGAACCAAGAACAACCCTGTGCTGATCGGCGAGCCCGGCGTGGGGAAGACGGCGATCGTCGAAGGTCTGGCGCAGAGGATCGTGTCGGGCGAGGTGCCCGAGACGCTGACCGACAAGAAGCTGTACACGCTCGACCTCGGCGCGCTGGTCGCGGGTTCTCGATACAGGGGCGATTTCGAGGAACGGCTGAAGAAGGTCTTGAAGGAGATCAAGACCCGCGGCGACATCATCATCTTCATCGACGAGATCCATACCCTGGTCGGTGCCGGCGCAGCCGAAGGGGCCATCGATGCCGCCTCGATTCTCAAGCCGATGCTGGCGCGGGGCGAACTGCAGACGGTGGGCGCCACGACCCTCGAGGAGTACCGCAAGTACCTCGAGAAGGACTCGGCGCTCGAGCGCCGCTTCCAGCCCGTCCAGGTCGAGGAGCCCTCCGTGGCAGACACGGTGCAGATCCTCCTCGGCCTCAAGGATCGGTATGAGTCGCACCATTCGGTGCGGTTCACCGAGCAGGCGATCATCACCGCCGCCAATCTCGCCGACCGCTATCTCTCCGACCGGTTCCTTCCCGACAAGGCGATCGACCTGATCGACGAGGCGGGCAGTCGCATGCGAATCAGCCGGAGCGGGTCAAATCCCGAGTTCGAGGAGATCGACCGCAAGCTCTTCCAGGTTCGGGAGGAGAAACAGGACAGCGTCCAGGCCCAGCAGTTCGAACGGGCGGCCCAGTTGCGCGACCAGGAGCGAACCCTGATCGGCGAGCGGTCCGATGTGGAGCGCCGGCTCAAGGAGTCCGGCGAGGCCACGGGATGGGTGATCGACGAAGAGGAGATCGCCGAGGTGCTCGCGCTGTGGACCGGGATCCCGGTTCATCGCCTCACAGAAGAAGAGACCGCCCGGCTGGTGCACATGGAGGAGGAGCTGCACAAGCGCATCATCGGCCAGCACGACGCGATCGTTGCGGTCTCCAAGGCGATTCGGCGCACCAGAGCCGGTCTCAAGGATCCCAAGCGGCCGTCGGGCTCGTTCATCTTCCTCGGTCCTTCCGGTGTCGGGAAGACCGAGACCGCCAAGGCGCTCGCAGAGTTCCTGTTCGGCGACGAGGACGCCCTGATCCAGCTCGACATGTCCGAGTACATGGAGAAGCACACGGTGAGCCGGCTCATCGGTTCGCCACCGGGGTACGTCGGGTACGACGAGGGAGGCCAGCTCACCGAGGCCGTCCGCCGCAAGCCGTTCTCGGTGGTGCTGTTCGACGAGATCGAGAAGGCTCACCCCGACGTGTTCAACACGCTGCTGCAGATCCTGGAGGACGGCCGCCTCACAGACGCCCAAGGCCGGACCGTCGACTTCAAGAACACGGTCATCATCATGACCTCCAACCTGGGCACCCGCGACATCCGCAAGACCACCATCGGGTTCGGGACCGAGGATGCCAGGGACACCTACGACAAGATGCGCCAGAAGGTCCAGGAGGAACTGAAGCGCCACTTCCGGCCGGAGTTCCTCAACCGAATCGACGACACGATCGTCTTCCACGAGCTGACGCTCGAGGAGGTGAAGGAGATCGTCGATCTGATGCTCGTGAGGGTGCGAGATCAGCTCAAGGGTCAGGGACTCGACCTGGTGCTCACCGACGACTCCAAGTCGTTCCTGGGGACGAAGGGATACGATCCCGAGCTGGGTGCCCGGCCGCTGCGGCGAGCCATCCAGAGGATGCTGGAAGATCCGCTCTCCGAGAAGATCCTCATGGGCGACTTCAAGGCAGGGTCGACGATTCTGGTGGGACTCGACGAAGAGGACGAGAGTCTCACCTTCGAGGCCTTCGAGACACCCAGCCAGCCTTCCGTCGAACTCGCAGGCAGCGAGTAACCAGCCCCTCGTAGGGGGATGATCGTCCCTCACGAAGGTGGGGGAAGGTTCCTGCGAGCCCGCAGGGCTCGGAGGGAGGGGGATCGGTCCCACCCGCGAGACCGCAACGCGCGGGGGAATCTGCGCCATCTCTGCCGGCCGGGTCTCCTAGCCTCGGGACAGCATGGACTACGCCATCACCTTCGACGGTGTCTCCAAGCGCTACGGCAGCACCCAGGCGCTGGTCGATCTGACCGTGGGGTTTCCTGCCGGCGCCCTCACCGGTTTCCTGGGCCCGAACGGTGCCGGGAAGACCACCGCCTTCCGCGTCGCTCTGGGGCTCACCCGACCGCAGTCCGGCGCGGTGACGGTGCTGGGTGATCCGATCCCCGCCGGCCTCCCGAGGGTGATCAAGCGGGTGGGGGCGGTGATCGAGGAGCCGGGGATCCACAAGACCCTGTCGGGTCGCGACAACCTTCGGGTGGCGGCGATGACGTTGGGCTGTGGGTCCGGCGAAGTCGATCGGCTGCTCGAGTTCGTGGGATTGGCGTCCGACGCCGGTCGGTCCGCCGGCGGATACTCGAAGGGCATGAGACAGCGGCTGGCCCTGGCGGTCACCCTGCTCGGTGACCCCGATGTCCTGGTCCTCGACGAACCGCTGGACGGCCTCGATCCGGCCGGCCAGGTGTCGTTCAAGTCCAAACTGCGCCAGCTCGTAGACGAGCAGGGAAAGACCGTGATCGTCTCGAGTCACGACCTGGCCGATGTCGAAACGATGGCCGACCACGTGGTCGTGATCGATCGCGGCGCGCTCCGTGCAGCCGGTCCACTCGACGAGGTGCTCGGCGGCGGGGACTCCTACGAGGTGCACGTGGGCGACCTTGCGGCCGCCGGCCGGCTGTTGTCTGGCGCCGGGTGGGAGGTCGAAGGGGAAGGGACGTTCCTCCGCGTACGGGGCGCAGCGGGAGAGGAGATCAGCCGGGTGCTGGCGGAAGGGGGCGTCTTCGCCCGGGCGTTGATCCCCGGTCACAACAGCCTGGAGCGGGTGTTCCTCCAGTTGACCGAGGAGGAGCAGCCATGATCGGGTTGATCCGAGCCGAACTCGTCAAGCTGGGCAAGCGAAGGCTGTTCTGGATCATGTCTCTGATCCTGGTGCTGTTCACCACGTTGACCGCCTGGCTGTTTCTCGCACTGCCCGCGCTGCTCCCGGCGGGGCAGTCCATGGCCTTCCCCGTGATTCCGAAGCCGCTCGCGTATTCGTTCGGTGCCGCTCAGGTCGTGGGCCAGACCTGGTTCCCGGTGATCCTGGCGGTGGTGCTCCTCGCCGGTGAGACCGGCACCTCTGTCTGGGCGGCGAGTCTCACCTTGGAGTCGCGTCGGTGGATGCACCTGCTCGCCAAATTCGTCGTCTACAGCCTGGCTGCGTGGCTGGCCGCCGTCCTCGCCGTCGGTGCCTGGTCGGCGGTGACCGCGGCAGTCGCCACCGGCAGCGGGTCGCCTTCGGTCGGCGAGTGGCTGGCGATGCTCGGAAAGACCGGGGTCATCCAGATGACCTGGATCGGGATCGGTCTGGGGTTCGCCGCCATGCTCCGTTCGTTGGGGGCCGCGATCGGAGCGGGCCTGGCGTTCACGGTCGGCGAGGGGATCCTCGCGCTGTGGCAGTCCTGGGAGAACGTGTCGCTCGGAATCGCCTCGGGCCGGTTCTTCGGCCGGTTCGGCGAGGTCAACGCCGGGTTCGGGTTCGCCGCCGTCGGCGAGATGCCGTTTGCCCAGGCGGTGGTCGTGGTGCTCGGGTGGGCGGCCCTCGGGGCCGCCGCCGCCGTCGTGGGGCTTCACTACCGGGATCCGTGACGGGGCCCGCCGCTCAGTATGCCTCGGTGATGGTGCGGTGGTGCTCGCCCATCGCGGAGGCATCGGGACCGAGCACGGCCTCCGACCAGAGCCAGAAGTCGAGCTGGGGGGTGGTGACGGGGTTTCCCCGTGCGGCGAGTGCCTCCCCCAACAGGGCGGCGGCCCGCACCGTCGCCCACCGAATGCCCAGCTCCCAGCGGGACTCCTTCTCGATCACATGCCGCGTGTCGATGGCGGCGGCCAGCGCCGATTCGTAGACCAGGATCCCCCGGTGACGGAGATGGCGAGGGAGCATGTAGTCCGGGTACACCCCGAAGTCCTCGACCCCGGTGATGGGGATCCGGGCGGAGAGCATGGCGACGGCGAGGTGTGCCAGCTTGTCGAAAGGAAGGACCCTGCCGCCGGTCGAAGGCCGGTCCCGGTATCCGGGGATGGTCTCGACCAGCAGTTCGGTGATGGCTGCAGCCCGTCCCCCGGCCTCTTCGACGATGCCGAGTGCCCTCCCGTTCCAGCGGTCGAGGAGCGCCCCGGCCACCGCCGCCATCCGGTCGATGCGCCGCGGGACGTCCTGCAGGATTCCGCGACCTGAGAAGAACCCCGGGCCTCCGCTGCCGTTGCGAATCCACGCCAGGTCGGCAGAGCGGGGCTCACGCGTGAAGCACGCCCAGATTCCGGAGGCGTCGTCGAGCCATGCACCGTCGAGGTCGGCAGCCCACATCCGTTCTCCCTCCGGCGGCCACAGCCGCCACACCACGGAGACGGCGACGAGAACGAACCGAGCCCATTCCTCATCTGCCAGGTCGGGGACCCCCACGTAGTCGAACGACGGGGTGGGGAAGCGGTGATCGGCGAGGCCGAGCGCGACCTGTTCGGCGGCTGCTCTGTCGATGTGTACCCCCCATTCGGCGGGAGGGTCGAGCATTTGGAGATTCACATTCATGGGGCTTCCGGCCTGTATCGCGGTGGTGACGGAACGCTATTGTTGCCTGGGTGGGCGATGTGCCCACTCCTAAGCAGACGTGGGAGGAACGCGTGCAGTTCAAGCGAATGATCGCACTTTTCTCTGTCTTTGCGCTGGTGCTGGTGGCATGCGGCGACAGCGAAGGCGGGGATGGAGGCGACGAAGGAGTACCCATCGGTCTCGTCTTCGACATCGGTGGACGCGGCGACCAGTCGTTCAACGACTCCGCCGCCGCCGGCCTCGACAAGGCGGCCGACGATCTCGGGATCGTCAAGTCCGAGGCTTCGGCCGCAGACGACGGCTCCAACCGTGAGGAGCTGCTCAACCTGCAGGCGGAGACGAGCGATCTCGTCTTCGGCGTGGGGTTCTTGTTCGCCGATCCGATGGCGAATGCCGCCGCCGCCAATCCCGATGTCCACTTTGCAATCGTCGACTCGGTGGTGGATGCGCCGAATGTCGCCGGTCTGGTGTTCGCCGAGGAGCAGGGCTCGTTCCTGGTGGGTGCAGCCGCTGCTCTCAAGAGCACCAGCGGCACGATCGGGTTCATCGGTGGCGTCAACATCGAGCTGATCCAGAAGTTCGAGGCAGGCTTCATCGCCGGGGCCAAGGCCGTGAATCCGGACATCAACATCCTGTCCCAGTACGTCACCGAGCCGCCCAACTTCGACGGCTTCAACGATCCCGCCTCCGGCAAGGTCATCGCCCAGTCGATGTACGAGCAGGGCGCCGACATCATCTACCACGCTGCCGGTGGCACCGGGGCCGGTCTGTTCCAGGCCGCCAAGGAATACTCCGAGGCCAACAGCACCAAGGTGTGGGCCATCGGGGTCGACTCCGACCAGTATCTGACCGCCGGTGACGACGTGAAGGACTACATCCTCACCTCGATGCTCAAGCGTGTCGATGTCTCGGTGTTCAACACCATCGAGGCCGAGGTGAACGGAGAGTTCGCTGCGGGCGTGCAAGTGTTCGACCTGTCGGTCGACGGCGTTGGCTACTCCACCTCGGGTGGCTTCGTCGACGACATCGCCGACCAGCTCGAGGACTACAAGCAGCAGATCGTCGACGGGACCATCGTGGTCCCGACCACCCCGTGACGCCTCGCTGACGAGAGCCAAGCTACAGTGCCGAGGGCCCCGATTGGTCGGGGCCCTCGGTACGTTTCGGGCGGCAGTGGGAGAAGCGTGAGCGAGCTTGCAGTCAAGCTGGAGGGGATCACCAAACGGTTTCCCGGTGTCATCGCCAACCAGGACGTGAACCTCGAGGTCGAGGCGGGCGAGATCCATGCCCTGTGCGGTGAGAACGGGGCGGGCAAGTCCACTCTCATGAAGATCCTGTACGGCATGCAGCCCGCCGACGAAGGGCGCATGTTCGTCGAGGGCGAAGAGGTCCGGTTCCATTCGCCCACCGATGCCATCCACCGCGGCATCGGCATGGTGCACCAGCACTTCATGCTGGCAGACAACCTCACCGTGCTCGAGAACGTGATTCTCGGCGCCGAGCCGACGATGACAGGGGGGCGCATCGACTTCGAGGACGCCCGGAAGCGCATCGTCGAGATCGGAGAGGATTACGGGCTCGAGGTCCACCCCGACGAGCTGGTGGAGACGCTCGAAGTCGGCGAGCGGCAGCGGGTCGAGATCATCAAGGTGCTGTTCCGCGGGGCGAAGATCCTCATCCTCGACGAGCCGACGGCGGTGCTCGTTCCCCAGGAGGTCGAGGAGCTGTTCCGCAACATGCGCGGACTGAAGGAGGAAGGCCACACCATCATCTTCATCGACCACAAGCTCGACGAGGTGCTCGACATCGCCGACACCATCACGGTGCTGCGCCGCGGAAAGACCGTGGCCACCGTCAAGCCGGCAGACGTCACCGCCCATGACCTCGCCGAGCTGATGGTGGGCGAGGAGCTCCCCACTCCGGAGACGAGGGAAAAGACGGTCACGGACGTGGAGGTGTTGCGGGTCAGCGCGCTCGAGGTCGAAGGCAGCGAGACCGAAGTGGCGCTCACCGACGTCGACCTCACCGTGCACGAGGGTGAGATCGTGGGGATCGCCGGGGTCGAAGGCAACGGCCAGCTCGAGCTGGTGGAGACGATTCTGGGAATGCGAGTCGTGTCGGGCGGGTCGATCACCCTCAAGGGCCAGGACATCACCGAGTGGTCGGTCCGGAGGATTCGCGAGGCCGGGGTGGGCTACATCCCCGAGGACCGGCACCGCCGCGGTCTGCTGCTCGATGCTCCGTTGTGGGAGAACGACATGCTCGGTCGCCAGACGCGGGAACCCTTCGTCAAGATGGGGTTCTGGATCGACCCGAAGGCGGCCCGGGCACACGCAGCCGAGATGGTCGAGCGATTCGATGTCAGGACCCCGGGCGTGGACGTTCCGGCGCATGCGTTGTCCGGCGGAAACCAGCAGAAGCTGATCGTGGGCCGGGAACTGTCCTTCCCGATCAGCCTCCTCATCGCCTCCCACCCCACCCGGGGAATCGACGTGGGGGCGCAGGCAGCGGTGTGGGAGGAGCTGCGCAGGGCAAGGGCCGACGGGCTGGCGATCATCCTCATCTCGGCCGACCTCGACGAGCTGATCGGCCTGTCCGACGCCCTCTATGTGATGCTGCGGGGCGGGCTGGTCGCCCAACTCGATCCGTCGACGGTGACGCCGCGCGATCTCGGCGCCTACATGACCGGGGCAAAGGCGGCATCATGACCAAGCACCGACTTCTTGTGCTGGCCCCGCCGCTCGCCGCCCTGGTGCTGGCGTTCCTCGTCTCGCTGATCGTGCTGGCCATCTCCGGCGCCGATCCGATCGAGGCGTTCGGCAACGTCGCAGAGTACGGGAGCCGTCTGAACACGCTGGTGGAGACCATCAACTGGGCCACCCCCCTGTACCTGTCCGGAGTGGCGGTGGCGATCGGGTTCCGGATGAACCTGTTCAACATCGGTGTGGAAGGTCAGTACATCATCGGAGCCTTCTTCGCCGCCCAGGTGGGCTCGATCATCGAACTGCCACCGGTGCTTCACGTCGTGGCGATCCTGCTCACTGCCATGCTGGGGGGGGCCGTGTGGGCGGGCCTGGCCGGCCTCATGAAGGTGACGAGAAACGTGCACGAGGTGATCTCGACGATCATGCTCAACGGGATCGCCGTCGGTGGAGTCGTCTCGTACCTGCTGGGAGTGTGGGACGTTCCCGACCCCGGGCTCGACACCGCCCTCGGGGCGATCCCGGAGTCGGGCTGGTTCCCGTCTCTTTCCCCGCTCCTCGGACTGGACACGAGATCCGAGCTGTGGGGATTCGTGCTCGTCGCCGTCGTGGTCGGGTTCGTCTATCACTACTTCGTCGGTCGCACCCGGTGGGGATACGACCTGCGGGCCAGCGGCGCCAATGCCACCGCCGCCGAGGCCAGCGGCGTCGACCCCAAGCGCACGATCGTGATGGCGATGGTGCTGTCGGGACTGGTGGCCGGCCTCGTCGGTCTCCCGGAGTTGTTGGGCGATTCTCACTTCTACAGCCTTCGGTTCACCCAGGGCCTCGGATTCGCCGGGATCGCGGTGGCGCTGCTCGGACGCAACCATGCCGGGGGCATCGCCATCGCCGCGTTGCTGTTCGGCTGGCTGAGCAGGGCGTCGGGGATCCTGGAGGTGCGGGGAGATGCCCCTCGTGAGATCGTCGCCATCATCCAGGGTGTGATCATCCTGTCGGTGGTGGTTGCGTATTCGATCGCCGAGAGATACCGCCGGGTCGAGGCCGCCAGGGCGGCCGCAGCCGTCGTCGGGGAGGAACGATGAGCCATCCTCTGAAGGACCGGGAGGATCTTCCTCCTCTCACCCGGAGCTGGGTTCAGTCGCTCCAGGCCGTGAAGCTCAACTGGGTCGTGATCGGTGTCGGAGGGATCCTGCTGTTGGCGATCACCGAGCGATTCGCCCGCATTCCCACCACCGACCTCGCCTCCTCGGGCACATGGAGCATCGCCCTCGGCTGGTCGATCCCCATTCTGATGGCCGGTTTGGGGGGTATGTTCTCGGAGCGGTCCGGTGTGGTGAACATCGGTCTGGAGGGTCTTCTCGTCCTGGGAACGTGGTTCGGCGCCTGGGGCACCCTGGTCACGGGAAGCCCGTGGATCGGGATGGTCTACGCCGCTGTCGCCGGCGCGCTCGGTGGTCTCCTGATGGCCGTGGTCACCGTCAGCTTCGGCGTCGACCACATCATCGCCGGTACCGCCATCCTGGTGATGGCTCCCGGTCTGACCCGCTACCTGTCCGACCTGATCTTCCCTCGATATGGCGGGTCGATCACCCAGTCTCCGACGGTCGTCGGAGTGAGCACGTTCGATGTTCCCTTCCTGGCCGGGGGGTCGATCTTCGGGTGGGAGAGCCCCGATCTCCTCGGGGCGCTGGAGCGGAGCGACATCTTCTTGATCGGTGAGGTCGGAGGCATCCTGCGCGGATTCGTCTTCCAGATGTCGTGGCTGACGCTTCTCGGGATCCTCGTCGTGCCAGGGGCCGCCTATCTGCTGTGGCGAACCCGCTTCGGACTGCGCCTCCGGAGCTGCGGCGAGGACCCGGACGCGGCGGATTCGCTCGGCGTCAACGTCTACAAGTACAAGTACTACGGGGTCGTCATCTCGGGAGTACTGGCCGGTTTCGGCGGCGGTTTCCTGTCCGTCCAGCTCTCGGGCCTCTACAAGGAGGCCCAGACCGGAGGGAAGGGCTTCATCGGCCTCGCCACCATGATCTTCGGGAACTGGCGGCCAACCGGAACGGCCTCCGGAGCGCTGTTGTTCGGCTTCACCGAGACGCTGCGGCTCCGGGATCCCAATGCTCCCCACGCCCTGCTCCTGTTCGTTGCGATCGTGCTGGGGATCTTCATGATCCGGTCGATCCGGCGCAGACACTGGATCTCGGCAGTCGGCATGGCGGTCGTCGGAGGTCTGGTCGCCGCCGTGTATTTCACGACCGACCGGGTGCCCAACCAGCTTCCCCAGATCACCCCCTACATCGCGGTGCTGGTCGTGTTGCTGTTCGCCACCCGGCGTCTGCGCATGCCCGCCGCGGACGGCCGGATCTGGATCAAGGGCTCCTCCTGAGCCTCGAACCCATGGCGCGCTTCAACGCGTACGACCGGGGTTTCGTCGACGATCCCTATCCCACCTACGCCCGCCTTCGGACAGAGTCGCCGGTGTTCTTCGACGAGACGTGGGACCTCACGTTCTTCGCGCGGCATGCAGACGTGGCGGCAATCCTGCGCGACAGGAGATTCGGGCGCGACGTGAGGCACGCCGTCCCGGCCGAGGAGATCGATCCTGCGGTCTTCGACCGCATCTACCCGTCCCGACTGCCCGTGTGGACGGCAATGGTCCGCGACTCGTTCATCGACCTCGAGCCGCCCCGGCACACCCGCATCCGCCGCTTGGTGCAGTGGGCGTTCTCGCGCAGGGCATCAGAGTCGTATCGACCGCGTGTCGATGCCGTGGCGCGGCGGGCGGTGGAGGCCGCATGCGAGCGCGGTTCGATGGAGGTCGTAGCCGACTACGCCACGCCGATTCCCCTGACGATGATCGCCGACCTGCTCGGTGTCCCCCCGGAAGATCAGCCGCAGCTGGTCGAGTGGTCCCACGCCATGGTGCGCCCGTTCGACGAAGCCTGCACCCCGGAGGAGGGTGCCGTCGCCGAGGAGGCCACCAGGAGTTTCGTCCGCTATGTCGGAGCCATGGTCGAGGATCGGGAGCGCCGCCCCGGTGACGATCTCCTCTCTGCGCTCGTGGCGGCCAGAGTGGATGGCGACCGGCTCACCCGCGACGAGATCGTGTCGACGGCGATCCTGACATTGAACGCAGGCCACGAGGCGACCGTCCAGGCGATCGGCAACGCCGTGCTCGCCCTCGCCCGCCACCCCGGACAGTACGAAAGGCTCCGTTCAGAGCCGTCGATGATCCCCGGTGCGGTCGACGAACTGCTCCGGTATGACACCCCGCTACAGATGTTCGAGCGGTGGGTGCTCGAGGATGTGAATTGGAAAGGGACGGAGCTGCGCAGGGGCACCAAGGTCGGACTGATGTTCGGTTCGGCCAACCACGACGAGGCCGTATTCACCGAACCCGAAGGTCTCGACGTCGGGCGTTCGGCCGAGGCCCACGTCTCATTCGGCGGTGGCGTCCACTATTGCGTCGGCGCCCCGCTCGCCAAGGTGGAGCTCGAAGTCGCTCTGGAACGATTCGTCGATTCGGTCGCCGCCTTCGAAGTCTCCACCGATCGTCTCGAACGGACGCCGTCACTGATCTTCCGCGGCGTGAAGGAGCTTCCGATCACTCTGGACGCCGGCCGCTGACGGACCGGCGCCGGGGTGTCAGCCTCCGGTGGTCGTCGTGACGGCAGTCGTGGTCGTGACCTGGGAGGCGGGGTAGCCCACGACGCGAATCTCGGCGATGGCGAGCTCGCTGAACATGTTGTTGTCGCGTGGCTCCGGCTCGTATGCCGACGTCACGGTGATCGTCAGTTCGAGCGTTCGAAGGCTGGCGTACGGAACGGTTTGCTCGCCGCCCTGGTTCTCGAGCCGGATCCCCAACCCCTGCACGGAACCGTCCGACACGATGATGTCCCTCGCCCGGTAGTTCTGGAAGAAACGATCGCTGTCGGCGGGGAGGTTCTCCCAGCGGAACGACGTCAACACCATCGGCTCGGCGAACTTCAGCTCGATGGTGACCTCGTCGCCTTCCTCGAGGGTCTCCCAGTTGATCTGGTACTCGCGCTCGGTGGTCCCGTCCACCAGATTGGCGCATCCGAAGTTGGCGAGTCCATCGACCGAGCAGGTGGCGTCGAGGATGGGGATCACGTCCGGCGTGGGAGGAGGTATCGAGGTTGTCGTGGTCGTCGTCTCTTGCGTTACCGTGCCGCCGTCCTCGTCGCCTCCGAGGATGTTGAACAGCAGCGCAACGATCACCACCCCGAGGAGGAGTGCACTGATCGCCATCGCCGCCCGCACACCGGCGGTGGTCTGGACGGCCGGGCGTGGCGCCACCGGAAGGGCTCCCTGGGAGAGCCGGGCACCGCATTCCTCGCAATGACGATTGGTGAAGGGGTTCGACGACCCGCAAGAGGGGCACTGGACTTCCTGTTGAGGGAGTCTGACCGGCGGCGACGGCACGTCCGGTGGGGGCCCGTCGTCTCCCAGATCGAAGGACTCGTAGTCGTCGTCACCGGCACCGTCATCGGGGGTGGTGGGATCGATCCAGGCGCCGCAGTTCGGACAGAACTGATCGTCGCTGGAAACCACCGACCCGCAGTTGTCGCAGACATGTGCCGCCACAGAACCTCCTCCTGGCGAGGCGTATTCTTGCACGGGTGATCCTCGTAATGACCGTTCATGTCGCTGAGCCCTGGACGGCGTGGTCTGTGGTGGCCGCGTTGGCCCTGCTCGGCTCGGTGGTGGCGTGGGCGGTGCGTGCCTTCGTGCGCAGCCGCCGCTGAACACCCCCGGGCTCGGCGCGACCGGCTTCGACAGCGCCGGCGGGTTTCGTCCCACCTCTGCGATACAGTCGGCGCTGATGTCGTACGCGTGTTCCAGCTGTGGATATCGGTCAAGCAAGTGGATGGGGTTCTGCCCCCAGTGCCGGGTGAGCGAACCGCTCACCGAGTCCGACGTTCGGGCGTCCCCGATCACCGGTCCGGCTCCCCGCCCGGTGTCGATGAGGGATCTCGGGTCTGGCAGTGACGTCGCGCGGTTCTCCTCGGGCATGCCCGAACTCGATCGCGTGCTGGGAGGCGGGTTGGTGCCCGGCTCGGTGATCCTCGTCGGTGGCGAGCCCGGGGTGGGCAAGTCGACGCTGCTGCTGCAGGCGGCCGGATCTCTGGCCGCCTCCGGCCGGCGGGTGTTGCTGGCCTCGGCCGAAGAGTCAGCCGAGCAGGTGGGAATGCGCGGACATCGGGTCGGGGTGGACGAAGGAGGGGTGCTTCTGCTTGCAGAGGACGATGCCGACCGGATCATCGCCGCCGCGTCCGAGGCGAAGCCCGATCTCGTCGTCGTCGACTCGATCCAGACGGTGGGGGTTGCCGAGATCGGCTCGAGTCCCGGGTCGGTCACCCAGGTCCGGGAGTGCGCTGCCCGTTTGATCAGGTTCGCCAAGCGGGAGGGAGTGCCGATGGTCATCGTCGGCCATGTGACGAAGGAAGGCGGGCTCGCCGGCCCCAAGACCCTCGAGCACATGGTCGATGTGGTGCTGTCGCTGGAAGGTGATCCCGATCGGGGCTTCCGGGCGTTGCGCAGCTTCAAGAACCGCTTCGGGCCCACCCACGTCGTCGCACTGTTCGACATGCGCAGCGAAGGTCTCGTCGAGGTCGTCGACCCTTCCGAGGCCTTCTTGGCCGAGTGGCAGTCGGATGTCCCTGGGACCGTGGTCTTTCCTGCTGTCGAAGGCCGGCGGTCGGTGCTGGTGGAGATCCAGGCGCTCGTCACTCCGTCGAGACAGCCACAGCCCCGGCGCAGCGTTCGGGGGCTGGAGGTCGCCCGCGTGCACCAGCTTCTTGCCGTCCTCGACCGGCACTGCCGGCTGCCGCTGTCCGATCGGGAGGTGTACGTCAACGTCGTCGGTGGCTGGAAGATCGAGGAGCCCGCCGCGGATCTGGCGGTTGCCCTGGCGCTCGCGTCCTCGGCTCTCGACCGGCCGCTCGGGTCGGCCGCCGCGTGGGGGGAGGTGGGGCTCTCGGGAGAGATCCGTCCCGTGCCGTTCGAGGCGCGGCGGCGCCAGGAGGCGTCTCGCCTCGGCATCGCCAGCCTCATCGAGCCCACCCGGGGGCAACGCCTGTTCTTGGCGCTGGTGGAGGCGGGTCTCGTCCCATCGGATTCGCGGTCCAGCTGATACCCTGAGTGGCAGTGGTAGTGAACGGTGGACTCACGCTGGAGACTCTCGAGCGCCTGGCGCCGGGGGCGCCCATCAGACAGGGCCTCGAGCGCATCATGCAGCAGGGGAAAGGGGCCATCATCGTGCTGGGCGGCGGCGCGCCGATCGAGGCCATCTCCAGCGGCGGTTTCAATCTCCATCAACCGGTGCCGTTCTCGCCGGCCAAGCTGTCCGAGCTGGCGAAGATGGACGGGGGGATCGTGCTGGACGCCGAAGGGGATCACATCCTCTCCGCCAACGTCCACTTCGTGCCGTCCAACGAGATCCCGTCCGATGAGACCGGTTCCCGGCACCGCACCGCCCAGCGCATCGCCATCCAGACCGGCTTCCCTGTGGTGGCGGTGAGCGATTCGCGCCGCATCGCCACGGTCTACGTCGAGGGGAGGAAGGTCGAACTGCGCAGTCCCACCGAGGTTGCTGCCCGGGTCAATCAGGAGCTTCAGACTCTCGATCGACTGCGGCGCCGACTGGACGAGGCAGAGACGACCTTGACCCAGCTGGAGTTGGCGGCACTGTCGACGTACCGGGCGGCCGTCACCCTCATTCAGCGAGCGGAGCTTGTGAGGCGGGTGGGGCTGTCGATCGAACGGGAGGCGGTGAGCCTGGGAGACGAAGGCCGACTGGCGTTCATCCAGCTCTCAGACATGGTGCGTGGGGTTGCACACATCCGCGACGTCACGCTGCGCGACTATCTGACCACCCGCCGCCAGTCCACGTTCCAGCGAGCCGTATCTGCCTTGCGCCAGCTCGAGGAGTCCGACCTGGAGGACCCGACCAAGATCGCCAGGGCAGTGGGATTCAGCGATTTGGAGGAGCCCGTCACTCCGCGCGGCTACCGGATGCTCTCCAAGGTCGGAAGGCTGCCCGAATCGGTGCGTGACGAGTTGATACGCCACTTCAAGTGGCTTCCGAAGATGATCGCCGCCTCCGCTCACGACCTGGAACAGGTCGAGGGGATCGGTTCGGCCCGGGCCGGGCACCTGCGCCACTACTTCGACAGACTTCAGTCGATGTCGTCGGAGTGGGGCCCTCAGGCGATGTAGGCCGGCTGCTGTACACTCGCCTGGTTCATGGCTACCAAGAAGACCACCAAGTCCGAGTCCAAGCCTGCCGCGGCGAAGAGTTCGCGTCCGGCCAAGTCCGAGTCCAAGCCCGCTGCGGCGAAGAGTTCGCGTCCGGTCAAGTCCGAGTCCAAGCCTGCTGCGGCGAAGAGTTCGCGTCCGGCCAAGTCCGAGCCCAAGCCCGCTGCGGCGAAGAGTTCGCGTCCGGCCAAGCCCAAGTCGAAGTACGGAGTCGGCGACAAGGTCGTCCACCCTCAGCACGGGGCGGCGACGATCGCCAAGAGGGTGAAACAGGAGTTCGCCGGCGAGAAGAAGGATTACTTCGTTCTCGACATCGCCACCGAACAGCTCACCGTGATGGTGCCCGTGGCGAGCATCGAGGAAGTGATCCGCCCGATCATCTCGAAGACCCAGGCTCGCAATGTGCTGTCGGTCCTCAAGCAGGAGCCCCAGGAGGCCGGTTCGAACTGGAGCCGCTGGTACAAGGTGCTGAATGAGAAGATGACGTCCGGTGATATCTTCCAGGTCACCGAGGTCGTCCGCGATCTCAACTTCGCCCAGCAGACGAAGGGGATCTCGCCTGCGCTCAAGCGGATGCTCTCCAAGGCGCGGGTGACGCTCACCTCGGAGCTCCAGTTCTCGCTCGAGGTCGACGAGGACGAGGCCGTCAAGCGACTCGATCGGGCTCTGCCCAAGTTCGAAGTACCCGAGGAGTGACGCCGTGATCCGTACCGGCTGGGGCTTCGACGCCCACCGGTTCGGCGGTGAGCCTCCCATCGTGCTCGGAGGTGCGGTCGTCGACCAGTCCCGCGGCGTGCAGGCCACCTCTGACGGCGACGTCGTCGCCCATGCGGTGACGGATGCACTTCTCGGAGCTTCCAATCTCGGTGATCTCGGCACCCACTTTCCGTCTTCCGATCCCGCCTGGGCGAACGCCGACAGCCTCGGGCTCCTGGCTCGCGCCGCCCGGATGGCGCGCGACGCCGGGTTCGAGCCGCGATATGTGGACGTGACGGTCCTGGCCGAGGACATCGCGATTTCACCCCATCGGGGCCACATCCGGGCCGGCCTGGCCCGGGCGCTCGACCTCGATGCCTCGGTGGTGTCGGTGAAGGCCACCACCACGGACGGGATGGGCTTCGTCGGGGCCAGTGAGGGGCTGGCGGCCGCCGCCGTGGTGACGGTGGAGGCCGCTCCGTAACATGTCGCCCTCGATGACCTCCGATTCGCGTATTCGCGTCTACACCACCCTTGGCCGGAAGACGGTCGACTTCGTCCCCCGCACCGCGGGCGAGGTCTCCATGTATGTGTGCGGCCCGACGGTGCAGTCCGACCCCCATCTCGGGCACGGGCGGGCGGCGGTGGCATTCGACGTCATCCGCCGCTACTTCGACTGGAGGGGCTTCGACGTGACCTTCGTTCAGAACGTCACCGACGTCGAAGACAAGATCATCGCCGCCGCCGCCGAGACGGGGGAGAGCACCCAGGAACTCGCCGAGCGGATGGCAGAGCGCTTTCGGGCGGCGTATCGGGCGCTGGGGGTGCGCGACCCGGATGTGGAGCCGAAGGCCACCGAGCACATCCCCGAGATGCTGGAACTCATTCGGCGCCTCATCGACCGTGGGCTCGCGTACCCGGCATCGAACGGCGACGTCTACTTCGCGGTCCGTACGCTCGAGTCGTACGGGAAGCTCTCGGGTCGCCGGGTCGATGAGCTCCGGGCCGGCGCCCGGATCGAGGTCGACGAGGACAAGCACGACCCGCTCGACTTCGCGCTGTGGAAGGCTGCCAAACCGGGCGAGCCGGCGTGGGAATCGCCGTGGGGCCCCGGCAGGCCCGGGTGGCACATCGAATGTTCGGCGATGGCCCACAAGTACCTGGGGGAGGGCTTCGACGTCCACGGCGGCGGCTCGGACCTGATCTTCCCCCACCACGAGAACGAGATCGCCCAGTCGGAGGGAGCGTCAGGCGAGACGTTCGCACGGCACTGGCTCCACAACGGAATGGTGAACCTGGGCGGCGAGAAGATGGCCAAGTCGACCGGTCACGTGATCGGTCTCCACGAGGCGATCGAGAGGTTCGGCGGGATCGCCGTTCGGCTCTTCTACCTTCGCGCCCACTACCGCTCGCCTCTCGAGTACTCCGAGGCGCTGATCGCTGATGCCCAGGCGGCGCTGCAGCGCATCGGTCGCGTCCTCGAGAGGGCGACGGGGAATGCCTCTCCCGATGCCGGGATCGTCGACGGGTTCCGGCGGTGCATGGACGACGACTTCGACACGCCCAAGGGCCTGGGGGTGATGTTCGACGCGGTCCGTGAGGCGAACCGGCGAGCGGACGCCGGCGAGAACGCCGACGCGCTGATCGCCGCCGTCGCCGAGATCGTCGACGTGCTGGGGATCCGGCCGGACACGGGCCCCGCAGACGGACGCCTGCCGATGCACGACGCACTCGAGGCGCTGGCGTCCGACATCGGGGTGTCCCCGGACGGGGACTCCTCCAGGCTGCTCGATGCGATCGTCGAGGCCCGCGGCTCGGCTCGCGCCGCCCGGGACTTCGCCACCGGCGATGCCATTCGCGATCGTCTCGCCGAATTGGGAATCGTGATCGAGGACACCGCAGATGGCGCCCGCTGGATACGGCGGTAGCGTCGAGGGCGTCCACGCGGTGTCGGCTGCCGTGGCGGCCGGGAGAGCCATCGAGCTCACGGTGGAGCGTCGTCGTGTGGACCGCCCGCCCATCGCCGACCTGGTCACGGAGGCGCGCCAGGCGGGCGCGGGAGTCACGGTGGTCGATGACGTGCGACCGCTGGCGGCTACGACGGCGCCCCAGGGCGTGGTGGCGACCTGCCGGCCCATCGAGCCCGTGGCGCTGGAGGCGCTGGTAGAACAGCACACGCCGGCTTCGCTGCTCGTGGTGGATCACGTCGAGGATCCCCACAACCTCGGGGCGATCGTTCGCAGCGCCGTCGCCGCAGGAGTTCCCCGCCTCGTCGTGTCGTCGCGTCGGGGCGCCCCGCTCGGCGGGGCCGCGTTCAAGGCGGCGGCAGGAGCCCTCGAGCACTGCTCGGTGGCGGTGGTCTCCGGCTCGGTCGCCGACGTCGTCCGGTCGCTTTCGAGGCTGGGAGTGTGGACGATCGGCCTCGATTCAGGGGGAGATCGATCACTGTTCGGGCTGGAGTTGTTCACCGAGCCCTGTGCGATCGTCGTGGGAGCCGAGGCCGGTCTGCACCGGCTCGTACGCGAGCGGGTCGACGTCGTCGCCTCGATCCCGATGGCGGGACCCACCGAGAGCCTCAACGCCTCGGTGGCGGCCGCCCTCGCGTGTTTCGAGCTGTTTCGTGTTCGCGCCGGCGGGTAACGTGACAGACCTCGCTGGCGTAGCTCAGATGGCCAGAGCAGCTGACTTGTAATCAGCAGGTCGTGGGTTCGAGTCCCACCGCCAGCTCCAAGGTTTCCAACGGTGACCGGGGTCTCCGTTCGTCGGACCGGCGGCGTACCCGGCCGTGTCACCTATCTGTCACCTATTGCGTCGGACAGACGTTCGATCCGGGAACCGCCGCCCGCTTCTCCGACGTCAAAAGCATGTTCGATCCACACCGGCGATTCCGGATGCGGACAACCACATCCGTGACCCACCGAACCCGGCGCCATGCGCCAGAAAGCACACAGAGATGAGGACATCCACGAAGGCCTTCGCATCGACCGTTGCCGTGACCGCAATGGCAGCCCTGGTCGCGGCCTGCGGCGGCGAGAGCGGCTCCGAGCGCCCGACCTCCACGACCACCGCACCCCCAACCACCACAACCGCACCTCCGACCACCTCGACCTCTCCCGATCAGCCGCCGCTCCTTGAGGATGGCGAGTGGTTCGGGTTCGTGACCACCGACTCGAGCGGAGGAGTCGTCCAGATCCTGATCGATCCCGCCGAGATGCTCTCCGGCCAGAAGGCGCATGACGCCGCCGTGGAAGCGGGGTTCATCACCGAGGACGAGGACCTACCCAACGACTTCTTCATCGCCAATCCCGACGACCAGAGCTACCTGGTTCCGGTGGCCGATGACGCCACCATCACAGTGCTGTCGGGAGAGGCTGTCGACCGGGTGCTGACCGTGAGCATCGACGACCTCGCATCGATCTTCGACGGCACGTACGAAGGTGAAGTGGTGTACGGGATCCTCTCCGGGATCCTGGTTCCGTTCGACGTGACCATCGTCGACGGAGAGGTCACCGTCGTCGCTCAGGTGTACACCCCATGACCGCCCGGACCTCTCCTCGCCCCCGCCCGCGCCGCCGGATCACGCTCGGTGCGGGCGGCGTGTCCACAGGAGCCGCGGTTGCGCCGGCGATCGGTCTCTCGGCCAGAGGGGCGAGGCGAACACCCGATTCTGACGAGGGATTCGTGGACGCGATGACACGTCACGAGACGTGGTGATACGGGTTCCTGTGAACGTGTAGTCGCCAGGGCGTGGGTTCGAGTCCCACCGCCGGCCCCAAGGGCCTCCAACGGTGACCGGGGTCTCCGTCCGTCGGACCGCCGGCGCACCCCGGCCGTGTCACCTATCTGTCACCTATTGCGTCGGACAGACGTTCGATGGCGCTGCGCTGTCTCCCCGGCAGGACGGCGCTGTATCGGTCCATCGTGAACGCCGCAGACCCGTGTCCGAGTCGTTCCTGGGAGACACTCGGGTGGACCCCGGCGGTGAGCATGCCGGTGGCGTGGCTGTCTCTCAGCCCGTCGAACGGGATGCGGGGGAGTTCCGCAGGCTTTCCGAGTTACACGAACCGGTGCGACACCCGACTCGGATCGAGGTGGCGCCGGTCACCGCCCCGGTGCGCACCCCGATACGCCGCGCCCCACCCACAGCCGCCTGGCGGCCTTGTCGCGAGACCCCAGCCGGCTCAACCCGTCTACTGCCGGCCTAGGGGAGCGTTTGCAGGTACGCCAGGAGGTCTGCCACTTCGCCAAGCTCCCACCCGGCCGCGAACTGTGCCGGCATGGCCGATCCGGGGTGACCAAACAGGATCTTGTGGACGGTCTCCCACGGATTGTCTACTGCGAGAGTGCCAACGTATTCGGGTTCATCGTCGCTCCCGAAGTTGAGCTCAGTCCCGTCCGCACCATGGCAGGAGGAACAGGCGCTCGCGAACGCCTCCGAGCCTTTGGTCTCATCCCCGCCCAGCGCAGCCTTGGTGCCCAGGTCGATGATCTGCGACATGTCGATCACTCCGCCCTGCAGGAACGCGACCAATGCGGCGATGTCTTCTTCGGAGAGGACCTCGGAGAAGTCGTGCTCGGGATCCACTCCGCCGGTCAACGTGCCGGAGAGGTCCGATTCGTCCTTGGCGGAAGCCGCGAACACGCCGGGGAACCCGGTGAGGTGTGAACCCGACCCGTAGGCTCCGTCCACACCCATGTAGTCCCAACCGTGGCACTCCTTGCAACGCCAGGTGTCCCCGCCCGAGCGAGTGTTGGTGTCCTGGCGGGCCCAGATCGGGCTGTCGCCCTCCGGCTCCTCGCCACCCACCACCGACCACCACTTGTCGTACAGGAGCCCGCCGCGCACGATGGCGTCAGTCGCGGCGTCAGAGAGTGTCGGGAGACTCTGAGCAAATGCAATGACATCGCGGACGTCGTCGAGGCTCCAGCCGGCTGCGATCGCCGATGGCATTGCAGGATTCGACCCCGGCTGGCCATAACGAACCTTGTGGAAGAACTCCCAGGGATTGGCCAGGGCGATCGTCCCCAGATACTCCGGCTCCTCTTCGTCGCCGAAGTTGATCTGCCGGCCGTCGACACCGTGACAGGATGTGCATTCGTCGTAGAGCGTTGCGCCATTGCCCGTGTCGCCGGCCACGGACTTGTCGTCGCCCACGAAGGACGAGTAGTCCTCTAGTCCTTCGCTGATGAACGCGACAAGGTCGGCGATGGCCTGTTCGGAGAGGAAGGGCGAGAAGTCGTGATCTGCGCTGACCTCACCTGTGAGCATCGCGGTCAGGTCGCTTTGGTCGCCGGACGCAGCTCCGAGAATGCCCGGGAAGCCGGTGAAGTGGGAACCCGAACCGTAGGCGCCATCCGCACCCAGATAGTCCCACCCGTGGCACTCCTTGCAGCGCCAAGTGTCCCCACCCGAGCGAGTATTGGTGCTCTGAGTGGCCCACAGTGGGCTATCCCCGGTCGGCTCATCGACCCCGGCTGCCGCCCACCACTTGTCATACAGCAGTCCACCATTGACGAAGTCGCCCTCGGGCAGCGGAGGTTGCGTCGTCGTGGTCGTAGAAGGTGGAGCCGTGGTCGTGGTCGTTTGTGTGGTCTCGGCAGTTGGGCCCGCGCAGGCGGCGACCAGGACCAACAGCAACACGAATAGCCGAAGACGGCGCATTCTCTCTCCCCTCACTTGACAGACAGTCTGACAACCCGTTCGGGAATGCGAAAGGGACCTGTGGCATCTTCGAGATTGCCCGGCTGCGCAGCCTCCACACATTCCTGGTCGGATGCGGAGCTTGCGGGCCGAGGCGTCACCCTGTCGGTCCGGTCACCGTCCCTGTCTCGGGCCTGTGGCTTCACCGAGCCCAGGACGGCGGGCCGAATGTGATGAGACGTTGCGGGATGGGCTCGACTGTGAGGGCATGAACAGCCCTGTCGGAATCGAGCTCACCGGACCCGGCCGGCGCTACGGGGTCGGGCATGCGCGAAATCCCTGGCTATCGGAATGGTGGGAATACTCTGACGGCAATCACGATGCTGTCGACACACGATCGCCTGATCCTCGACTTCGAGCGGGGGTGGTGGCGCTACCCGGGCCCGAAGGAGTCGACGATCTCCGATCTCCTCGGGATCGATGCCGCCGCCTACTACCGGAGGCTGCGTGAGCTGATGGACGTGCACGACGCCGCCGCCTACGACCCGCTCACCATTCGGCGTCTGAGGCGGATCCTCGCAGTAGGGGCGGGCTGATGGCGCGGGGAAGGCACGCGTCGTCCAGCCGGGGCCCGTTCTTCAGGGACCTGGCGATCATGGGCCTCGTGATCATCGTCGTGGCGATGCTGGTCTTCGGCGCGATCTCGTTCATCGACGGGCTCGGTGGCGACGGTGCAGGGGTGGTGGACGCCACCACGACGAGCGTCGCGACCACGGCTGCGCCGGAAGCCACCACAACCACCCGGGCACCGACCACGACCACCACCGCGCCGGCCACCACCTCCACCACGGCGGCGCCGCCCACCACCGTTCGGGCGCCGTCCGATGTACGGGTGCTGGTGCTGAATGCCGTTGGAATCCCCGGTCTGGCGGGTCAGGTCAGCCAGCAGCTCGCCGATCTGGGGTACGAGATGGGCACGCCCGACAACGCGCCCGAGCAGCTCGATCAGTCACGCATCTGGTATCGGAGAGGGTTCGGAGCGGAGGCGCTCGAGCTGGGGGCTCAGATCCCGGACGCGCTGATCGAGCTGATCCCCGATCCTGAACTGGACGCCGACATCGTGGTCGTGCTCGGACGCTCGTACGAGGGGTGAGGCAGCCGTCAAGCCCATGGCCGGTGGCGGCCTGGGCGATGTCGACCTTCTCGGTTCTGGCCGTGAGCGTGGCCATCGTCGGACGGGTCCTCTCGCCGACGCTGGTGCTCGACCTCGTTGCGCTCTGGCCACTTCTGGTGCCGGTGATCCCTTCGCTCGTCACCGTCCTGGTGAGGCCTCAGAGCCGATGGGCCGGAATGGCCCCGATGTTCGTGCTCACGTGGCTCTTCACCGGCCTGACCCTGCATCTGTCCGGCTCGGGGGTGGTGCCGTCTGCGGCCGCCGATGTCGTGTCGTCTGTGGTGTCCGACGACCCGACGGCGAGGCTGGTGCTGGAGGCGGCGCAGGGTGAAGTGACGCTCGGCGCCGGCACTGGACTGAAGGTACGGATGGACCGGACCGGCGGCAGGCTGGGTGCCGCCGTCGTGGAGTTGATCGGCGTCGAGCCGACCATCGTGTCGGTGGCGGGCGGGTCAGAAGAAGGCTGGTTCCGGTTCGGCGGGATGACGGTCACTCTGCCCGACTTCCCCGCCTGGACCCTGCAGGTGAGCGCACCCGTGGTCGATCTCGATGTCCAGGGGCTCACCGTGAGTGAGATGGCGGTGTCCGCGAGAGGGGGCTGGATCCGTCTCGGACCGGTGACGTCGCCGGCATCACTGGTGGTGAGCGGCCCCCTGCGCATCGAGATCCCGGAGGACGTTCCGGCGACCGTGGAGGGGAGCGCCGCAGTTCCCCCGTCGTGGGTGGCTGCCGCCGGTGGGCTTCGGGCTCCGCCCGGCGGGGTCGGTTGGACCATCACCGTCGAAGAGGGGGCCGGTACCGTGGCGATATCGCACCCCTGAGTACACTCGCAGTGGTGACGACCATGCCCGTGACCGATCGGTTGCGCCGTATTGCGTTGATCGTGTGGGCCTCGATCGGAGTGCTCGTCCTGGGGTGGGCGGTGCTCCGAGTTGCCGGTGAGGTTCGGATCATCTGGCTTCCGCTCGCGTTCGCGACGGGTCTCGTCGTCTTGCTCGATCCCCTGGTCCGAGGCCTGCAGCGCATCGCCATCCCGCGGGTGATCGGCACGTTCTTCGCCTACATCACGCTGGCAGCGCTGCTCGTTGCGATCGGGTTCCTGATCGTCCCCACCGTGCGCGATCAGGCCAACGAGTTCGGGGTCGGCCTCCCCGCCCTCTACGACTCGATCGTGGAATGGCTCAAGGACACCAGCGATCGGGTCGGCATCGATCTCGGACCGGTGTGGAACTCGGAGACCATTCGGGAGTGGATCTCGGATCCGAACAACCAAGAAGCCATCCAAGCCGTCCTTGGCAACTTCGGATCGGGGGCCGGACGGGTGCTGGTCGGGGTGGCGGAGACGGTCGCACTATTCGTTCTCGCCCCTGTGCTCGGGTTCTACATGCTGGTCGACCTGCCCCGCTCGAAGCGCCTGATGATCGCCCTCGTTCCGCCCCGTCTGCGTGACGAGGTGGCGTTCGTTGCGGGCCAGGCCGGTGCCGCCCTGGCCGCCTTCGTGAGGGGTCAACTCCTGGTGGCGATGGTGGTGGGGGCACTGTCCGCCGTCGGCCTGTGGATCCTCGACCTGCCCTTCTGGCTGATCATCGGTCTGGCCGCCGGGCTCCTCAACATGGTGCCGTTCGCGGGACCGTTCTTCGGTGCCACCCTGGCAGTGACGGTGGCCCTGGTCGACGGCTCTCTCACCAAGGCGGTGCTGGCGGTGGTCATCTTCACGGCTATCCAGCAAATCGACAATCACCTGATCACGCCGCTCGTACAGAGGACGCGGGTGAGGCTGTCGCCGTTGGTGATCGTCCTGGCGCTGCTCGCCGGCGGCTCGGTGGCCGGTCTGCTCGGGGTCCTGATCGCGGTCCCGACGGTCAGCGTGCTTCGAATCGTGGCCGGGCACCTCTGGCGGACCCGGGTGCTGGGCGAGTCGTGGGCCGAAGCCAGCGAGGCGATGATCGAAGTGACTCAGCGGCCCGAGGTGCTGCGTCCCATCCGCCGCCGGGACCAGGAACCGAGGTTGTTCGACACCGCAGAGCTGCAGACGGTGACCGGCGACGAGCCCGCCCCCGATCCCGGGGAGCGGGTCGTGTCCGACACCTGAGCGACGAGGAGAACGAGAAATGCCCACAGAGGAGCTCGCCGGAAGGGACGCGTACCTGAGGGTGGCGGAGGGAACCGTCGCCGAAGTCGCCGTCGATGGCGTGGTGCTCGACCGGACGGTCTTCTACGCCCGTGGCGGGGGGCAGCCGGGGGACACAGGGACGCTGCGATGGGACGGAGGCGAGACTCGCATCTCGGACACCGTCCGCGGTCAGGGGAAGGTCATCCACATTCCGGTCGGTGGCGACCCGCTGCCCGAACCGGGGATGGCGGTCGAGGCAGCCATCGACTGGGACCGGCGATACCGGATCATGCGGACCCACACCGCGCTCCATGCCCTTTCGGGCGTGGTGTACCGGGACTTCGGGGCGAAGGTCACGGGGGGCAACATGGAGCCCGGCGTGGCCCGGATGGACTTCGAGCTGGATGCCATCTCCCAGGAGTTCGGGCGGCAGGTGGAGGAGACGCTCAATCGGGAGTTGGTGAAGGGATACCCCACCGAGATCGTGTACCTGGCCAGAGAGCATGCTCTGGAAGATCCCGATCTGATCAGGACGAAGGTCAACCTGATCCCCGAGTGGGTCAGGGAGATCCGGGTGATCGACATCGTCGGGCTCGATCGTCAGGCCGACGGGGGGACGCACGTGCGTACCACCCTCGAAGTCGGAGGGGTTCGGGTCGTCAAGACCGAGTCGAAGGGCAAGGCGAACAAGCGGATGAGGATCGAACTGGCCGGGCCCTCCGGCGAGTGACCGATGATCGACTTCCTTCTCGGCCTTTCGCTTGCCGCGGTCCTCATTCGTGGGTGGATTCGCGGATTCGTCAAGGAGGTGCTCGACCTTCTCGGCCTCGTGCTGGGGGTGGCGCTGGCGTTTCGGCTGGGCGGCCCCCTGGGCGACTTTCTCGCCGACCGCTTCGACGTCAGCTCGGAATGGGCCCGGCTCGGGTCGGGCATTGCGCTGTTCATCGTGGTCGGGCTGGCGATGGGCCTTGCCGCCCACTGGCTGGGCACGGTCGTTCGACTGCCCGGGTTGAACCTGGCGAACCGCCTCCTGGGCGCCGGGTTCGCCGCGGCCTGGGTACTCGTCATCGTGCTCCTCGCCGTCTCGATGCTGCGAGTTCTTCCCATGCCCTCGGCGGTGGACGCCGCCCTCGACGACTCGGTCATCGTCTCGACCGTCGCCGACCCGGAGTCACTCGCCCAGCGCGCCTTTCAGTCGGTGGCGGGCGACTCGGTTCTGGACACGATCCTGGCGCTGGAGCCTCTGGTCGGCGACCGCCGGGTGATCCTCGACGAGGACGCCACCCTCGAGATCGAGGCGGCGGAACCCGACGAGCTCGACGAGCGGCCATCGGGGGCCCAGCAGGTGTTCGAGTTGCTCAATGACGCCCGGCTCGAAGCCGGAGTCGCTCCGTTGGCGTGGTCGGACGGTCTCGCCGAGGTGGCGCGTGCCCACGTCGTCGACATGTACACGGCTGGCTTCGTGTCGCACAGGTCGCCGACGACCGGAGACGTGGTCGACCGAGTAGGTGCCGCCGGGATCCGCCTCTACGCGGTGGGAGAGAACCTGGCGCTGGCCGCCACCCCGCGGGCGGTGCACGAGGCGCTGATGGACTCGCCCGGCCACCGAGAGAACCTCCTGCGGACCGCGTTCGACCGGGTGGGCGTGGCTGCGGTCGACGGGCCGCTCGGGTTGATGGTGGTGCAGGTGTTCGGCGGCCAGCTGGCGGGAACGTCGAATGGATGACGCCTCACGCGAGCTGATCGAGGCGCTGGTGGAGGCGTTGCCGCCCTATCTCGATGACCGGATCGAGGTGCTCGGCATCGACGCCCCGCCCGGGTGGGAACGGGTGTGCTCGGACGCGGCGACCCGCCTGCGAGTGGAACTCGATGACCTCCTCTCCCGACCCTTTCCCCAGCAACGGCGCGGACCGCTGGAGATGTTCCAGTCGGCCATGGAAGGCCCTACCGAGGCGCTGCGCGGCTCGAAGACCGCTCCCGTCGAGCGAGACGACGCCGTCCGGTCGTTGCTGCCCGGCGATGTCTTCGCTCTCGCCCCCGCCTCCTCGCGGGCGCTGGGCGAGCGGGCGTGGCATGCGCATCTGGCCTGGGGCGCGGCAAAGGCGGCTTGGATGACCCGACGAAGGAGACCCATGATCAAGATCGACCGCGGACGCCACGGGATGCCGTCATTGGAAGCAGGGGAGGGCCCCGTCGCCGTGCTGGTGCACGGATTCCCGCTCGACTCGGAGATGTGGGTGGATCAACTGGCGGGCTTGGCCGGGAAAAGGCATGTGGTCGCCCCCGATCTGCGCGGTCACGGCGACTCGGTCTGGCAGGGCGATGACGTCCACACGATGGACCTGCTGGCCGACGATCTGATCTCCCTCATCGAGGCCGAACAGTGGGGGCAGGTCGATCTGGTCGGCTTCTCCATGGGTGGATACGTGGCGCTCTCGCTGATCGAGCGGCGTCCGGACCTGGTGCGAACGCTGGCACTGGTCGACACCAAGGCGACGGCGGACAGCCCCGAGGGCAAGGCCGGGCGAGATGCCACTGCGGCCGGCCTACTCGAGAACGACAGGGCGTGGTTGTCCAGCCAGCTGACCCCCAAACTGATGGCACCAGATGCGCCTGCCCTGCCGAGAGGGCGCCTCCGGTCCATGATCGAGCGCCAGCGCTACGAGACGAGTGTCGCCGACCTGGCCGGCATGCGCGACCGACCGGACCGGTCCGGTGTGCTCGAAGGGGTCTCCGTTCCGGTGTCGATCATCGTGGGGGAGCTCGACGTGGTCACGCCGGTGGCGGATTCAGAGGCGATGGCGGATGCGTGCCCGCATGCCGGGCTGGTGGTCCTCCCGGGCATCGGTCATCTCGCTCCGATGGAGGCTCCGGACGCCGTGAATCAGGCGCTGGACGCACTGTGGTCCGGGACCCGCCCGGATTGACGCCGGGTGACGACGTAGGCGATCGTCGACCACACGACTCCAACCCCCAGCAGCTGGACGGTCGAGGGGATCTCTTCGAAGAACACCCGGCCCCAGATCAGCGTCAGCGTGGGCTGGAGCACGATCGCGAACGACGTCGCCGCCGCCTCGAGGCGGGGGAGCGCGTAGGAGATCAACGTCCAGCCCATCACCTGCCCGGCGAGCGCCATGGCCACCAGCCACCAGTGCCCTGGCGCGGCCGGCCGGACGTCGGCGTGGGTGGCGATGGCCACGATCGCCGCCGTGACCGCAGCACCGATCGTCACATCCAGCATCGGCCCGGCGGCCGGAGCGAGTCGACGGTTGGATCGGCGGAAGGTGATCAAGAACGCCGAGTAAAGAAGCGCTGCCATCATCCCCACGAGCACCCCCAGCACCGGGCGAGTCCCGAAGCTCTCGGGGCGGCCCAATCCGGATATCAGCGCGAGCCCACCCAGCGCGGGAACGGTCGCAATCAGCACCGACGGCCCCGGTCGTTCCCGGAACATCGCCCAGGTCGCGATCGGAACGATGATCACCTGGGCGTTGGCGATCAATGTCGCGAGCCCCGCCCCGATCCATTCGATGGAGGCGAACCAGGCGAAGAGGTCGACTGCGAGAAAGACCCCGGCGAGTCCGGCCAGCAACCGCTCCCGGGTGGTGCGGGTGTCGCGGCGGCGCCGAACCCACACCATGACGACGAGAAACGGGAGCGAGTAGATCATCCGGTACAGCGCTCCCACGACGGGGGTGGTGTCCGAGAGCGCGAAGAAGATCGCCGAGAAGGACGTCAACACCGATCCGACCAGTACGAGTCCTACGACCCGCCGGCGAGATGGCGGGGGGGTCACGTGCCGGCGGCGGCAGCCGCGGCGTTCTCGAGTTGGGCGAAGCTGTGGTGGATCGAGTCGATCATGGCCCCGGTGTCGGGCAAGGCGTCGTAGTCGGCGTGGATGCCCCACAGCAGCCGGCCGTCATAGGAGAAGAGGGCGATTCCGACCCCGTGCTGGGACCACAGCGGGACGATCGGGTAGTTGGCGAGCATCCGTGAGTCGAGCAGGTACATGGGGAACTGGGGCCCGGGCACGTTGGTGACGGTCATGTTGAAGGGTCGCATGGCTCGACCCACCAGTCGATTGGCGAGTGACAGCAGCGGGAGAGGCGTGCCGCGGCTCAGGTCGACCAGGGTGGCTGCGCCGAGCGCCTGGTCGGTCGCCTTGAGGTTCTTCGTCTCCGCCGCGATCAGCTCGAGGCGCCTGGCGGGATCGGGCTCCGACACCGGCAGCGTGACCAGCCACATTGCGACCTGGTTGCCGAGGGTGCCGCGTTGGTCCGGCCGGCGGACCGAAACCGGCGCCATCACCCGGAATTCGAGCGCGCTCGTGTCGAAATCCCGTTCCACCTCGAGGAAGTGGCGAACGGCCCCGGCCACCGTGGCCAGCACCACGTCGTTCAGGCTGCCTCCGAGGACGTTCTTCACCGTCTTCACCGATTCGAGCGGAATCTCTGTCCAGTCGAAGCGGCGGTTCGGCCCGATGTCGGGGTTGAGGGGAGTCCGGCCGGAGGGCGTCAACCATCCGGATCGCAGGGACTGGCCGGCGGCGGACAGCCGGTGGAGGAGCTGGCCCGCCATGTCGCGGCTGCTCAGCGCCGTCTCGCTCACCGATGTCAGGTTCTCGATGGTCTTGCGGGCGCGCTTGGCCATCTCGGCCACGGCCAGCTGAGTCCCGCTGGGGGCAGGCCGCGGATTCCATTCGGGGATGGCCTCGACCTCGGACGTCGGGATGACGTTCATGAGGATCGTCGTCAGGTCGACGCCGGCGATCCCGTCGATCATGCAATGGTGGATCTTGGCGATGATGGCGAACCGGTCGTCGCTCACGCCCTCGACCACCCACAGTTCCCACAGCGGCTTCGTGCGATCGAGTTGCTGGGAGACGATCCGGCCCGCCAGCCGCTTCAGCTGCTCGTCGGAGCCGGGGCGGGGGAGACTGGTGTGCCGCACGTGGTAGTCGAAGCTGAAGCTGTCGTCGTCGATCCACACCGGAGACCGGTTGTACGGCACAAACCCCAGACGCTGGCGGTACCGGGGGATGTACTGGAGCTTCGAGGCGATGTGCAGCCGGATCCGCTCGATGTCGATACCGCCGTCTTCCCCCGTGAGCGGCGTCGCCTCGAACAGGGCCACTCCGGCCACGTGCATGTGGGTGGTCCGCGTCTCGAGTGCGAGAAACGAGGAGTCCAGGTAGGAGAGCGGCTCGTAGAACGGTTCGGTCATTGGTATCTCCCGAGAGTATGGCCCGGCCGAAGGCCCTCGCCAGGGGCGTAACTCACCGAATGCCGCCGGCACCTCACGGCCGCTGCCGCGCCCACGACAGGAATCGAACCTGTGACCTACTGCTTAGGAGGCAGTTGCTCTATCCCCTGAGCTACGTGGGCGAGATGTCTTTCACCGACCTCCGTCTGAGGTTTCGGAGACGTCGCCGGTGATTGTGCCATCCGGCCGGGAGAACGTGCGAACGCGGTCGTCCCCGCCGCCACCGGCACTCCGGGCCGGCGTCCGAGGTCATCACTGCGTGCCGGCCTACGCCGACCTGTAGTGTCAGAAGCACATGGTTTCCTTCGACGACGACCGCATCGCCCTCTTCATCGACTACGAGAACCTCGCCATCGGCGCGCGAGATGCCCTGGGAGGCATGGCCTTCGACCTCAAACCGATCGCAGACGCGCTCGCCGAACGGGGCCGGGTGGTCTCCCGTCGGGCCTACGCAGACTGGTCCATGTTCGACGAAGACAGGCGAATGCTGACCAGGAACCACGTCGAGCTGATCGAGATCCCCCAGCGGATGGGGATGGTCCGCAAGAACGCGGCCGACATCAAGATGGCGGTCGACGCCATCGAGCTGGCCTTCGAGCGCGAGTACATCACCACGTTCGTCATCTGCACGGGTGACTCGGACTTCACGCCGCTCGTGCACAAGCTCCGCGAGCTCAACAAGCGTGTGATCGGGGTGGGGGTCAAGGCTTCCACCTCGAACCTGCTTCCTCCGGCGTGTGACGAGTTTCTCTTCTACGACAACCTCGAAGGGGTCGACGCCCGCGAGGCTCTGCCTGACTCGAAGCCGGTCGCCAAACAGGAGGCCGACAGCGGCGCCAGCGAGCTGGATGAACTCGAGAGTCTCATCACCACCACGATCTCCGGCCTGCAGCGGACCGGCGGCGACGCCGTACTCGCCTCGACGCTCAAACGTGCCCTGATCCGCAAGGATCCCACCTTCTCGGAGGCCGTCTTCGGGTTCCGGGCCTTCGGTGAGCTGCTGCATCACCTCGAATCGCACGACGTGGTCGAGCTGTCCGAGGGTCCGGCCCGGGGCGATCCCGTGGTCGAGCTCGCCTCGAACCCGGGCGAGCAGGAAGCGTTCAACGTGTTGGCGGCGGTCGTCCGGGATCTTCAGGGGCGCAACGGCGGCCCTGTGCTTTCCGGTTTGAAGAATCAGGTCCGCAAGCGACTCCCCGGCTTCTCCGAGAAGCGTTTCGGCTACGGCGGGTTCCTCCAGTTCTGCAAGGCCGCCCAGACCAGGGGCCTCATCGAGTTGACCTGGAGCGCCGACGTCAGCGACTACGTCGTCACGCTCGTCTGACCCGAGCGACCGGGCCATCGGTCGGTACGATCGAACCAGCCGAACCGGGAGCGAGCAATGCCTCAGTGGACCGACGAGCACCGCGAGTTCCGTCGGGTTCTGCGGGAGTTCGTCGAACAAGAGATCAACCCGCACGCCGATGCGTGGGAAGAGGCCGGGATGATGCCCCTCCACGACGTCTTCACGAAGATGGGGGATCTGGGGTTCCTGGGACTCGAATACGACCCCGCCTACGGCGGACAGGGTGCCGATCACCTGTACACCGTGATCCTGGCCGAGGAATTCGGTCGAGCGGATCTCGGCTCGATCGGTATGGCGCTCGGAGTGCAGGTGTTCATGGCCACGCCCTCGCTGCATGCGCACGGCTCGCACGAGCTCAAGAAGCGCTACCTGGCTCCGGCGCTGCGGGGCGAGATGGTCTGCTCGGTGGCGGTGACCGAGCCGGACGCCGGCTCCGACGTGGCGGCCATCACCACCCGGGCGGTTCGCGACGGAGACGAGTTCGTGATCAACGGCTCGAAGATCTACATCACCAACTCGCTCCAGGCCGACTGGATCTGTCTCCTCGCCAGGACCTCGGACGAAGGCGGCTACATGGGGATGAGCCAGATCGTGGTGCCCACCGACACGCCGGGATTCGAGGTGTCGCGGAAACTCGACAAGCTGGGCATGCGCGCCTCGGACACGGGCCTCCTCACGTTC